>CAYWYR010000017.1:28216-72400 GCA_964462685.1 uncultured Hyphomicrobiales bacterium | reverse complement strand
GCGGATATAACAAGCAATATCCAGATTTCTTCACCGTTTTTTCTGACGTTTTTCTTTTCGATAGTATAGCTGTCTCTTGTACCCTGTTCGATTTCTATGAGCATCTCAACTTCAGCCGCTACTTCTTCCTTAATAGTGTATCTACTGAAATGGCTGCCTATTATATCATTTTTCTTATAACCCATCAGGTCGGAAAATCTTTCGTTGCAATCCTGGATGAAACCTTTTACAGAGGCTATTACCATACCGAGTTCAGTAGACTCAAAAGCGGTAAGGAACTGAGTCTCTTTGAGAATCATTTTTTCACTTGTCCGCTTTTGTGTATCGATATTCAGTAATACCCCGTAAAAACGGACGCACTTTGAACCTTCAAACTCCGGATAACCGACTATTCGAGTCCATATCCTATTACCCTCGAAAGTGAGATTCTGGAATTCTTCGTCAAATGTCGCTTGGTTATCTATTGATTCTCTGATCGATGATCTAAAGGCTATATAATCCTCGCTTGTAAAAAATGAGGGTACATTAGTCTGGTACAGTTGGAATTCTTTTGGGATTTCCAGTATTTCTTTAACGGTACTATTACAGGTTAAGCTGTTATCGACAAGATCTACTTCCCAACTACCAACTCCGGCTATTTTATTCGTTCTTTCCAGAAGTACACCCATCTCCGTAAGTTCGCTTTCGGCCTCTTTTCGTTTCGATATATCGCGAATCAGTATCAGGTTACTTTTTGATTTAATATCAGGTATGATACGGACTTCGAACCAAGAACTCTCCTCTTTGTCGTAATGTTCGAAATACTTTTCCTCAGAAACGGAGAGTAAATATTCATCTGAGAGTTTTTTGGCTAAGGAAGTAGGTTTAATCTCTTTTTCTATATCATCGAACCCACTGTTTGTGATGACTTCCTTAAAGTCACCTTTTCCGTATGAAGCCAGCATCTGGCCTTCGGCGTTGGTTTTATAAATCTTGTCCGGCAGGGACTGAAGTAGTGATCTGTAGTTCTCGGCGATATTGAGAACTGAATCATTATATCGTTTTTGTTTGTCTATATTGATAAACAGGCCATGTATGTATATACACTGACCGTCCTTCATTTCAGGCAGGCCGATGGTTCGAACCCATCTCTCTTTGCCTTTTGCTGTTATGATTATAAGTTCTTCATCGAAGGGTATGCCCTCTGCAATTGCTTTATTAAATATCTTTGCTACCTTATCCCTACTTTCACCTTCTTTGTAGAAATTGATACCGTCTTCTACTTTACCTTTATAATCTTTACTTACTTCGTGAATTTTTTTTGTTGCATCGCTCCAGTCAACCTCCATTTTCACCAGATCTACTTTCCAGTGCCCTATCTCCGCGATTTCGTTTGTCTTCAGGAGTAATTCATTTGCTTTTTCGAGTTCCAGCTTTTGTAGTTTGAGATTAGTGATATCATCGGAATAGATGATTATTCCGCCGATTTCCGATTCTTTATACCAAGGCCTAACGTCCCATTTTATCCATCTTTGCTGGCCGTTGATATCATTTACCAGTTCTGCGTCTTGTTGGATCGTTTTCCCTGACAATGCCTCTTTATGTACTTCTTTCCAAGAGTCGCTAATCTTACTGGAAACATTATAGTGGTTGATGCCTATAAAAGCTTTGTTCTCAAGTCCGTTCTCTTTAAGCCAGGTGGGTGATGCGGCGATATAATTCATATCGCTATCGAACATCGCAATCGATACCGGAGCTGAGTTGATCAGGGTTTGAGTATTGCGGTAGGCTTTCGCAAGGGACCTCTCCATCCTTTTCTTAGTAGTTATATCCTGATGTGTTCCTACCATCCACTCGGGTTTGCCGTCTTCTGTCCAAGAGATGACTTTTCCTTTATCCATTACCCAGACCCAGTGCCCGGCCTTATGCTTCATTCTGGCTTCAGCTACGTAAAAATCGCTTTTGCCTTCAAAATGATTCTGTAGTTTGTTGTTGGATTTTTCAAGATCGTCTGAATTCGCGTTTCCAATCCAAGTATCTATGTTTATCGGTTGCAATTCTTGCAAAGAATATCCTATAATCTCAGCCCATTTATCATTGAATCTGGTTTCGCCTGTCTGGACGTTCCACTCCCAAGTACCTAGATCCGAGCTTGATATTATAGATTTGAATCTGTCTCTTTCTTTTTTGAGCCTACGTTCCGTCTCTATCTGGGGGGTTATATTATGGGCTATACCAAAAAATCTATAAGGTATTCCATTTTCGTCAAAAACCGCAGTCCCTCTGGTATCGAGATATACTATATTGCCGTTTTTATGCCAGTACCTGATAGTGACCTTAAATCTTTTAGAGGGATCCGATACGACCTCACCAGAAGCTTTGCTCGCTTTTTGAACATCTTCTGGAAATGTAAGAGATTCTAAAATAATATTGTTTTCTCTCGCTTCTTTAGGATCATAGCCCAACGTTATCCATAGGCTATCGCTGATCCAATAGCGAGAGCTATCGGTAAGATCCCAATACCACATTCCGTCAACTGCAGAGGACTGTATGAAACTGGAGAGCTTATCGCTGGAAGCGATTTTTTCAAAGAGTTCTTTACGAAGTTCTTTCATTGATCAGTAATCGTATATTAAGCACAAAGCGTATAAATAAAAATATGTGCCTATTAAAATTTATGTTATGGGTTATATTCAGACCCTTACATCAAGAAAGCCTTGTTCTATTTGTTTTCTGGCAGTTTTCTCAGCGGTTTGCAGGTTGTTTCCAGATACGGAGAGCTGCATAGTCTGATCCAGCAGTATCTCTTCCGGGCGGTTAGCTTCTTGCTGAGCCGAACCTCTGAGTTCGTTCACTTTCTGCTCCCTTTCTACTGATCTGCTCTCTCGGTTGACAGCGTTGTTATATTCAACTCTTTCTTGGCCTGCAACTTGGCTCGTAGGTTCGATCATTGCCATTCCTGCTATAATATTTGAAAATGGTTCTTTAATTTAACTATTTTTGGTTGACTTTCCAATAGCCTTGCGATATTAGGCGTTTGCTTTGTAAGAATATACCGCTAAATTGCGGTTGTACAGGAAAGTTTTCTCACAATTCGAATTTAATTCATGCCAAGGTTATTTCTTATCGACGGAATGTCTCTTGTTTTTCGTGCATATCATGCAATGTCTCGTTCAGGGCTTAGCAACGATGCAGGCGAACCGACTTTTGCCGTTTTCGCTTTTACCAACATGCTGACCAGCCTTTTCGAAAAAGAAGAGCCTGACAGAGCGGCCGTTGTATTCGACACTTCCGCCCCGACGTTCAGGCATGAGATGTATCCCGAATATAAAGCCAACAGGACTGATCCGCCTGAGGACTTCAAGCCCCAGCTCGAGAAAATAAAAGATATGCTAAAGCTTATGGGCATACCGCAGATCGAAAAAGACGGCTTAGAGGCTGATGACATTATCGGTACATTGGCCTATCAGGCTACAAAGAACGAGGAAGATGCTTTCTGCCTTACTTCTGACAAGGATTTTTTCCAACTCGTATCTGATCATGTTGCCATTCTCCGGCCCAATCACCTCGGTAATGGAATAAAGTATATCAGCTATGACGAAGTAGAGGAAAAGTTCGGTGTAAAGCCTGGGCAGGTCATTGATGTGCAGGCACTTCTGGGGGATTCTATCGATAATGTACCTGGAATAAAGGGTGTGGGCGAGAAGACCGCTATCCCGCTTATCCAAGAGTACGGTTCGCTTGAGGGGGTTTATGAGAATCTTGAGAAAATCACCAAGAAAGCTTTAAAAAGCAAGCTTGAAAACGGTAAGGAAATGGCTTTTCTTTCTAAAGAGCTTGTTACAATCAAAATCGATGCTGACATACCTTTCACACTCGATGACTGCAACCTGGATGAACCGGAATGGGAGTCGCTAGATAGATTTTTCGACAGTATGGGATTCCGTACGCTAAGGCGCAAATGGCAGGATAGGAAAATCGGCTGGGACGGCAAAGATAGTGGCTCAGTTTCTGAAGGAAAAATCATCCCCACCCCTATTGAAACCATTGATACGGCTGATATTGATTACCGTCTCCTTTCTACGTCGGAAGATTTAGAAAAAGCTTTAAATGAAATCCCAGAAGGTCGATTCTTGTCTTTTGATCTGGAAACCAGCTCGTTGGACAGGGACAGTTGCGATATAGTGGGCTTTGCTTTTTCTACCGAAAAAGGTGTGGCATTTTATGCACCGATAAATTATGACAGAGTTAGCGGCAAAAAGCAGGAGCTGGATTTCGGTGAGGAAAAGCCTCTGCATACTGGTAACAGTATTTTTATCGAGGATTTTATCAAGGTAGTAAAACCCGTACTGGAAGATAAGAAACGGCCGAAAGGCGGGCAGAACATCAAGTTTGACACTTACATCCTTAAGCGCCATACTATAGAGGTTTCGGGGATAACTTTTGACAGTATGCTTGCTTCATATATTATCGATCCAGACCCCAAGCACAATCTTGATGCACTATGCGAAAGATGGCTGGGATATAAGCCAGTAAGCATTACAAGCCTTATCGGTGAAAAGAAAAAAGACCAAAAATCAATGGCCGATCTCAAACCGGAGGCCGTAAAGGATTATGCCTGCGAGGATGCAGATCTGGTAATCAGGCTGAAAGAAGTACTGGAAAGTAAACTTAAAGAAGAAAAACTAGATAAGTTAGCCAGAGAATTGGAATATCCTATGGTGGAGGTACTGACCGATATGGAAGCCAAGGGTATTATGATAGATACATCAGCACTGGCTGAAATATCGAATGATATATCCGAAACGACTGCTAAACTACAGGAAAGTATTTTCGAAGAAGCGGGTACTGAGTTCAATATCGACTCCCCGAAGCAGCTGGGGCATGTGCTTTTTGAAAAAATGATGATCCCCCCGGTTAAAAAAACGAAGACAGGGTACTCTACGAATGTGAATGTTTTAAGCGATTTAGCGAATCAATGGCCGATAGCCAGCAATGTATTGGAATACAGACAGTTGAGAAAGCTGAAATCAACCTATACAGACTCCTTGCCTAAATTGATAAACCCGGATACCGGCAGAATACATACTACTTACAACCAAACGGTTGCTTCCACAGGCCGACTTTCCTCAACCGACCCCAACCTGCAGAATATCCCTATCAGAACCGAAATGGGTAAATTAGTACGGAAGGCATTTGTAGCAGATGAAGGCAAGACTCTTCTTTCGGCTGATTATTCCCAGGTAGAACTTAGGATAATGGCATATATAAGTGAGGACGATACGCTTATAGAGGCTTTTGAGAACGGATTGGACATACACGCGGCAACAGCGGCTGGGCTTTACAGCAAAGATATCGAGGATGTTACATCAGATGACAGAAGAATAGCCAAGACTGTAAATTTCGGTATTATGTACGGTTTAGGGGTTTTTGGGCTCTCCCAGAGGCTTGGTTTGGAAAGAAGCCATTCCAAAGAAATAATCGACACGTATTTTGAAAGTTACCCTGGGATAAAGAAGTATATCGACGAAACGAAAAGCTTTGTAAAGGTGAACGGTTATGCTGAGACACTGTTCGGAAGGCGGAGATATTTCAAGGATATAAACTCTTCAAACAGAACCGCTCAGCAAGCCGCTGAAAGAGGAGCTATAAACCTCCCAATCCAAGGTACGGCGGCAGATATGATGAAAGTGGCTATGATTAAGATACATGAAATTCTTAAAGACAGATCCTACAAAGCAGATATGCTGCTGCAGGTGCATGATGAGATAATCATAGAAGTAGAACATGACAGATATGATGCCACTGCCGAAATGGTAAAAAGGGAAATGGAAAGCTCTATCTCACTTGGAAGGGTGCCTGTAATAGTAGATACAGGCAAAGGGCTCAATTGGCTAGACGCACATTGATATCTGTAAGATCTGCTTTTGTATTTTGAAGGCGAATAACGGGCGAATCTACCAAAGGGTATATGAGATATCAGGACTGCTTTATCGAATCTGTAAAGTCCTGATTTATGGTGTTAATCCTCTGCACTTCATCCCTGATTACCTTAGCGAGAGCACGTGCGTCCTGCATTTTTTTTCTTAATCTTACCCCAGCGGTCTTGTTGTGTTTGTTAAAGAACTTATCATAATCTACCCGGCAGTCTTCAATCAAATCAACAAACTCGTCTAATCTGTCCATTTTTATCCCTCATAGATTGCTTTAGATTTAAACTCAACTAGCATTTAAGCTTAAATACAAAGACATCGTTATGATTATTAAAATAATTTTATAAACTGCAATTTATATATAATGGTTACTCTAAGCAAGATTATTGAATTGTATTTTTATAAAGCAATTAGTATCCTTTATTGTATAAATAGAATCGATAGGTATAGATAATATAATGCTTATTTGAATTTATTGTTATTTAAAATGTGAGTTATGGTTTTTCGGTTAAAAACCGCACTATCTGTACATTGCCGATCACTATAATACTGATATTGAAATGTTTGGCCTCCATTTGCGTATTTTCAATTATCAGAAGGAACAGAAATGATCAAAATAAATCAGTTATATAAGTCTTTTGGCAGGAAGCATGTTCTGCGGGGAGTCGATGTAAAGATAAACGACGGTGATACTTACTGTATCATCGGTAAATCCGGAACTGGCAAGTCGGTATTGCTAAAGCATATCGTAGGTCTGTTGCAGCCCGATGCAGGTTTTGTAGAGGTGGACGGTGAACGTGTAGATAGGCTCAGCCATAAAGGCCTATTCGATATGAGAGAGAAAATGGGTTATGTCTTCCAGAACGCAGCCCTTTTCGATTCATACAATGTATATGAAAACATAGTGCTATCGATGTATGAACACGGCCAACGCGACATAGAAGCCATGGAAACCGAGGCAAAAAGAGTTTTGGCAGCTGTATCCTTACTACCTGATTATGATGAAAAAGACTCCAACGCCTTTGCAAAAGAGTGGAATATCCTGAAATCCAAAAAGCCGAGCGACTTATCGGGGGGGATGAGAAAAAGGGTTGGAGTGGCGAGAGCTCTGGTAGGGAAGCCGAAATATATATTCTACGATGAGCCGACCACGGGGCTGGATCCAATAACAAGCGAACAGATAGACAATTTGATCTTAGAGCTATCAAAAAAACTCAACGTTACCTCGGTTGTAATTACACACGATATGTTTTCCGTATTTAAGATCGCCAGCCAGGTAACCATGCTCGATGACGGTAAGGTTTATTTCTCGGGAAGCTCGGCGGAGATGATGAAGACCGAGGACGAGATAATGGTTGACTTTATGGAGCGATATTCTATGGGCAGGTACGAAAAACTAAAAGTATGAATAAGCCAACCAGCTACAACGGTAAGCACGTTTTTTTTAATACCATTCTCGTATTTATAGCCGCAACCATCCTCTTTATAGGTCTTACTCAGGATATCAATGTATATGATGAAGGCTTGGCAATCGTAGGCGGTGAAAGAGTTCTTGACGGTGAAATGCCTTATAAGGACTTCTGGACTATATATGCCCCTGGGCAGTTCTATCTTTTGGCGGGCTTTTTCTCTGTATTTGGTACCTCGATACTTGTAGAAAGGATATTGACTGTTCTAATCTATATCAGTATGGCTTCATTTTGGCTGTCGATCTCTAGGCGGCTGCATTTTGGCAGGAGCAGATACATAGCTTTAATGGTTATCGCGGCATGGATAGCGATATTTCCCCTATTTGGGAGAGCTATACCAACCGCATTACTGTTTTGTCTGGCATCAGGATATTTTCTGTTCCGTTTTTTTGAGACCAAGACTCTGAAATATGTAGTTTTTTCAGGTTTCGCTTTAGGATTCGCCGCATTATTCAGGCATGATATAGCAGGCTTTCTGTTTGGTGCTATATTTCAGGCAGTGTTTTTCTTCTCTATGGGCGATGATAAGGTAAATGGCTTGCCATGGCATAAAAAAGCGATGCACGGTCTAACCAAAGCCATGTATATGATCTTTGGCCTTTTGCCGTTTCTTATCCCGTTTTTTCTGCTATTAGGCACTGTTGGTTTTGATCTGCTTTGGCAGAACTTGATATATATACCTTATGAGGTATTCGGTGATTACAGGTCGCTTCCCTTCCCCAACCCAATTACTGCGTTATCGGCTGAGCGGTACCCTTTGATAAGGCTGTGGGAGGCAGTTTTATTCTATGTACCTCCGATCATCTTCACGATCACCATAATCGGTATTATCTACAGAACGAAAAAGAAAATCATAAAACTGAACGGCGCCCGTTTCTGGCTGGAAATAACAGCATTCAATTTTGGGGTTAACCTTCTTAATACCGCCATGGTAAGGTCAGACTTAGAGCATACCTTGCCGGCATGGATCGGAGCGATACTATGCTTACTTGTGATTTTTGATTGGATCAGAAATCATTATACACGTGGAGTTGTAACGGTAATCAGTCTGCTGTTTATTGGTGGATATCCTATTCTGAAACTCAGTAACCACCTGCTCAAGATCAACAATGGCGAGAAGACTCTCTCTGCTCACAGAGATTTTTTCCCGGCTGCGGTAGATACTAAGTGGGCAAAACGATATGTAACAACTGTGGAACTAATTAAAAGCAAGCTTGAAGATGGTGATTACTTTTATTCAGGGCCTACCGATCACACGGATTTCGTGGTTAATGATGTTATGATTTACCATCTGACCGATACAAGACCTTCGACTTATTTCCATGAATTGCATCCAGGTATCAGTACCAATCTTCTCGCCCAGAACAGGATATTCAAGCAGATTGAGGAAGCAGGACCTAAAATGCTTGTACTGACCGATTACGGGGGGTCGGATGAGCCTAACCAGAGTTCACAGATAAAACAGACGGATATTATCAGGCCTTATATAAAATCACGCTATACTAAAATCAGTAAGTTCGGGGACTATATAGTTTATGTACGGGATGATAAAGTAGGCGAGCTTCCGTATTGAATCGAACTTAGTTCAGTTTGTTTATTCTGCTTTCCAAAGATATTTATCAAGGTCAATCTTAATTAGATCATCTGATACGTTTTCGAACTCGATACCTTCATCGGCAAGTTTTTCTTCCATGGCGGTCGGTGTTTCAAAATGCAGTTTTCCTGTAAGGAAGCCGTTTCTATTTACTACTCTATGGCAGGGCACTTCATCCCTTTCTTTACATCTGTTCATAATATAACCAACCTGTCTGGCTGAACTTGCCATACCACATGCTTTTGCTATGTTGCCGTAAGTTGAGACTTTGCCGGAGGGTATAGACATTACGTATTCTATGACTTTATCTTGAAAATCCATTCATTCCTACTTTTCTATTTATAGATTACATTACACAAGTATCAATTTCGTAAAATAGACTTCACTCTGTTAAAAACAATAGGGACAAAAAGTTATGCCTTTTGTACGTTCTATCTCGGGAATCAGAGCCACTGCGGGCGACAGCCTTACACCCAATATGATTTCAGGTTATGTATCGGCTTATTCAGCTATGCTTCCACGGGGGCCAGTTGTAGTTGGTAGGGACGGAAGACGAAGCGGTAATTGGATAGAGAAGATAGCCGTAGGTACACTTCTATCACTTGGTAGAGAAGTAAGGGTTATCGGCATGGCACCAACGCCGACCGTACAGCTTATGACGGAGAAATCCGATGCCGCGGGCGGTATATCAATTACTGCATCGCATAATCCCGGGGAATGGAACGGCCTGAAATTCTTGAATGCCGAAGGTGTTTTTCTAGGGGATGAAGAGAACGCGGAGCTTTTTTCCAAGGTCGATAACGAACAATATAGTTATCCTGCTGAACTGCCGAATCATATAAATGAGATTATTATAAACGATGCAGATTTATCCCATATCAACTCAGTTCTCGGTCTGTCTTTTCTCGGCGAGGGCAAGGTAAGTGATCTGCTTGAAAGGAAACTCCGTTTTGTGGTAGATGCGGTAAATGCTTCCGGTTCTCGATTTGTACCCAAACTTCTCGAAATGCTGGGTACCGAATGTATAGAGCTATATTGCGACGGCTCAGGGGTTTTCCCGCATACGCCTGAACCGCTGGAAAGTAATCTTGCAGATTTGATGGAGTCTGTAAAAGAGAATAAGGCCGACGCTGGAATAGCGGTTGATCCTGATGCAGACAGGTTAGTTCTGATAGATGAAAAAGGCAGAGCAATCGGCGAGGAAAAAACGATAGCACTTGCCACAAAAGCGGTTCTATCGGCTATGCAGCAGCGCGGAGAGGATACAAGCGGTTCCGTGATTACGGTGAACCTATCAACCAGTAGGATGGTTGATGATATAGCCGCTGAGTACGGAGCCAGGGTCGAACGCTCCCCGGTAGGTGAGATAAACGTGGTTAAGAAGATGAAGGAGAACGCCTCGGTTATCGGAGGGGAAGGCTCTGGCGGTGTGATACTTCCTGAATGCCATTACGGTAGGGATTCCTTAGTTGGTATCGCTCTTATCGCGTCTTTACTGGCGGGCGGCAAAACATTATCTGAGTTATCTTCTGAAATCAAAGATTATCATATTATAAAAGAAAAACAGGCTTTTGATGGTGATATATCCGAATTAGTCGGTAAAATAAAAGACAGTGGCGAGTATGATAATGCAAAAGCAGATACTTCTGACGGTATAAGAATAGACTTTGATAATAGTTGGGTTCAGCTAAGGGCATCAAATACAGAACCAATTATCAGAATTATAGCTGAAGCCCCCATAGAAGAAGAAAGCAAAAAGCTTATCGATAATATCAAAAAGTTTGTCTGAGATTTTTTTCTGATTTATATTTAATTTATGGATATTCAATTAATACAAGAATCCCGGCTTGATAAGTATAAGTATTCGGTTATGATCCCTTCCTGGAACAATCTGGCATATCTCAAAATCTGCTATGAAGGGCTAAAGGAAAATTCAAGATCGCTCGCTGAAAAAGTATTTATTTTAAACGAAGGCTCCGACGGTAGTCTTGATTATCTCCAGAGCTTGAATGAGGAATCAATTACCATACTGCACAGCAAAACCAATATCGGTATCTGCTATGCCTTAAACCTGGCCCGCCATTATGCAAAAGCCGATTATCTTATTTACATGAATGATGATATGTACCCCTTGCCTGGATGGGATACGAAGCTCATGGATAAAGCCCAGGAATTAGGGGAGCCGATGATGGTATCTTCCACAATGATCGAACCTCACGATACAGGAAACCCGTCTGTAGTATTTGGGGATTATGGTGATACAGCGGAGAATTTTCAAAAAAGCAGGTTACTAAAAGAGTTTAGATCTTTAACACGGGAAGACTGGCTGGGCTCTACATGGCCACCCAATATGATAAGCAAAAAACTATGGGATACCGTTGGGGGGATGAGTACCGAATACCACCCTGGGTTTGGCTCAGATCCTGACTTTACGATGAAGCTTTATAGTGCTGGTGTGAGAAAACTGATCGGCGCGGGCGACAGTTTAGTCTATCATTTCGGTTCAAAATCTACAGGCAAAATAAAAAGCAATCCCGGTAAGCACATATTCGAAAAGAAGTGGAATATGAAGCGCAGTTATTTTATCAATGAGATAATAAAGCGCGGACAGCCAGCCTCTATTAGCTCTATAGTCGATACCGCAGCCGAGGATACATCTTTAGCTTTCAAGATCAGGCAGGGCTTTGGCAAATAGCTATATTTAAGATATTATTCTGTTACATTGAGCATAATATATTCAAAGCCGTAACCTTGCTCAACTTCAACTTCTATTCTTGTTAAATAAATTGCCGGGTTCAGCTTAGTCAGATCAATTGTGCTACCTTTTTCAGAGAATATTACCCTACCGATTAATTGCACAAAAGCATACTCAATAATATTAGGGTTATCTGTGAATTTAGATAAATCCAATTCACCTTCTGATTTTGATATTTGGATACTTCTATGCCCGAAAAAATCATCTTGTTCTTCTTTTGGCACATAAGAATATATGGCATCCCCAGGCGAACCCATTTCTATTGTGGAGCGTTCCCAGTTAACACCTAAGGTATTATCGCTAGACCAGTTAATTAAAACAATCGAGCGGCCGTTTCTATTTGCGTCTGGCCAATCAGATGTTCCTACTTCGTATATAAGAGAATCAACAAGCTCTCCCTCACTATTCATGAGTAGTATCTGGTCGCCATTGCGGGACAGGCCAAAAGGTATATCTGGCAAAAGTATCATTTTCTCAGTGATGCTATATTGTTCGGTAAAGCTTTCTTCATTGTCAGCCAAAATCAAAAAGCCATAACCTGATATCTCAGTTCCCTGAGGGAATACCATAGGTTCTTTCTCTCTGTCATCTGTAATCGACCATCCAGATACATCAATAGCAAGATTAGAAGGGTTATAGATTTCGATCCAATCGCCGGTATCATTATCCTGAGGTGCTGCATACATTATTTCGCTAATTACAGGGGATCGATCTATAGGTTCAGTGGTTTTTATCCTTTCGAAGATAGCTGTGATATCTGTAGCAGCCTTATCTAATATGATTTCAGTACTCGCCCCACCGGATATATAGTCCTGTTCCCACCTTACGAACCTATAACCTTCCGATGGTATAGCTTCCAGAGTGATCGGTACACCCTGCATATATTCAGCGGCCCATGGGAACTGGCGATGTGTTAAGCCAGAAAACCTGATTTGGCTATTGCCAGGATGGCTGGAGGAAAGCCTTACATAGGATCGCCCAGGCAAATCAAACTCACCCATTAGATGCTCATAAATCCAGTAATTTCTGTTTTCTGTAAATTCCTTAGTGGCTTGTGTTCCTTCTGTCCAGTTTTGAGCAGATTCAGGCCATATACTTCTATGCCAATCTATATGAGGCTCATATAGATTTACGAGCGAGTCAAGTATAGCTGTTGCTTTGCCTGGCCTTAGTTCGGTGGCCAGAAGATCGCAATATCGATTGATGAAATCATTTCTGAATCCTTCGGATTTGAAAAGATGAGTAAATATCACACTTAGCTTATACTCATTCCCGAGAAAATCCAGATTATTATGGTGACTTTCAGTTTGATAACCCATAGAGAAATCCATATCCGAGAGTATGAAATTGATCCTATTATTATCATACTCTTCAGATCTGAATAATTTTATATTTTTCCACGGCCAATCTACATTTATTGAATAAGTATTTGCGATGATATAATCATGAAAATTACTCACATTGATAGTAGAGTTCCAATCTTCATTACCGTAATCCTCAAGATCAAGTGCTAGTATTTCCGGTATGAGTTTGGAAAACTGAGATTGGTTTTCAGGTGCGGCACTGCTATCGCTTACAAATAAGATTTTGTCTTTGTCTATATCGTAAAGTTCCGATATATATCTTCTGTTTACCCTGTCTGTCAAAGTCATTATCCCTTGTGGTACGCCGTTGAGATATTTGACAACTGGTTCAAATTCGGTATTTAGTATGTTCAAGTTCTGGAATGTAAGATGGGCTAAATGATTTGGAATCAAATAAAAAGGCCACCCAGAGTTGTGGTTTCTGAGTACTAAATCCGTGTGTTTATCGAATCCGTCATCAAAAAAGTCTTCCCCGAAATATTCGTTGCCCAATGAACTTCTAGTCTCGATCTGTATGCTTTTTTGAGGGAAAGTTCTTGATAATTGGCCTTGGAGGGATAATTCAACAGGCCATACTTTTTGGTCATCAAATGATTCGGCATAGCCGTCTATAAATATCTCATATCCTCTTAAATCTGTTAGCAGCCCATTGTATTCAGAGAATAGATCACTGCTATCGGCTACGATACACCATGTAGGTAGTCTTTCCTCTTCGCCTATTAAATATGTTCCTACAAACTCATCGGAGGTTATCATATCATCTAGAAAGCCTATTACTCTAAGCGGGGTATTTTCCTCTATTATTATTGAACCTGAAAAGATATCTGAAGTTTGGGTAGGCTTAGAGCCGTTTGTAGTATATCGGTATGTAGCATCATCGGTTGGTTCTTCGTTTATTAGAGTTATAGAGTTTTCGTAAAATCCAGACTGCAAATCAGGCTGGAAAGTTGATACTTTGCCGGCTGCCGGGTTAGTGTTTGGAATGCCAGGGGAAGGCTCAATCAGTAGGCTTCCGAGACTATAGGCACGTAAATCGCCTTCTGATCTGCCATAGGTTTCATCGGGGTTTAGTTCGGGAATCTCTAAAGAATCCTGAAGTGAGTTTTCTTTGAAAAGAAACAGTGTTTCCCCGGCTCTTCTAATCGAAAAATCTGTGTGTATCTGGGTATCTTTATAGATTGATGAGCCACCTGAAAAGGTGGATTCATCAAAAACGAAATCATTTGCATTCATAGCTTCACCGTTCAGCTCAAACTGCTCGAATGTAGCTTTGGCAAGGCCTTCAATAGGTTCGTTACTACCTACATTTTGATTTACGATCACGCCGACATATCCATTCCCCCATCCCGAGATATCGAAATCGGGAAATTGCGGATTAGGATACTTCCTTTCAAATATTAATCTATCCAGCTCATCTAGAATTCTGAAATAAATCGTATCGCCTTTTCTCTCGATTATATCAGTATGCCAAAAGGGAGGGAAATTATAATGAACGTCAATATCGGTATAGGGGTTGGTTTTTTGCTGATTCCGCATAAATATGTTATAATTCCCACGGATCACCTCATCTTTAAAGTTCATCTGAACCATTGCTATCCTAGGGGAACCTTTTTCAGTAGTTTCAGAAAAGAATATTCCAAGATTACCCCACCGAGCTAAATTATCAAACTCTCTGATTACTGCGGAAAATTTGAAGTCTCCTTCGGGTTGCAGGTAAGCTATTGGAGAATCATCAGTAGAATTCCAGTCCAGCAGTCCATATCCGTCGCTTTCGAATGTGATTGCCTCACTGCCATTCTGCGCTCTACCGGATGCATAAAGCAGCATATATGAAAAAGGCTCGATAATCATATCGGGAAGCTGCCATGCCAGATCGGTATCATTTACGTCAGCAATAGACCAGTCGCTTAAGTTTTGCTGAGTATTGGAGGTATTGTAAATCTCTATCCAGTCAGGAGTATCACCGTAGCTATCAATACTTGAGACGTTATTGCTGGAGCAGACCTCGGATATTATTATCTGGCTGTTTAACTGTACTGTAAATAGCAGAGCAAAAATAAAGACACAGGACAAAACAAGCTGGCGCATACATTACTTAGCTTTATGTGAGAAGGAAAAAAAAGGTTATATATAATGACACTTATGTATGAAAAAAGTCACAAAAAAGCCCTCTTTTAGGGAGGGCTTTGTGAATTTATCAAATAAGAAATATTACCACTGCGCGTCGGGCATAGAGCGAGGCAGGCTTTGCATCACAGCAAGCAGCATCCCTAGCTCCTCTGTATGTACGCCTTTGCGGCCACCTGTCTGCATGTAGCCTTCTTCTTCTGGATACTCCAGGCCACCTTCTTCAAAGATTTTCTTAACGGTAGTTATCCATTCTTCTTTGATCTCGGCCATATCCGGCAGAATGCCTTTGGCCTGCAGTCTGCTGTATAGCTCGTCTGATTCGAATAGCTCACCTGTGTACATCCATAGATCTTCAAGAGCTTCCTGAATTCTTCTATGGCTTTCCTCTGTACCATCGGCCAGCTTTATTATCCAGCGACCACTGTGGCGGAGGTGATAAGTCGCTTCTTTGATTGCTTTTGCGGCAACTGCGGCATAAGTCTGATCCGAACTATCTACAAGCCTTCTCATAAAAGCGTAATCGAATGCGTCCCAGAAGAACTGCCTCATCATCTGATGGGCAAAGTCATCGTTGGGCTGTTCTACGAGTAATATGTTCTTGAAATCATGCACATCTCGGAAGAACGCGTACTGATCGCCAGGTGTATTGGTGTCTTCCTCATAATCTCCTGATACGCCCTCTACCTCTGCTGCGTAATCATATAGGGCTTTAGATTGGCCAACTAGATCGAGCGCAGTATTGGTAGTAGCGATATCCTCTTCTAGAATTGGGCCGTGCCCACATGTTTCAGATAGTCTGTGGCCAAGTATCAGCCTGTCATCAGCCAGGCGAAGTGTCATTTCCAGCAGATCGTTCTTGAAACCAATCTCATCTTCGTGTATGGCTGTTGTAGGTTTGGAATTGTCAGTGGACATCTGTGTTTACCCCTTTCGGAATCTTGTAAAACTGCGGATGGCGATATACTTTATCGTCCGAAGGATCAAAGAGCGAGTCATGATCGCTAGCGGCCGAAGCAGCTATGGACTCACTTTCCACCACCCATATACTAGCAGGGTTCTCTCGCCTAGCATACACATCTCGAGAATTCTGGATTGCGTGTTCGGCGTCGGTTGCGTGGACACTGCCTACATGTATATGCGGCTTCCCCGTTTTAAGCTGAACAAAAACCTCCCAAAGAGGCCATTGTGTATCATTGTTACTATTCATATCTATCAAAATCTTTTATCAATTCAGAAAAGTTTTCCAAGTCTTTCGTTAACAGGTATCGCAAGGTCTACAAATTCAAACTCTATCATATTGTCCTTCATCAATGGCTGTGCCATTTTAGAATAGGACTTTTTATCTTTTGTAATATAAGCATCTATTTCGCGATTGTGAACTTGGGCAAAGAGTTTAAGGTCATTAATTACTACCCTTCTTGCTCCAAACTGCGATAACCCTTCCGATTTATAAAGATATCGAAAATATGAACCCGCGATTTTAGCATCAGAATAATCAAAGTTGATTATTCTGAATATACCCATATCCTTTAGTATATCCGGATTATCTAATAGGGAATATTCACTAAGGGCGATAGTCGAAAGATACATATCGATATTCTTTTCAAGGAAGTATTCGTAATACCCAACTACATTCTTATGGAACTCATCGCTTTGGGTGGTGAGCCTGATACAGAATGATGTATCCAGCAATACACTTTTGATATCATTCATATCGAAGAATCTCGTATATTCCTTAAGGCTTCATCGATATCAATATCCTTTAGCTCTCTGTTGCTTTTAGAAATCGCTATGCCTAAAAGCCTTCTACCTTCATCAGGCTCCACGGAGCTTTTATAAGGCAAAAAATCTATTAATGATAAGTCTTTTATAATAGATGCATCGCTGTTTGTCAGTCCTTTTACGAACAGGCCCGCGTTATCATATAACATTGCTTTACTTCCGATTATCTGTTCTTTAGTAGCTGTTACAGTAAGATTGCCATATTCCTTAGTTTCGATATTGATATGAGGGGATTTACCACCCTGCTGATAAACTTTACCGTAAATATAAAAAGATGATTCATGAAAAGTATCAACCCTATCATAATAGCTGGTATTTGAGTCTATCCTCAATATTGATCCATTTACCAATGATGAACCCATATCCACGATGTAATCATTATCTGCGGCACGTTTCTGCAATCGAGCAAAAGCTTCCCGCCTTATCTTGCCAAGAGATGATATTGATCCTTCAGACTGAACTTTAATTAAAGCTTTGTTGTAATCCATAACATATTCTTCAGGCATTTTATATAACTGGCGGATTGATCCTGACTTAAGTTCAAGAGAGATTTTGGGTCTGCTACGTTTTGAAACAGAATCTGGAAAAACCAAGCTTTCTAAATCTTCTATATATTCTTTCAATTCAGAAATATCTAAATCATCCAGAGTCAGTGTAGTAGATTTACTGTTAAGCCTAAATTCTATATGAGCAGTTTTGGACATCGCTATAAATTAACAGCAAATTTATTAATAACAAAAAAACAAGCCCTTCAATTCCATGATCGAAGGGCTTATGTGTAATGTTTTGTGGATAACGTCAGTGTTATGCGGCTTTTTTGGCAGCTTTCTTAGCTGCATAAGCCATTGCCGCCTCTCTTACCCATTGGCCGTTATCATGTGCTTTATTACGGTCTTTGACTCTTTTTCTGTTCATCGGGCCGTTACCTTTAACCACATTCCAGAACTCATCCCACTGGATTTCGCCAAAGTCATAATGCTTTGTCTCTGGATTCCATTTTAGGTCGGGATCAGGTATTTTAAGCCCGCGCGCTTCTGCCTGAGGTACTGTCATGTCGATGAATTTCTGGCGGAGATTATCGTTTGTCTCTACTTTTATGCCCCATTTCATACTTTGTTGGGTGTGAGCTGATTCGCCGTCCGATGGGCCAAACATCATAAGTGATGGCCACCACCAACGATCAAGAGCGTCCTGAGCCATTTTCTTTTGGGCTTCGGTACCAGCACAAAGCCTTGCGATCAGCTCGTAGCCTTGTCTGTTGTGGAAGGCTTCTTCTTTACAGATACGAACCATAGCTCTTGAGTAAGGGCCGTAGCTAGTACGCATAAGGGAGACTTGATTTACCATAGCCGCACCATCTACAAGCCAGCCTACAGCACCCATATCAGCCCAGCTAAGAGTCGGGTAGTTGAATATACTAGAATATTTCGCCGTGCCGTTATGGAGAGAGTCGATAAGCTCGCTTCTATCCACGCCAAGGGTCTCGGCGGCATTATAGAGATAAAGCCCGTGCCCCGCTTCGTCCTGCACTTTAGCAAGTAGGATAAGTTTTCTTCTAAGATTAGGGGCTCTAGTGATCCAGTTGCCTTCTGGCAGCATACCTACTATCTCGCTATGAGCGTGCTGGCTCATCATACGAACGAGATTCTTGCGATATGCGTCAGGCATCCAGTCTTTAGGTTCTATTTTCTCGCCTGCGGCAAGCTTAGCTTCAAATTTTTCTAGCTGAAGTTTATCTTCCATATATTCTTCCTTTCTTGCTGTTCAAAGCCAAAATAGGCTGTACCATTATTACGAAAAACATACCCTAAAGTTGTATTTCTTTGGCTCTATTGGCCAATATAAGCAATGAAAGATTCAATATGAAATAGATATTACTTAAGTCGGGATTTTGGGTGATCTTTATCTGTAATACTGCAGATCAAGATCTTTAAGTGTTATCATTTTAGATGGTCTTTCCTGCATATCATCAGATATCTGATATCCTTTGAAAGTCATTTCACCTGACTTGATATGGATACCGTTATCTGATCTATCAGCTACAGTTAACTGGGAGCCTGGCTGGAGCAGCAGTTTGTAATCGCCTAATTCAAGTGTCAACGTGTTTCTGTCTTCCTGATAGATATCCATCATCTCGCCTACTTGGAAATCGCTTTCCTGAAGGTTGACATACATCATTCCGCTTTCGGCTAAATCGATAGCTAAATCAATATCGCCGCCATCTAAATTTTGGGCTGTAATATCTGAAGTATTTACAGTTCCTTCGTAATCACCGGTGTAGCTGAAACTTACAGAACTTTCTTCAGCCATTTCGGCTTCGTTCTCCGCAGCTAGCTCTTCAAGAGTTGTTTCTTCTAAAGGTTCAGTATTTTCTGAATCATCGCCGCTGCATGAGATAAAGCAAAAAGACAGGAATGTTACTGCGATAGTGTAGAGGTACTTTTTCATATTTGTTTTCATAATATAGAATTGATCTTAATTGATATCTAAATTATATTTATTTTCTATAAAAAACAAAAGGGACGGTAAAACCGCCCCCTTGATAGATGGATTAAAGGGAAATATTTCCTACTGGACTATAAGTTTTTCGCTGCTAACGAGACCATCGGAACCGATAATACTAATAAGGTATATACCGGGAGTCATATCTACTTGCGGAAGTATATCTATCCTTTCATCGTGGAACTGATATATAGCAGGGAATAGTTTACCGTTCGAGTCATATATCTGAACCATCTGATCTTTATTGATCTTATGACGTTTGACAGATATCTTATTCTGATTCCTTTGTGCGGGGTTAGGGAAAACACTTATACCTGATTCCGGTTGTGAGTCTTCAACGTCAGTAATAAATGCATCATTCATCATATACACAGTTATGAAGTAAGGACCTTTTATACCGACAAAATATTCGCCCGGTCTGCTCTCGACCAAACCCATACAGCCTCTATCAAATATACCGTTATCCCAGTTTGTCATCCATGACATATTAAAATCGCTGTCAAACTTCATTAAAGTCGCTACTGATCTCTCGGGTTCGCTCTCATGATACGCGCCTGCAATTAAATACCCTTCATCGGCTGTTTTTATAACCTGCGATACCACAGCTGTATTCTTGGGCATATTACTGCGGTAGTTTATATGATCCTCATACTCGCCATTTTCATTGAGTACAGTTACATCCCAATTATCAAATAAAAGAACTTTATCCCCTTGTTCGATTATATTAGACCATGGCGTGTAGGACTCGGATTCGTTGAAATCATCGTATCTGTAAACCAGATTTAGGTCTCTGTCGAATTTATAGATAAACCTGTCGGTAATCTCTGTCGGACCATCTTCATCAGGGTCAAGTTCGAAGGCTCTTATTTCACCAAAAGCGTAATAATTACCAGATGGGACTTGAATGACATTCCTTACATCATAACGGATAACCCTATTATCTGATTTGTATGCGGAATCAATATCGACACGATTCAGTAGGTTTCTATCCTTATCGTACACCTCCATAACCACATTGTTATAGTAAGGGTGCATATCGGGAGTAAAAATAGAGATAATACTATCGCCGTGAAACCGTGGGCTAAAAGTTGACAATCTTGTCTTGATATCCTTACGGTATTCAGGATAATCTTCGTTCAAAACCGAACCTGATTTGCTTAATTCTATATAAGCAATGGTTGACTGTGAGAATAAATGCTCATTGGTTCTTTCGTCCGGTGCATACTGTCCGAGAATTTCAAACCGATCTGTCTTGTTATTATAACGCATATCGGAAGGGCGGAAGAGGTCGTTATTGAACTTTGTTTTGTAGGTAGCGGCATGCCCACCGTTAAATTTAATGGCATGAAAGTTCGCCCTTTCATCCCAAAAATTGTCCATAAGGTTTGGAATATCATCAAAATGTGTATAATAGAGATATACATATTGACCATCCGTGAACATTCTGTGTTTAGTATTATCATGCCCGCCGGTTTCGAAGATCTCATGATATTTTGGTTCGCTTGCGCTTTGCAATACTACACCAAACATTAAAAAAGAAATCATTATTAAATACTTCATATTTACCTCATTCTATTATCTGGGTGCCGCCCCAGTTTGCTTGGTTAATAATACAGCTTGGCCTACAAGGAAGCATCCGCATGTCATAAATGAATGTCTCTCCGATTGCAGAGTAACAATCATTTATGTTTTCAAATGGATAATCGTGGCAATGCACTGGGCTGTCACTGCCATCTGTATTGCTATTATGTACTAGAGTACCACTTTGTCTATCTACACAAAACCTATTTTCGACTCTACAACAAGATTCTTCAAAACAAGCGTGAAAAGTAGTTAATACACCACTATTAGAATAATTAGGATTTTGAATATAAGCCCTACATGCACCCATACATGTTCCAGTGTAGTATGCTCCCCTATAAGTTAGATATGGACTATCACAATATAGCGTATCTGGATATGTTGTATCTTCCATACTTTGCTGATTAAAATCAATAAATCTATCTCTCGCTATTATTGCATATATATCGTGTAATAATTCTACCCCAACAGCTGATGCAGCTTGATCATTATTGCCAGCTTCAAGAAAACTCAATAATGCATTACATCTAGCATCTGCAGAATCAGGTATAACAAACCTATCAATATAATGCTGATATTTATTGTCAGAACCAATACATCTCCTAAATCTATAATCGAGTAAAATCGGGCAATCTGGGAAAAGTGGATGTATTACAATTGCAGTATCTAAATTCCATGTTGTCCAATTTGAATTACCTGTTAAAGGATCAATACAACTATCTCGATCATAACAGGGTGGCGCTATTTGAGTAGAATCAACTTCTGATAAGTTAACCAAGTCTGCTACTCTACCTATGAAATCGGCTTCTTCAATTGGTGTTAGATCAGGACCAGTAGTAATTACACCAATCTGTGCTGTTGATTTTAATGGAAAACAACAACAAATCAGAACCGCTAGAATAGGATGCAAATATAATTTTCTAAACTTTGCCATATTTGCAAGTCAGTTTAGAAGCACTAAGAGAGAGAGTGGGGGGCGGGGGAGGGTAAGTATAGTCATAGCTTTATCTCCTATTAGTTTATAATAAAAACAGCCCTTTAGGCCTTTTTGCCAATCATTAACTATTACCTCTTAACTTATTTACATTTAATAAACAATATTATTTTACTTTTGTCACAGTTTTGATAAAAATATTATTTTCACGGTCTTCTTTCGCTGGGTATGGATTCTACGGGATCGGTATTTAGAGGAAGATCGGGTGATGGCTGGCCGAAGATAAGATTATTGCTTGAGCCTTCGTCTTCCCGTTCGTATTTATCATGGATGATATTGGTATTGGGTAGGCACTGGATAAGATTTTTGATTCTCTCGAACTCTAATTTATTTCCACTTATATCAAGAACTTT
This sequence comes from uncultured Hyphomicrobiales bacterium, assembly GCA_964462685.1. GTDB lineage: Bacteria > Bacteroidota > Ignavibacteria > Kapaibacteriales > UBA2268 > CAYWYR01. The sequence goes on along the minus strand of CAYWYR010000017.1, from coordinate 49,964 downwards.
AAGGCCTTGCATTCGGCACATTGCACTCGGCAGATCTTTTAGCTTATTATCAGATAGATCAAGTATTTCAAGATCGGACAGCATCGCTATCTCATTTGGTAGGTCATTTATGCGGTTATCTGATAGATCAAGCCATTCAAGGCCTCCTATCATTCCGATACTGCTGGAGACTTGTTTGATTTTGTTAACCGATAGATTTAGATATCTCAAACTACCGAGCCGAGCAAGCTCCGATGGAAAAGCTTTAAGCTTATTATTCTGCAATGATAAATTCACCGCCGAAGGCGGCACATCATCGGGGAAGTCCTTTAGCTTTTGCCCGTCATAATTAAGGGTATTGCTATTTGCGGAATAATCGGAAGCATTATAGACACTTGAGTTCCCGCCGAGGTAATTGTCTATTTTTTGCTTCTCTAATTCAAGCTGGCGCAATGCGGTTGGTGAACCTTCCTCCATAACTATAATTCTGTCGTAGATATCGTAAGCATCGGCCATGTAGTTGCGTGCGGCGCTCAAGCCATTTCTATCAACTGGTGTCTTTTCAAAGGCTCTGTCTCGCTCTACATATCCCATATATTCAAAGGCAACGGCTTTCCAGTATTCATCTTGGCCAGCAAGTTCCAGCCCTTTTTGGATATACTTTTCAGCGTTCTTCCAGTCCCCCGCTTCGCGGTAAGTATTGGCAAGCTTAAGGTAACGAGTTCCGAGTTCTTTTTTTGATGATTGCGCAGGTAACACCTGAATTGAAATCAAAACCAGAATTATAACAGGAAGTATTTTATTGAATAAGGTGTTCATATTTATAAAGACCATAGATTAATTCTCAGACCGATCTCTAATATATGGATATTTGTGTTCCCTAGCTCAACCGAAGTGGTCGGTGATGCAAAATTCAGATCTCGATTTGAGAACATAAGGCTATAGCCTAAGATCAGCTCGGCCGGCAACAGTTTGTTTTTCGGTGCTACGCCTATTTGCAGATCTAGCATTTGGCCTTGCCATTTATTATCAGGGAGGGCGGTGTTGGGAGCGTTTCCGTGCCCCCAATAAGCCGCCGCGCCGAACCGCAAATTGAAATCTATATCATCGGATGAAACTATGCCGGGAAGCCCGCCCATTATGCCGAAACTGTAAACGTGGTTCTCGTATTCGGCGGTTATCGAATTAAGATCGTCTTCATCATCCACAACTACTAACGGGTTCATATATCCTACGTTGATCTGGATGTTTTTACCAAACCCGAATATCGGATATGTATGGAATATCAGTTCCGCACCGGGGGATAATTCAGTTCTAAGGTCGTCATTATTGAAGATAGGAGTTATAGCTTTGGCAGCTATTGCGATAACAGGTTCTGTGTCTAATGATGCCGCTTCATAGGTATTACGAATAGATGCTTCTCTTTCTTTAAAGCGCTCATAGTCCTGCATCCTAAGCGAGTCCGACCTCATGATTATTGAATCATTATCGCTGATAAGCTGCATCATTGATTCTCTGTAATAAGAGATAGACTGCTGATTTACACCTAAGCGAAACACCTGTGCCTGTAATGAATCAACTGTCTTAAGCTGATCTTTGTAAGCCTGCCTAAGCGTGGTAAGTTCCTGGTGGTTTACACTTGAAGGCGTAGAATATACTTGATCTTCAAGAGCTTTTGCTAGTGCTGCGTATTGTTGGAGCACTTCACCATCAGCATCGGAAAGCTGTTCTAGTGTGGGGATAGGCGCTGTCAAGCTCGGAGTAACCCCCATCATATCCAGCTGGGTTTCCAGTATAGCTGAAAAGCGATAATACTCCAGTAGCTTGATAGCGAAAAGTTCTTCGCTGTCCTCGTATATTTCCAGAAGCTCCCCTGTAGGCAGGGGCGGTACTTCTACTATGGGTTCTGCCGCCCTGATACCGTGATATGCGAACAAACCCAATAGGTATGCGGAAAAGACAAATATCTTAGAACCTGACATAAGCTACCAACTGTTATTATAATTCAATTACTAGATGGTAGGCAATTGTTATGCCAATAGAAATATAGCTAATGGGTAGTTATGCCTTTTCAACTTCGGACTCAGATTTGAGTACATAGTCACCGTCATCGGACTTGATGTAGAGGGCTTTGTTGCCGTCTTCTCCGTTTCTGGTAACTTCATTGCCTTTTATTGTTTTGGATGTTTTTTCAGTATAAGTCTCCTCTACTTTGCCTTCTACCGTTCCACCGCCCCAGTTCCATTTAACCTTACTTCCTTCTCTAATCATCATTTTTCCTTTTTATTAAGATTATTTACATGGATAATAAGACTATTTATTCGCTTATATAGTGGATATTTTCCAGTTTGATAGTATCTTTACCTTTAATCAGTAATATATCATTGATTAATTCTGGGTATGATATAGAGAATATAGTTTTGCATGCTGATTCATTGCATTCAGCCTCAATAGTGTATATATCATATTCCTCTATCTGTTTTAAATCAATTACTTTGTAATTAGCAGTTGTGTATATAGGGTTAGCTCCTATTTTAGAGATACTATCTTGGGAATCAATTGGTTGAAAGAAACTATAATCATGTTTATAGGTCTCCCCTGTATTTAGCTTATCCGGATAGAATACTATAGGAGGATAATATAATTCCGCTGACCATTTATCGATCATAGGTATTAATATTTCAACTTTTGATCTATCATAATCATTATAATGATACCCAACATACGGATACTCGCCTTTAGTATAAGTACCTGAATACGAAACCTTTTTTTCGTAATCTATTATAATAGTAGTTGTTTCTATATCATCATAAGTAGGGTTGGTAGCTATGGCGTTTTCACTTTTTGATACTGTAAAAACATTATAAAGCAATCTTTCTTTTGGTTCTTTATTGCACGAAAGACTTATTGCGGATATTAGGGCAATATATACTAAAGATTTAATATTCATTTTTATTTAGTTTATTTAGATACAGGCATTTCTACCCATAAGCCATTTGTCCTGATTCCGTTTACAGTAAAAGGTTCTTTAGAATATATTATCCCTTTTACAGTATCTGGATATTCATAAAAATACATGCTTTTTTCGAGTTGCAATTCGAGTTTGTTTTGGATAAGACTTTGTTTTTGCTTTTCGCTGGCAACAAACACTCCACCTTCCGCAGGGAAAAAATAGTATTCCCCAGGTAGATACTGCGGTAAATCAACTTTAATAGATCCGCCTGATTCAGTCGGTGTAAACTCGCTTTTCCTTTCATATCTGATAGGCATATCAGCTAAGGCTGATTCAATAGTTTCGATTTTCTTCCAGTTCACACCATCAAAACCAATCATATCAGATACTTTAAATGATATGCTGCCTTTGGCTGAATCCGGGATGCATTTGGTATCGCATACAAGCAGATCAGCTTTCATATTAATCTTGACACTACTGGAAGAAGAATTTTCCGGAAGATGGAACTTGGCATAGACATTCATACTCTCCTCATATCCATAATCAGTAATACCGTCCCCTGATATAATATGCGGGATCTGGTATTTCATATTTATTAGTTTAGCCCCGCCTTCTATATCAAACTCAATATTTGGTGGGATGCCTGTTTCACCGTTATTTATCCAATAACTGTGGGCACCTCTGTTAAACTTAAACTGAATCAGCACACCTACGGTATCACCCCTCATGACGGTTACATCAGGAGAAATAAGCTTTACGCTCTCGATTTTCGGGTTGGGGTACAAGGACAGAGAGGAACATAGCATTATTGCAATTAGTATTGTTTTTTTCATGTATTCCCGAAAATTATTTAGTGAATGCTTTTATATTAATATGATGTAATTTGAATTTTACAAGCCTTTATCTTTTGCCAAATTCCAAAGGTTATCCATTTCCTGCAGATCAAGTTCATCGATTTTCTTCCCTACCTCTTCAGCACTTGCCTCAATATACTCAAACCTTCTGATGAATTTATCGGTCGTCCTGGCAAGTGCCTCTTCTGCTATTTTACCGCTTTTTCTGGTAACATTCACAATACTGAAAAGTACATCGCCTATCTCATCTTCTATATTTTTGTCTATCCCGCTATCTATCGCTTCTTTTAGTTCCTTCAGCTCTTCATCAACTTTCTCCCACGCCCCATTGGTATCAGGCCAATCAAAGCCAACGCGTGCTGCTTTTGTCTGTACCCTTTCGGCTTTCAGAAGTGCGGGAAGAGCGGTTGGTATCCCGGATAAAGCCTTTTTCTTTCCTTCTTTTCTTTTAAGTTTTTCCCAGTTATCGAGTACCTCCTTATCACCGCTTACCTCTTTTTCCCCGAATACATGTGGATGCCGAGATACAAGCTTTGTATGTATGCGGTTAATCACATCATTTATATCGAATTTAGATTCGTTCTCTTCAGCTATTACCGAGTGCATAACAACATGAAGCAGAACATCCCCGAGTTCTTTAGAGAGCTCTGGCCAGTTGTTATCCCTGATAGCATCCTGCACTTCGTAAGTCTCTTCTATCAATAGCGGACCGATAGACTCGTTAGTCTGTTTGATATCCCACGGGCATTCTTTCCTGAGAATCCTAACAAGTTCTAGAAAAGCCGTAAAGTTATCGGAAGGGTCATTTGGGTTAGTAGGTTTAGGAACTGGAGTGTTAGCCATAGCTGGTTTGACGATTGATTAGTAACTTGCTTTCTATATATAGGCAAGTTAACAAAGGTATTGCAACAAAAGGAAATAGATGAGCTATTCAAAGCAGAGCAATTTCAAGGACAGAGCAGTTACAACTCTGCGGCTACAGGAAATGAAGAAAGCCGGCATCAATATATCATGCCTGACTGCTTATGATTTTACTACAGCTAAGATTATCGATGAAGCTGGTATTGATCTTATACTCGTAGGGGATTCGCTTGGCAATATTGTTCAGGGGAATGAAACGACTATCTCGGTTTCTTTGGAAGATACTATATATCATACCAAATATGTGGTAAAAGCCGCTCAGAGGGCTTTAGTGGTGGGTGATATGCCGTTTATGACCTATCAGGTGACTTCAAACGAGGCGTTCCGTAATGCTGGCAGGCTTATGAAAGAAACTGGATGCCATGCTGTAAAGCTTGAGGGTGCAGGAGATGTGGTTCTTGACGCAGTAAAGCGAATGACTGAGTCAGGGATTCCGGTAATGGGACACTTAGGCCTAACCCCGCAATCCATAAACCAGTTTGGCAGTTATAGAGCTCGTGGCAAAAACAAAGACGAAGCCGAACGGATATTCGAAGATTCACACAAATTGCAGGAAGCCGGGGCGTTTGCAATTACTTTAGAGAAAATACCAGCCGAGCTAGGCGGTAAGATCACTGAAAGTTTAGAAGTTCCTACTATCGGTATCGGTGCCGGCAGTAACTGTGATGGGCAGATACTAGTTTATACTGATATGTTAGGGATAACAAAGGATTTTTCACCACGTTTTGTTAGAAGGTATGCCGATCTTCACGATGTGATGTTCAAAGCAGTAACTGATTACTCTGAAGATGTTCGAAAAGGCAATTTCCCTAATGAAAATGAATCTTATTGATGCTCAAAAGATTACATAGAATTATTGGCACTTGCAGCGTATCTGTGTTTGCTTTACTAGTTATACAATCCTGTGATGATGGAATAATTGATGGTGAGAATAAGCTTATTTTTCCTGAAGAAGGCGAAGTAAGCTACTTATTCAATGTTCAGCCTTTCCTTAACCTTAGATGTGCCAATGCGGGCTGCCACGGAGCGGTTGCTCCTGCTGCCGGCAGGGCATTAGTCAATTACCAGACAGTTACTAATCCTGTTAGCAATATCAATTTTGTAAACCCATTTGATGCAGAGTCCAGCCTGTTCTATCAGATTGCAACCGGTGCTAACCCACACATGCAGAATCTTGGCCTCCGGCCACTTACAGAAAATCAGCAACAAGGCATACGCCGCTGGATAAATGACGGCGCCATAAATAACTAACTATTAAAGAACTCTCAAACAAATAGCCTTTAACCAAAAAGCTCGCTCCCTTAACATAGGTAGCGAGCTTTTTTTTATAGGCATGATCCAAATAAAAAAAGGAAGCCCAAGCTATCGCCCGGGCTTCCTTTTCACGAATAAGTCTGTTACTTAGTTGCGAATTTGTACTGGCACTACATAAGCACCATAACTTCCTTCAACATAAAGCATATACATTCCAGAAGGTAATTCTGTTTGGTTGAATCTAACAAATACTTTGTGTTCACCTGAATTGTAAACTTTATCAGTAGCATGAGTATAAACTCTTCTACCAGCTAAGTCATTCAGAGATATCGTCAGCATATCATCATCTCTCAACCCAAGATCGAAGGAGAATTCACCATTCAACACCGGGTTAGGGTATATTTCAGAAACGAACATATGACCAGTGTAGTCATTTATTGTTTCCTCAATGAAGTCACCATCTTTCATATTTATCAAGGCGCTATGTAATGGATGATTACCACCATAGGTTAATGTTGGAACATCTGCTAAGTTACCATTGAATGGATAAGCAACGAACCTATAGTTATTATTATTATTGTTTCTCGTACCCACAATAACGTTTGAGGTTGTAGAACCAGCATATACTACATATCCATTAACGGAATTGGTCATTGATATTTGGTCACCTAAATTACCTCCAGCTGTTCTCATATCAAGACTCTGATTATAGCCTGTTCCATTAGATAATCCAGTAGCAATTTGTTGATTTGGGTTAAGATAGCCAATTATAATACCACCAGTTTGATTAACCCTTGGAGTAATTGTAAAGCTGATCTTATCAGAAAAAGCATTCTGTCTTGAAGCTGTAAAGTTCGATACAGTTGCAACAGGCGCAGCAGCTCTTACTGTAAAAGTATTACTTGTAGATTTTGATGAACCTGTTTTGGTTACTTCTAAAGCTGTACCAGAACCGAAACCATTATATCTAGCAGAGAATGATGCTATACCGTTATTAATAACTGCAGAATTTGTATTGTTCTGTATTGTTACACCTCTCTGGGAAATTGCTTGTGCATTTATAATCCCATTAGCTAAGTCTCTATTCCCATTTGCATCAATATTCTGAACGGTAAATGTCTGATTAGCTCCAGTTTCTACATCTCCTGGTTGAGAGATGAAGCTTAATGCTGTACCAAGAACCTCTACTACATCCGCACCGGCATCCACTACATCTGTATTAGTTGTCTTGGAAGCAACATCCAATCCAGAGCCACCAGCAGCTGTTGTTACACCTGTGTTGTAGTTAAGCTCTAGCTGTATAGCTTTGCCATCCATTGTTGTTTGTGCTGCACCTGCATTAGCTGCTATCCATACATACACATCGTAAGTAGCAGTACCACCATCATCAATGTATCCAAAGTCTCCAGCAGTTCCTGAAGTAATACCCGTGAAAGTAACATTATTAGCATTGATGGCAGTTGCAGCAACAGTAGTTCCAGTTCCACCTCTTGTTAATTCAAATCCACCCAGTGCCGCTGAGTAATCAGCTAAAGTATTACTACTGCCTTGGGTAAATGTAAGTCCACTGATTCTAGTTGGTTTAGTATCATTATTTCCATTTGCATCATCAACAACAGTTAAAGTTGCGATTTTTACTCTTTCAGCTTGTGTATCCGCTAATGAAGATAGTGTAGCAGAAGTATTATCAAATGCTATTGTTGTTGTAGACTGGTCTACAGTTTGGAAAGTATAGTTTGTCGTAACTGCATTACCTGCTTTATCAGTGAATCCACTATTTAGCTCTACATAAACCTGATCGTTTGATTCAAAGTTGTTTGTAGGGTCAAGTGTAATCGTGTTACCAGCTAAAGCTGCTGTATAAGCTATTGAAGCTCCATTGTTATCTGTTCGTTTCAACTCTATCTGAGCTGGCGTAAGATCACCTAAAGCTACTGCATTATCCGATTTGAATAGCGCCTCATTTGAAGCGATTACTACATCTGAGTTCAATGCTACATTTGTAGCATTTGATGCTGGCGTCAGTGTTAACGTAGGAGCAGTTACATCTTTAATAATAGTTTGAGATTCAACTGTTGTGTTACCAGCTAAGTCAGAGGCTCTTACATAAAGAGTAGAATTGTTACCTTCAGCAAGTCCTGCCCAACCACCCGCAGCGTCTATTCGGAAACCATTCGCAACAGTGTTCCAGTTTGTATTATCAACTGAGGCTTCAAGGAACGGTGTATCTTGATTCACGTCCGATGCAGCTGTAATGGTTACAGTCTGCGTTCCGTTTGTTTCTGGTTGCGATAGGGTGGCAACTTGCAACTCAGGATCTGTATTATCTACAGTAAATGTGCGTGTAACAGTTGTAACATTACCGTTGTTATCAGTAGCTGTAAAGTCTATCGTTGTATTACCATCTTGGATACTAGAGAAGCCGGCTATATTATTCAATATAGAAGTACCCGACGTTAGAACAGTTGCAGTGTTTGTTGAGTATGTTCCTCTCACAACAGGCACTACGATATTATTCGGATCACTTGTTGTGAAAGTAACCACCGTATTACCACTTGCGAAACCATTGACTGTTGGTACAGTCACTGTTAATGCAGGTGCCGTCTTATCATTAATAGTAACCGCTGGGCTTACATCTGTAGTCTCCATGTTGTTATTAACAGCGTTATAAACAGATGTATTCGAAGCTGGTGCTATAGTAAAGGTTTCTACCCCGGTAGGTGTTCCTGTTAGGTTAATACTAAACCTTAGGTTTGTTTCACCGCCAGTTGCAGCGTTACCATCAGGTCTTGTAATTCCGGTAATTGCAACCGCTGATGTAACACCACCATTCTGCGTAGTTGTTGTCGCAAAATCAGCAGGTAGTACAGCCCCTGAACCACCTGTAGCCGTATAAACACCCTGATCGAATGTTACATCTACATAGCTGTTATCATTAGCAATAGCCAATGCAGTGATTTTTGGTGCGCTGTTATCAATTGTTACAGTATTGGACTCATCTGTATCAGCAAATGCGTTACCAGCTAAATCCTCTACATCAGTATTAGAGAACTCAAATTTTAGAGTACCGTCATCTGTAGGGTTAGTTGGCTCAACCTCAACCGAGTAAACAGTGGCTGATGTTGAATTTACTGAAAATGAATATCCATTTACATCGATATCACCTGTAGCTGTAACTATAATATCATTAACACCAAAACCTGTTACAGGTTCATCAAATGTTACAGTCCATGTTACCACATTCGCATTTGTAGTCGCTGGCACAAAAGGAGTTATGACAGCTGTAGGTGCTGTAAAGTCTTTAATTACCGTCCTAGCAGCTTCTGTCGTAATATTACCAGCTTGATCTGTATGGCGTAGAGCTATATCTACATTGCCATCTGTTGCATCCGCAAAAGCTGTGATATTGCCAAAAGTTTCACCATCTGTTACAGTAGCCCAAGCTCCTGAATTCACTTGTATCTCAGTTGTGCCTTCGTTAGCATCTCCGATTGCAAAGTCTATAGCGTAATTTGATTTTACTCTTGTGTTAGCAGCAGGTGCAGTCCAAGTAATCGCTGGGTTTGCTTGGTCATCCGTGATAGTTAATGCTTCTATGGTTTCATTACCCGCCGCATCTATATGTCTCACTTCGATAACATTTACACCGTTATCTACATATCCATTTACACCTGATACGGTGTTGCCAGAAGTAACGGCAGTAAAAGTACCATCATCTTCTCTAGCTGTACTAGCCCCTGGATTAGTGTCCGTAGCTGTGAATACTAGATTGGTATTGTCACCATTAATTACTGTGTTATCAGCAGGTGATGTGATCGATACAGTAGGAGCAAGTCTATCTATTGTATATACCTGACCAGTAGTATAGTCCGCATTATCATCATTACCGTTATCATCGGTTACTGTACCAGTGAAGTCCAGTCTTGCAGTTCCGTTGTCGTTGGCTGTAGTGTTTACAGTTACGTCAACTGTTGTTCCATTATTTGCAGAAACTGAGGTTATTGTTGTAGAACCTATAGTACCAGTTGTTGTTAAAGTAAAGTCCTCTGTACCGATACCAGTAACATTCTCGCTGAAAGTTACCTCATATACTACAGAAGTAGCATTTGTAGGTGTAGCGGCAGAAGGTGTTTTTCTGTTTATTGACTGAACAAACGGTGCTATACCATCTATAACGATTTCTTTGTTGAAGCTCAATGAGTTAGCAGCACCTGGAGCTGGTAAGGTAAGTACGGCTGCATTTCCAGCGCGGTCAGTTATTGTACCGCTTAGGCTGTTTGTTGCCTGGTATGCCAAATCATTTGTCTGGTTACCAGCAGCTACTGTGTAGGTACCTACTATGTCATTATCTAGAGCGGTACCATCGGTAAGTGCTACAGCTGTTGTAGCAGGTGAACCTGTAACTAGCGTTAATGTACCATTATCGATAACCATTGGCTCATCAAATGTAACCGTTAGATTGATATCTGAACCAATACCGTAAGTATCATCTGCAGTTGTTGAAGTTACATTGGTAACGTTAGGTGCTGTAAAGTCTAGAGTTACGTTACCATCACCTGTTATATTAGTCTCATCAAATGCTGTCATGTTACCGGCTTCATCATATAATGTGAAGTCAATTTCCAGTGCGCCTTCTACATCTCCGGCTGCGTCAACAACATTGTATGACCATAGCTGCTCGTTACCGAGTCCTAATCCACCAACGGTAGATGCCTGTCTATTAGCGTCACCAATCTGGAACGTACTAACTGTTATGTTAGCTGCATTTTGTGCTGAAGTGTAAAGATTTTCGCCAGCAGCTGGATCTAATACATAGTTCAAAGTAGCGAGATCCTTAGCGAACTGATTAGTATTACCAACAACGGATACCGTGAAGGCATCTATTACAAGTGGTGTATTATCGATCTCAAATGTTTCTGATACATTTGTTGCACCAGTTACATCTAGTGTGTTACCAGCTAAGTCATCAACAGTTGGATCTACGGTGATACCTAATGTACCATCATTATCTACACCATTTACAGTCAATGTAAAGTCAGTCTGGCTTGTACCGCCGTCAGCAACTAAATCGCTCGCCTGCAGGGCTGTGAATGTAACAGGATCACCTGTAACGTTTACCGTTATATCATTAATATCAAGATTCACAGCTTCACTGAAGCTTACATCAAATGATACTGTATTATCATTTGTAATCTTAGCTGTGTTATTACCATTTGTTACGTTATTTCTTGTGATAGTAACAGTTGGCGACGTAGCATCTATAGTAATAGGAGTTGTAGCCGGAACTGCTACACCTAAATTGTTACCTGCAGCGTCTGTAATACTTGTTAGATCATCAATCTCAAGAGTTAGGTCGCCATCGCCTGATGTAACTGGTACATTTACTGTGTATGTCTTAGTACCAGCAGCAAATGGAGTATTTGCATCTAGAACAGGTGTGCCCACAACTAAGTTGCCTGTTGTAGCTGTTGTAAAGTCTGCTGCAGTAACACTACCTAATGGGTTAGATTCTGTTACTGTAAGCGTGTACTGAATTGTAGTAGCATTCGTAGGGGTGCCAGTTACGTTAGCAAGGGTTACTGTAGGAGCAGTCAAATCTATAGTAACTGTCTGTTCGGTTCCGCCTATGGTTTCACCAGTATCTGTCTTGAAGTCGGCTTCTGTTATTGTTACCGGGTTGCCGGCTATATCGTAAAGTGTTATGCTGAACGACACGTCACCTTCGTTGGCGGCACTAGTAATGGCTCCTTCCCAGTTCAACTGATTTTGGTTAAAATGTGGGTTTAATGGGTCTAGTGTCACATTTTCTACTGTTATTGATGCTGAAGCAGTACTACCTAACGACCTAACATTAGGGCTTGCATCCATTACATACCCGTCAAAATCATTGAAGATAGGTTCAGTTTGTCTTAAATAGATAACCATATTGTCACCTTCTTTCAAGTACCTTCTGTTTCTAACTTGGTTTATATCACCTACGGTTTTCCAGCCGTATATCTCTACGTGGTCGAAAGAGGAAGCTACTGTAGGCACGTCGTTGTCAACGGTGATAGTAGTAGTTGCTTTGGCTATGTTCCCTGCATTATCCACAGCGTATAGGTAAACCATATCGCCGTTTGATAAACTGTTCACGTCTGAGTCGCTAATAGTTACATCGGAGAAGCCTGTAGCGGTTACCGTTGGGTCATCGCTGATATCATTAGCCACAACATTTGCTGCCGTTAGATTATCTATAGTTGATAGGTAGTAATCAACACCATTGGCTACATTTGTTTCCGCTGTAAGAGATGCCCTTAACACTACGTCGGCTGATGCGTCTTGCTCCGCCTTGTTGATATATAGGTCATTGTTGGTTTTCTCATAAAGAAGAGTAATTGCCGGCGCTGTATTATCTATCAATGTAGCGTCTGTTTCGGCTACTACTGCACCCAGACTGTTACCAGCTGCATCGGTGATGTAGCTTATATCATCAATTTCTATACTCAAATCTCCGTCACCTGATGTGATCGGAACATTTACCGTATAGGTTTTTGTACCTGCGGCAAACACTGGTGAAAGTGTAGGAGTACCTATTGCCAGATCACCTGTAGTAGTTGTAGCGAAGCTACCTACATCTATACTGCCGAGGTTACCAGCTTCTGTGATCGATAGGGCAAATCCTATAGTTGAAGCGTTTGTAGGGCCTGCCGTATTTCGTGTAAGAGTCGCAGTCGGCCTAATACCATCAATCTCTATCGCGCTTGAGCCAGCTAGTGAGCTTGCGGTTGCAAGAGCAGGAAGAGTTAATGTTGCTGCGTTACCCGCTGCGTCAGTTATAGTTCCACTGTTGAGGGCTAATGAGTTTGTTGCTACATATTGAAGATCCGCGCTTACGTGGCCTTCGGCTACTACATAAGTACCGTTGATAACAGTATCGCCAGTAGTTCCATCTGATAGATCTACAACCGCATCAGTCGTACCCGTTTCCAGTGTTAACTGTGGAGTGCCTGTGATTGCTACTGTTTCGCTGAATGTTACTGTTAGCGGAACATTGCCGCCGATGCCATAAAGTCCGTTTGTACCGGCAACCGCATTAACAGTAGGCACTACGTTGTCGATTGAGAAGGCGTTTGCTTCGGTATGCTGTGCCATGTCGTTACCGGCTGCATCCTGAGCCGCAGTGATAATTATTCCGATATTGGCAAGTTCTTCGTCCTGGTCATCTACCTCGAAGGTGAAAGTATATGTTTGGTCTTGATTTGTCCAGCCAGTGTTGCCTGCATTGATAAGTGATAACGGGGTTCCGCCTGAGAATCCTATTACAGGAGCCACGGCTGTATTCATTGTTTCGCTAAACTCTACTGCGATGGTTAGAGTATTTCCGTCATCTGCTTGGTTTAACGCCGTATCACTTAATGTAATAGAATTTACTTCCGGTAGGCCTGTTTCGATTACTACAACCTGACCAGCTGAAAGTGCGGAAGTATTACCCGCTACATCTCTAACAGAGGCTGTGAGTGTATAGCTACCAGGAGCTAAGGTTGTACCTTGATAATCAAGAGACCAGGTAGTGCCAGAAGTAACTGGAAGTATACCGATATTAGGATTTGTATTTCCGTCGTTAAGAAATACATAAACTGTATCACCAACTTCTACATCAGTTGCACCGCCGTTGAATGTAAGTGTTTGGTCGTTGGTTCTAAAGTTACCGTTTACACCGTTGTCGTCTGTTATAGATGCTAAGCTTGGTGCTGAAGGTACATCTTGATCAACAGTGATCCCTGGAGATTCCAAGATATTTCTAGTATTTCCTGCAAAGTCAGTAATAGTTGCAGTAAATGTTACTACATCACCATTAGCTGGGTTTGTGTTATTTTCAAATACTGACGTTGTACCACCCCACAAACCTGCGTTTGAAGCAAATGGATTAGTAATTGGATCAGTACCTGCTGCCCCAAAAGGCTGTGGATTACCTGCTCCATTGATATCGTAATAGAATACTATATCCCCACCTACAAGGGTTAGATCCACAGTCCTCTCAAAGTCAAGTGCTAAGATATTATTCGTCGAATTCCAATAGCCAGCTACAACCGTACCGTCAGTAGCCCTAGGCTGGTTAACGGTTTGGACAACTGGCGGTGTGTCGTCCAGCCATGGCGCTTTGGTTGACTCGTCCGGTAGATCATTTATAGTAGCTACGTTACCAGCATCATCAGTAATTACGAGGCTTATATTTGTCTGGTCAGCACCTGTGGCTGTTGCCACCGCTGATAGATCCCATTCATAGAAAAGGTTTTGGCCAGAAATCGAAGAAGCATCTGCGTTAGACACATCCCAATTATTGATACTACCGCCATCAATTGTAACATCATGATCACTTACTGTTGTTGATAGGTTGTCATTAGCTACGAATTGCAAATAAGACGTACCCGCTGTTTGTATATAGCCTCTGTTATCTGCATTATAATTGATTTCGTTGTCGTATGTATTTACGTCGTTTACTGTAAATGACGTTATTGCAGGATCTGTTTGGTCTGATGTCAGTACAACGTCTGCCGCATCGGAAGTTGTATTACCAGCTCTATCGGTTATGGTGGCTGTAATAGTTGCAGTTTCACCATCCGCAAAACCAGTAGCTTCTAGTTGGGCTCTTGTTACCGTAACTGTTACAGTACTGTCAAGATCACCATTTGCAATAGTTACGGCACTACCGATATCACCATCAGTAACCTGAACGCCGCTGATAGAAATCTGCACATTACCGCCTTCTAAAGTTGCTTCATTAGCAACCGGCACTGTAACGCTTATACCGTCATTTTGATTATTAAAGAAATTTTCGACTTGATTTGTACCATTAGTACCTACTACAGTACCGGTTGTAAATGCGGCAGGTGCGGTATTGTCTATTCTGAATAGATCGGATACTGCTGCACCCGCAAGTGTATTACCTGCAAGGTCGGCAACAGTACCTGCTATTGTAATACCTAATGTACCATTACCAGCAACGTTGTCATTTGTAAACGTGTATTTACCATCCGCTAAAACATCTGTAGAAAGGGAAGTACTGCCGTTATCTAAATTATTTGAAGTTACAGTAACTCTGTTTATAGTGATATCGCTTCCTACTAAATCAACTTGCTCAGAGAAATCGATATCGTATGATACAGCATCATCATTTGTATAGAATTCATCTGGATCAGGAGTTGCATCTACAGACCCGCTAGTTATTGCGTTACGAGTTATGGTTACAGTTGGGGCTGTTTCATCAAGGGTAATGGTGTTAGTAGCATTATCTGACTTTACGTTACCTGCAAAATCGAAAAGGGTAGCACCTATTTCTAAAACGTCTCCTTCAACTATACCCCCGCCTAGTGTTTTAAAATCCGTTTCATCTAGGACAAATGTATAACTATTGCCTAAATTAGCAGCAGTAATGGTATGTACAAAACTTGATAACTGATTACCACCGGTCCCATTCTTTTGTGCAGTAAGCCTTAAGGTACCCCCGACAAGTGAGGCATCATTAGCGATTGGTATTACTACATCTACACCATCATTTAAAGAGTTGAAGTATCCAGCTACTTGTGTACCACCAGTAGTTGTAGGATCGCCAGTTACGAAATCAGCTGGTGCCGTGTCGTCAATTATCGGCATGTTCGCTGCTTCGTCGGCAAAACTATTCAGAGCGCCAACATTACCTGCTAAGTCTGTTGCTCTTATATCAAGGTCTGTTTTCTGTATACCATCGTTAACCGCGTTTGATATATCCCAAGTATATCTCCAATCTGAAGCGGTCTCTTCATCCATATCTACATCGCTAGCTTCCGCAGCATCAACTAGATCTAAATCATTATTTACGTCTAGATTAATCTCAGCTAATGATAGCGGTTCGTTAGGTATGAACTGAACGTAAAGCGAACCTGTTGACTGTGTGAAAAAATTACCTTGAGTATTTGGTACAGCTGCTGCACTGAAAGCAGCATCTGTGTAAAGCTCGATAGTAGTACCAGCTTCTGTGGGTGCTACTCGGTCAACATGTATTACATTTTCTGCAACAGTAAGTGTAGAAGAGTTACCCGCTACATCTGTCAATACAGCACCAAAATCAATATCTACATCTTCCCCGAAATCTGTGATACCTTCAAATGTAGATGCATTTATTCGATTAGTGAAATTTCCATCGATATCATTACCATCTATAGCAATTGTACCGCCTAAGTTAGAATACGTACTATTATCTGTATCAGCTTGCAATAGGATATTACCGCCATTCAGTGAGGCATCATTTGCTAAATCCCATGTAATATCAATATCCGTATTTGAGCTATTCCAATACCCTGCTACAACAGGAGCACCTACTGTAATAGCAGATATAAAAGTATTATTAGCTGTTGAAGGTGGTGTTATATCCACATCTACAGAATTAGCAGCCAACGTTACGTTACCCGCAGCGTCCACTGCATACATGTAAACTACATCGCCTGTTGCAAGGTTTGTAGATTCAACGGTTGTAACTGCCTCGGTAGCACCAGTAGCTGCTGTTGCTTCTGTCCAGGTTTTGAAACTTGTAGTAATACCAGTAGCAGTTGTAAATGAATTATCTTCGGAGAGATAGAGGTCAATATCATTTTCCGCAGTCGTATATTCTGCATCCCAACCGCTAGTACCTTGCTCATCGAGGTTTACATATTGGTCGCCGCCTGCATCTGTGAATGTGATAGTAGGTGCTGATATGTCGACAACCAAAGAGTTAGCTAAAGTAGATATGCCTAAGTTTCCAGCTTCATCAATAGCGTATGCATATAGTTCAGCTCCATCAGTAAGCGAGGATAAATCAGCAGCTATAGCTGAAAGATCAAATGTGCCTGTTGAAGTTCTATCTGTTAAGCTAGCTATTGCGTTTGCAGATATATTACTAGCTGTAAACCCGTTACCTATAGCTAGGTAAACATCAACTCCTTTGAAAGCAGATACTTCAGACGTTAAATTTGCTTCGGGTGTAAAACCAGCTGCCTTTTCTGCAATATTTATAAATCCATCTGTGCCATCTGTTACTTCAATAGCAGGTGCTACATCATCATAATGGAAATCACTGAAATCTGTATCAACTAAATTATTACCTGCTAAATCCTGTGCAGCAAAATCAAAATCAACTTCATTACCAGAACCATCAAAGTTACCAGCAAGATCAGCTACTGTTAATTCATATGTATATTGATCTTCATCAGCTTTGCTCATTAATTGTGCGTTTACTTCTGGTGTGCCATCATCGTCTATATCTATAGTTATAGTTGGCGTACCCTGTAAGTCTTCAGAAAAAGTAACATCAACTGTATAAGTGCCAGGACCGAAATAAATACCATTTTCGTTGTATGGTATACTATTGCTTCCAAATCCATCTCTCCAAAAAGTTATGTCTGATATAGTTGGTGGTGTATTATCATTACTAGTAGTAAAGAAATAGTCTGCCGACCATTCTGTAGTATTTCTTCCTTTGTATGCTCTTACTTCAAACCCTTGATCACGATCAGTTGTAAGATCTTGGAGATCGAATTGATGATGAGAACTTACTACCGTCGGGCTACCTATATCCAGTACATCGTAGTCAGAGTATGTTGTACTATCGCCAGAAGCAATAGCTTGGTCATTGGTAGTATTTGTAGTTTCTCTCCATACAAGTATATCAAAACCGTCAGCTTCTGACATTGCATCCCATTCAACTGTAGCAGTAGTCGTTCCGACAGTAGCTGCATTTAAACCGCTCGGTGCGCCCATTAGAGTTGTAAACGAGCGTGGATTATTAGTACCTGTAGCCGTTTGGTATTCTACAATAGGAGAGGTGTTATATTCGTAAACCCGCACATAATATTCAGTACCTGCAGTAAGGCCCGTAATATCTAGTGAGCGTGTAGTTCCAGATAACACTTCAACTACATAGTCATTATCATTACCGCCGGTCAATCTTGTAGTTGCGGTTACCGCATCGGAATATACTCCCTCTTCGTTTGCATAAGTGCCTGATGGCGTACCCCAAGTATTATCTGGTGATACTACAACGATACGCTGACCGCCGCTACCCCTTAAGAACACTACGTCAACAGATGTAGAGGATACGTTATTAAAGCCTATGTATCGCGCTTGGGTTGTAGGCTTCGCTGCCTGGCCAACTTGTGAAAACACCACGGAGAGCAGGGCTATCCATAGTAATTGGGAAATTCTCTTCATATTAGAGATTACCTTATATAATTGAATAATTGTATTATTTCAAGTTAACTCGTACACTAACCATAAGCGAGCCAAAACACTTCTCACTCGGGGCGGTATTCGATGGGTAGCAAATATATATAACACTCTGTTAATTTACAATAAAGATGAAACATATTTTCATTTTCATAAAAAGTATCAAAAGTATGTATAAAAAAAAAGCGGCCTCCCTATTTGGGGGGCCGCTTTCTTCACGTATATGTCTGTGTGTGTGGGTGGGGGTTAGATAACCACAAAACCAGCACTGTTTGCAGCAATTGTAGTACCATTTACAACAACATCACCTGCATCATTGTTCATGATGTAAATTACCTGATTTGCTTCAGTGTCTATAAGTGTTATAGCACCATTAGCAATACCGTTATCGTTTAGTGTTAGGAATATAATACCTTGAGCGCTTATATTTCCAGGAACTCCAGGAACTGCAGCTGCAGCTCTTACTGCTGGTGCAGCATTGAAGTTACCGTCAGAAATCGATATTGCAGTACCTTGCGCATCAGTAGCGCCAATCACGATACCGTCAGCATTTGCACCTGAAGCTGTTATATTAATACCATCTGATGCCGCTCCTGTAGTATTGATCTCTAATGCATCGCCAGTTTGATCAGTAGTGATGGAAACCCCATTACCACCGCCAGCGCCTGTCACATCAATATCAAGAGCTTCGTTTACAGCACCACCAGTAGTTTGGTTCAAGTCTATACCAGTACCGCCACCAGAGTTATTAACAGTAATACCGTTACCAGTACCAGTGTTAGTAGCGTTTAATGCGTTACCTGATCCTGTAGTAGCAGCAAATATTGCATCTCCTGTTGATCCCAAATCATCATAAACTACGCTTAAACCTGAACCAGATGTAGCTATATCATCATTTATAGTAATACCATCATCTGTTCCTGCTTGAATTCTTCTATTAAGAACCGCATCAACGTTTGTAGTATTGTTTATTTCGTTTGCTGTGCCACCGTTTCCAGTAAGTATGTATTCTGTTACCACCGCACCATTTATTAACGCGTTTCCGGAAACTTCAAGTTGCTGTGAATCACCTGCAAGTGGAGTACCAGAGATATCAGCCGCAGCAACGTTTCCGAATGCTTGAATTTGGTTAGCTCTTATCGTAGCTGTAGCTAAGATATCGCCATTCACGTTCAAGTCTGCAGTAGCCGCAGTAACCGCATCGTTAGTAGCTTGACCGTTTATAGTCAGCTGAGCGACATCTGTAGCACCATCACCAATCGTATTACCAACGTCGTTTGCATTGATAGAACCTGTGAATGTAATTACATCTGTATTTGCATTACCGAACTGAGAGTTACCGTTAGCTGTGAAGAGGAATCCATCGGCTACTGTAGTAGCAGCGTTAGCTGTAAGAGTATTGTTTCCTACAGATAGTTCAGCTGCGCCAGCACCTGAGTTTAGTGTTATGTTATTAGCGCCATCAGCAGTTATATTAAGCGCACCACCAGTTTTCGCTATCGCTTGTGGAGCAGCTTGTGTAAGATTAAGGTTTCCATTAGTAATTGTAACCGCTTGATCGAAGTTAGTAGTACCGTTCACATCAATTACGTCAGCTGCTGCATTACCTAAAGTAACCGCACCGTTTGCTGTGAAAGCATCTCCATCAGATACTGTTACTGCTTCGTTGAAAGTAGTAGTACCATTTATTGCGATTGCATCTGCTGCTGCATTACCAAGAGTTACTGCACCGTTTGCTGTGAAAGCAATTCCATCTGTTACTGTTACAGGCGCATCGAAGTTAGTAGTACCGTTCACATCAATTACGTCAGCTGCTGCATTACCAAGAGTTACATTACCAGTGAAGTTAGGATCTGTATCGCTACTACCAAGTAATACTGTACCTGTAGCATCTGGGAACGTAATTGTTCTTGCTACCGTTGGATCAGTTATAGCAAATGTTGTATAAACATCATCAGCCGTTGTACCTTCAAACGCTAGAGGAGTTGCACCGGCAATCTCGCCTGTTACAGTAATCACGTCAGTTGCAGCATTACCAAGGGTAACTGCACCGTTAGCATTGAAAGCGTCGCCGTCAGCTATTGTTACTGACTCATTGAAAGTAGTAGTACCATCTACTGTTATCACATCTACGGCTGCATTACCTAAGTTAACATTTCCGGTTGCATTGAATGCTCCCCCAGAAATATTAGTAGCACCTGTAGTAGTTATTTCAATATTCTGGTTACCTGCTAGTGTTACTGCACCTTCCCCACCAGTAGTAGTAATTGTATTACCGTTTACATAAGCTGTTTGAAGCGTCTGTGCAGCAAGTGCATTCGCTACAGCAAGCTCTGTAACCGTTTCAGTATCAAGAGCTGCACCTGTCGCTCTTACACCCTCAGCCCCATCTCTAACACCAGTTAGAGTTTCGCCGTCGATTGCAAGAGTAGCACCGGTTAGAGTAAGCGTACCAGTTGCAGGAACAGTTACATCGTTATTGCTAAATGTTGTACCTTCAACGTTTGCTGTTCCAGCAGCAGCGCCATCACCGATAGTAGTTAGGCCTGTACCAGAGTTGATCGTCAGTGGGTTGTTATCAGCAGTTGTTAGCGTCTGCGCTCCACCACCAGTAGATAGCCTAGTTTCACCAGCGTTGTTAAGAACAACTTCACCAGTAGCATTTGGTAGAGTAATAACCTTGTTAGCGCCTGTAGGGCCAGCGATAGCTAGTGTAGTTGTTATGTTATCATTTGCAGCACCTTCGAAGATGAAAGGATTAGCGCCTAATACTTCACCATTAACAGTTATCTCATCAGCCGATGAGCTACCAAGAGTTACGTTATCGTTTAGCTCTGTATTACCAGCTGTTACAGTTAAGCCACCGGCCGTTACTGTAGCACCGCCAGCCGTTACTGTTAAACCACCTGAAGTTACAGTAGCACCACCGTTTTGTACTGTAAATGCTTGAGTTGCTGTTAATGTACCTGTTACAGTAGTATTACCATTAAGGGCAGATGTACCTGTTACAGTTGTATTACCAGTTATATTAACACCATCCGAATCGTTTATTTCAAATGTTCCAGCTGATGATAGAACACCGTCTATCTGAGCGTTACCAGCAACAGTCAGACCCTGAGCAACAGTCAATTCATCGTTGATGTTTACTGCCGTACCGCCTGCTGAGCCATCGTTTTGGATATCAGATACTTCAACGATATCGTTACCGTTCATATCTAGATTACCAGACATAGCTAGAGTACCAGTAGTTAATGCGCCAGTTACCTGAGCATCACCTGTTACTACTAATTCGTTAGCACCGCCAGCAACACCTGAAACAGTTAGCTGAGTAGCGTCAGTGCCATTACCTATAGTGTTTCCAGTTGCAGAAGCTGTTAGTGTAGTGAATGAACCTGTTGAACCGCTTATAGCTGAATTCGTGATCGGCGAGTTTGTTATAGTTCCGCCGTTGATTGTCAGTGCGTCAGGTATATTAGCATCAACTAGGACGTTTGCGTTTAGGTCGCCTACTAATATTGTACCGTCTTCTATTTCGCCAGTCTGGATTGAACTTGCGCCTAGATTTACT
>CAYWYR010000017.1:0-28116 GCA_964462685.1 uncultured Hyphomicrobiales bacterium | reverse complement strand
TTGAACCGCTAATTGGTGAGTTTGTTATAGTTCCGCCGCTGATTGTTAGAGCGTCTACTACTTCTGTATCTACTATCGCGTCATTCGGCAACGTTACTACGCCTGAAGCTGTTAGGTCTGTTGTTGTCAGTCCAGCAGGGCCAGAGATATCAACAGCTTTACCCGCTACAGTCAGTATATCGCCTGTACCGTTATCATAAGCATCTTGAAGAGTAGTAGTAGTCGCTAATGCTACAGTACCAGTCTGATCTGGGAAAGTAATAGTTTTATCTGCACCGCCGTTAGCTGCAAGAGCGAAAGTAGTAGTGTTACCACCTGCAGTCGCATCTGGATCAGCTGTAAGGAAGCCAGTACCAGCAGTCGCGAAAGATCCGAGAGCAATAATTTGGTCTGTAGATTCTTGACCTAGTACTAACTGGGCTGGATTTACACCATCAACTGAAGGGTTCAGGATTATCAAATTACCAGTAGCCGATAGGCCTTCTGTTTGTACTGTACCGTTGAAGTCAGCTACTATATCAGAAGTGCTGTTACCATTAACTTCTAATACAGGATCGCCGCCAGCGTTTGTTTTATTGATCGTTAATGAGCTACCGTCGCCAGTATTATTAACTGTAACTACGCTACCACCATTTGCAGGAGCACCTGTGAAAGTAGTACCAGCAGTACCACCATTGATATTACCGTTTACAGTAAGATCGTTAGATACTACTAGATCACCGCTTGCACCTGTTGTCGCATTCGGGCTGATAGTTACATCACCTTCAAACGCCATTGGTGCACCAACAGCTGTAGGTGGTACAAGCTCAACAAAGTTGTTAAGGTTGTTAGGATCGGTGATTCTAACCTCTTGCGTTCTTACTTCTGAAGTAACAACAGCAGAGTTAGTGATGATATCACCATAAGTTTTGATCGCTGGGGCTCTGTTACCACCTGGTATCGCAAGTGTGTTACGTACAGTTAGTATCGCATCGATATTATCTGCAGCACCATCTGGAAGAGCCGGAGTAGCGAAAGAATTACCGTCATACTGTGAGCTACCAGAGATCTCAGCTACACGGCCAGTATTTGTAGATGGGCCGGTTTTCGTGATGTATGCAGCAAGGTTTTGATTTGCCTGAACTGTTGTCTGAGGGTTTACTGCAGCATCAGTTCTAGATACTCTTAGCGTAGCGGCATTGTTTGCAGTGTTATCAGTCAAGAATCTAGCAGCATGTCCTGCCGTACCATCATGAGTGATGTCTAGAGCATTACTTGTTCCTGAATAGGTCTCTTGGTAAGGTAGAGTAAATAGATTGCTCGTGTACTCAAAGGCATCACCTGCAGCGTTAACACGGATAAATGCACCCGGGCCAGCTGTATTATTGTTTGTGTTTAATTTGTCTATTTCAATAGTATCATCAGCGATATCATCGTTAACGATAGAACCGTTTACAATCTTATCACTGTTTACTGAATTATTGGCTAGATTTCCATTCTCGATTGTTAATGGAGCAATATCAGCACCAGTAATAGTACCATTAGCTATATCTGCTGAAGTAATAGATTCGTCTTCTATGTTATCAGAATCGATAAGCGCCCATTCTTGGTCAGTACCTGTAGCATTCATTACGATTGCTGTGTTCGGGGCACCGTTAGAAATATCAATAGGGTTAGCAGCTGTACCGTCGCCTGTGATAGGGCTAGCAGTATTAACAACATCTGTATTATTTATCCACTCGAACTCGCCTGATGCACCGTCATAACCAAGAACCATGTTGTCCATTGGCGTGTTACCAGCAAGCAAGTCAATATCGCCGGGCATGATAGTACCGTCTGCTATTTCTGCAGTAGTAACAGCATCAGTAGCTATTTGAAGATCTAGATCATCGATAAGAGCGTTCTGAGTAATAGTTACATCAGATCCAGCGGCGTTACCAACCATGATAGCGTCAGTCTGTGCACCTGTGATACGTCCGTCTTCATCTATGTTAATAGAAACTGAATGATATTGGCCTAATGTAGCGTTAGTTACATCATTCGGTGATAGAGGATTTGGAGCAGCACCATAAATTCCTGAAGTCACTCCAGAAGCTTGAAGTTCATCAGCACCGACAACGCCAGTAGCGATATCGAATGTAAGAGCGTCAGAGCTTGTACCTGTAACTGTAACGTCAGAACCAGCTGCGTCATCAACTACGATAGCAACATCTTGTGCTGTTGTTAGCCTACCAGAAGCGTCTGTAGTGAATACTGAGTAAGTAGTACCATCGAAAGTACCGTAAACACCGTTTGTATTACCTGGATTGTTCGGGTTTGGAACGCCAGCAACGAATTGAGGGTCTAGGTCGATAAGAGTGATAGTACCATCTTGGATATCATTACCTGTCAGAGTACCATCTGCGATATCTACACCAGTTATTGTACCATCTTGGATATCTACTGAATTAACAGAGTTATCAAGAATTTTTCTAGAGTTAACCGCGCCATCAGCGATGCGGTCAGTTTTAACAGCGCCTACAGCGATAAGCGGATCAGGGTAAGTACCTGTAAGATCGCCGCCAGCTGGGCCTGAAGGAGTAGTAGTCACGTTAGGAGCTAGTTTCTCCTGAGTGATTGAACCGTCTTCGATAGAGTTAGCGATAACCGAAGGATCGATCGTCGGGTTCGGGTAAGTACCAGTAAGAGCGCCGCCAGCTGGGCCTGAAGGAATAGCCGTTACGCCAGGAGCAAGTTTGTCCTGAGTTATAGCCGCGTCTTCTACAGTAACTGCGATAGCAGCCTGCTGCGCCATGTCTGCCATTGCCGCGTTGAACGCGTATGGAGAGCTTGCTAGCTGAGTTCTAGGTAGTGTGTTACCGTTTACAGTCACTTCGATCCAGTATTCC
Organism: uncultured Hyphomicrobiales bacterium; assembly: GCA_964462685.1. GTDB lineage: Bacteria > Bacteroidota > Ignavibacteria > Kapaibacteriales > UBA2268 > CAYWYR01. Next base: position 25,249 of record CAYWYR010000017.1, on the reverse strand, counting down.
TGATCGAAATCGATTGTAAGTGGGTTTACTCTACCTAAATATGTATTGACGATACCGTCAACAGCTACAACGCTTGTAGTTTCTGTCCACACTACATTTGATCCAGTGGCTGAATCATATAGAGTGAAAGTCATTGAAGCATTACCATCAAGTGGACTCGGTTGTCCTCCAGTTGTAATTTCTTCATAAACCGTTGCTTGGTAGTTAATCAGTCTAGGCACTGCCGCTTCGACTGTATCGAGAGGAGTCATCATCAGGCCGTAGGCCGCGATAACACTCAATAGAGTTTTCCTCATTATAGGTTACTCCTGTATATTTTGGATGTAATTATTATTGATTGTTTTGATTTCAAGATTATTTGTTCAATACCATTATGTTGCGAACTGAAATCGTTCTGCCACCATTTTGCGGCTTAACGTTCAATTCATAAAGGTAAGAACCCGATGCAAGGTCTCCGTTGCGAAGATCTTTACCGTTCCACGTTTTAGTATATTCTCCAGATGATAAAACGGCATCACTGTAAAGATCAGCTACCATATTACCGTTGATATCATATACTCTTAAAGAGACATAAGAAGCGCTTTCGAGTTCGAATGCTATCGTAGTCTGATCTTTAAAAGGGTTTGGGTAGTTATTTACTTTGAGTGGATTCTTAGCTACGAAGGGCTCATCCTCTTCTACACTAGTGAACCAATCATAGAATGGTGCCCAAAATCCATGGGTATATTTACCTGTAGCATCATAGTCCATCGGGTCTGATGCTATAGCCTGTCCGCCTGTGGATCCTAAAAATACAAAGCCGTCTGCCGCACTTGGGTCTGTAATCACTTGGCCGAATGCCGAGCCGACTACCTGCTTTTGTATAATGATATCCTGAGCCAAAGCGGTTGAGGCGAGAACGAGTGTGGCGGCTACCGCCATAAGTATTCGTTTCATCTGCCTAAAAGCTCCTGTTTAATTAATATTATAGTTGTATTCATTAATATGGGATGCTTACCATCCCTCTTTAACATCGACGATTTTATCAGAAAAAACTGATAATAAGCAAAACCTATGCTAAAGTTTTCAAGATACAAATACCTATCGTGCAAAAACTGATTTCTTTTGCAGGGCATACACTATCTTAAAAATCAATTTAATCCAATCATTAGTAAATACAAAAAATAGATCCTACAATTCTTTGCTTTTCTTATACTTTGTCCGTTTTATGATGCGCTTTAAGTCTGCTATCCTTATATATTTCAATGCTTTATAAGCTATCTCTTACACATAAACCACACTTTGTGTCAAGATATTTACATTGAAGATAAATGAATTTTGCATGAATATATCTTCATAGATAGATCATATACTGCGATTTACGCCATATTTCCCTACAGCTATGTGTGCTAACTTTTCATATCATATCGTAATCGTTCAGTTTTTATGGATCATTCTCAAAATGTGTGTAGTTTGTTACACACTTGAGGGTAAAAATCCTCTCTTTATTGCGATAATTTATTCCATATCTAACAAAGTACCATGAAATTAGCTTCTATAGCCGAAACTTTAGCTCGACTGATTGAACATTACCAAACCCATGATAAGTCATCAGAGCATAGTATTTCTTCATTTATGAAGAGTAATAAGTGGCTTGGTTCTAAGGATAGGCATGCTATAAGGGAGTTTATGTACTCGTATCATAGATACAGGCCGGTTATTGAGCATGTTTCGGATGATCTAATCGGGGAATCTGTAGATAGCAGCGTTTATCTGAAAAACGCATATCTATCGATTGCCATTGCCAAAGAGGGGATAGTTGATACCCCGCCCTACTATGACCCTCGCTTTGATGGATATATACTGAGATATATAGATGAGGGTAACGAAGATTTATCTTCCGCACTGAGCCATCTTAAAAGTATCGATAAGGAATCTATTAGAAAGATACTTGTTGATTCGATACCGGAGGTTTGGAATAAGAACCTAAAGGGGATGGATGATTCAGGTAAACTTAAACTCTTCACTCGCGCCTCTACCGATCTGAGGCCGAACTATTTAAATGTATCGGAATCAGGAGTTGAGAATATAATAGAGGGCTTAAGGAAAACAATACCTAAAGAATATTACCAGGAACCTATGCTGGTTAACGATTCAATTAAAATATGTGCAGACCTTAAGTTACAGGATATAGAATACTACCAGAACGGCAGTTTGGAAGTAATGGATGAAGGAAGCCGTATGATAGTAAAGTTTTTAGATCCGCATCCTGGAATGTCCATATTGGATGCGTGCGCTGGCGCGGGCGGTAAAAGTCTTGAAATACAATCGATAACAAAAAACGGTGCTCTTGTTGATGCTTTTGATCTAAATGAATTCAGGATCAGAGAACTTGTGAGAAGATCGGCTATAGCAGGGGCAGAGATAAGATTATGGGATGGTTCTACGTCAGATTATGACTGCGTCCTTATCGATGCACCATGTACAGGGAGCGGGAGAATAAGAAGGCAGCCCGAACTTTTCAATACTGTAACCAGGGAAATGTTAGCTGAGCTTACTTCAAAGCAATATGATATAATATCAGACTATAGTAAACACGTTAGCATCGGTGGTTATCTGGTATATGCGACATGTTCGATTTTTTCTGAGGAAAATGAAGATGTTATCAATAAGTTCCTCAGCGAGAATACTGATTTCGAGATCGCACAATATGATGGTAAAGCTTATAGCGGTTTGGCTGACGGTATTCTGGATAATGAGAAAAAGTTTATGAAAATACTGCCTGGCAAGCTGAACACAGACGGTTTTTTTGCCGCTAAATTGAAGCGAATATCTTAGATAATTGCTAAGTACGCTATCTTTTAGTTATTTTTGTATCGAAAGGTAGGTATGATATATTAAGATGCGTTCATTTTGGGACAAGACTTTTGCTGTGGTCGACCTGGAGACCACTGGATCAGATGCGATAAAAAACAGGATAATGGAAATTTCGATCGTCTTCATAAAAGGCGGTGAGATAGTCTCGGATATATCCACACTTGTAAATCCAAATCAGTTTATACCTCCGTTCATCGCTAATATGACGGGTATATCGAATCAAATGGCATATTCTGCTCCTCAGGCAGAGAGCGTTTTCCCAAGAATCGCTGAAGAGCTTTCCAAACCGGATACAGTATTTGTTGCCCACAATGTGGAATTTGACTGGTCGTTCCTTTATGAGACCATGCTTAGGTTAGGGCTCAACGTACCCGCTATGCCAAGGTTATGCTCTCTGAAGATCGCCCGCCGCATCCTACCCAAACCATTAAAGAAGAATGTGGGCTCTTTGGCAGAATGGTTTAATATACCGATGCGGAGGGCACACAGAGCTTACGATGACGCTCTTGCCACAGCTAGAATTTTTGTAGAATTACTGAATATCGCAGAGAATGATCACGGTCTGACAGATATTGACCAGCTCTCTCAACTGCAGTCCAAGCGCACAAACCACTATAACGCACACAACCCGCATCTGAGTGATGTAAAGAAGATGGTAATGGCTCTTCCACCTTCCCCCGGCGTTTATTATTTCAAGGATGAGAATGATGAGATTATTTATGTAGGTAAAGCGAAGAACCTCAAGCGTCGTGTTATGTCGTATTTCAATAACTCTGCTATCACTGCTAGTAAGATAATGGCAATAGTATCGAGGATCAATTCCTTGAGTTATGAAGAAAGAAATACTGAACTAGAGGCTTTGATATATGAAAGTACTGAAATAAAAAGGCTGTCACCAAAATATAATAAAGCTAATAAACGATATCAAACATTTCCTTTCATAAAACTTACAGAAGATCCATTCCCGCGATATGAGGTTTGTGATAATATAATCGGTGACGGGGCTGAATATTACGGGCCGTTCAGAAACGCCTCACTGGTAAATGAAATATCAAAAATAATTGATAGGAATTTTAAACTCAGGAAATGTGACGAACCCTTAAAGCCTGATGAAGATGTGGAGCCATGCGTATTTTTTAGGATGAAGAGATGCGACGCTCCGTGCGCTGTGATGCAATCCCCTAGAGAATATCATTTAGAAGTAGAGAAAGTGCGTCACTTCCTGTCTAACTTTCAGAACGGAATTATTGATCATTTAGAAGAATCAATGTATCTATACTCCGATCAGATGGAGTTTGAAAAAGCGGCAGAGGTAAAGACTCAGATAAACGAACTTAAAAGGCTATTTTCAAGGCAGAAAAGAGTTCCTACCTCGATACAACATAATAATCTGATATTATTATTACCAGCCGAAAAAAACGAGAAAAAAGTCGAAATCTATTTGATTAGATCAGGCAGGTTGATTTCAAGCCTTATAGCTTATGATATGAACTCCCCTGCGAATATGAAAGCCGAAATAGATAAGTGCTATTTTGATGGTAATTCATCCGAAAGCTATACAAAAGAGGATATCGATCAGGTAAGGATTATTACATCCTGGATTTATAATAACCAGGAAAGAGGTGAGTTCATTTATATCGAGGATAATGACTCGGACTCACTTTGTGATGAAATCAACCAAAAGCTACAGACACTTTCTTTCGACCATATTCATAATGATGAAGTATAAAGTCCTTAATCTTTATTATATCTAAGTATTTCGGGCAATTGGTGTTGGGTATATAGGTTTAATGAGAGGCCTAAATATAGGGTATTAAACTCAAAAGGCACATCTATATCATCAAAAAAATCATTCCCGACAAGGTCTTCGGTATTCCCGATTATATATCCCCCTATCAAGGATAATGATGTATAATCGAACATTTGTAGATTAATCCTTGCACCCAGATTAAGACTGTTTGAAGGGTAATAACTCCACTCTAAGAACGGGGACAGAAAAAGCTCATCGGCCAGTATCTGTTTATTATATCCAATCCTTAGAGGTAGGATACCCAAAGACATTTCCTTGAGGGACATAACATATATTGATAGGAGACTCGTACCAGCATAGAAACCATTATCAAGTACTGGTATAGCAAGATCAGCATTCAACAATTTGAAAAACCCACCGTTTATAAAACTACCATTACCTTCATCTGGCTGAAAAGCATCCGGGTTATTCGGTGCTTGAATAAGCGGCTCGGAGTTAGAGGAAAGGAAACCTACTTCGGCAAGCCCGAGATTCCATGCAGAATGTGGATGGTCTTTCCATTCGGTGTATGTTTCTTCTGGGGTATTGACAAAATCGAGTAATGACAAACCGAGGCCTGCATAGGGGAAAAAGACTGATCCACCGTCATTTGTAAATTCATTACCATCGATATTAGGCGCTGAGTCAATATTGTTCCCGGCTACAGCGCCAACATAAAACCTGAGATTCGTTCCACCTACCGATCCAAGATCCGCGCTGGCTGAGATATTAGCATACTGCGACGGGAACCATCCGAACCCAGCAGAAAGCGTAGCGGAAACGAATGGGACTTTCTCCCTGAAATAAAATCTTTTTCTCAAATAAACAGGTAAAATACTTGTAACACCTTCTTCAACCCTTATGGTAGGGAAAATGGCTTCAAAGAGATGGGTGCCTATTGTCCAGTTGGGGGCATCTTTAAACCAACGCAGTCTATATTCCATTATCCCGAAGCGCTGGAGCGTGCCCGCGAAAATACTATTACCTGTGGGGTTGCCGCGATATGTATCGAGATCCGTTATGGGTACGTGTGCTCCGAAAGGACCTGAATTAAGGCTAAAATCAGTATCACCACCGATAAGACCTACGGTTTCATAAGCGCCGAGCCTAATAAAATCAGGATAGAATCTTTCAACTATGCTATCTATTTGGTATATCGATCTGGTTTTTTCAATTACTTTCGGTGATGGGCTTACGATACCGTTGTCCTCGCTTTGAGGGGAATCAGGCTCGGCATAGGTTACCGTTGTATCCCTAAGGGTTACAGTATATGTTTCTTCTTCCGTTCGGGTAACGTTGAAATCCACTAATTTGGAAATCAATGAACAAGACTGGACTGAGAAAGATATAATAATGAATAAGCATAATAGAATCTTACTTTTTATACTTTCTTTTTTAGTATTTATCTGATTATTCTGATTATTCATATTATATTGATATTTACTTCACAATTTATAGTATCTGATGACAGAGATGCTTTAAGATCATCGCCTTTTTTGACAGGGCCGACCCCAGCAGGAGTACCTGTATAAATAAGATCGCCGGGATTTAGCCCATAATTCTCATTTATAAAATTGATTGTCTTAAAAACAGGGAAGATCATGTGTTTGCATCTAGATTCTTGCATTATTTCTCCGTTCTTCTCAAGCTTCACCGTTAGGGAATCATAATCAATTTGATCTGAATTATCTGTAATATCGGCAAACTCCGATATGGCGGCAGCACCAAGGAAATTCTTGGCTTTTGTCCAAGGCTGCCCTTTTACCTTGATTTTATCTTGCAGATCCCTAAGGGTGAAGTCAATACCTATACCGATACCTGATAAGTGGATATTGTGGCCGTCCCCACCTATCAGCAATACCATTTCCGCTTCGTAGTGCATATTATCGGAATATTCTGGTATTTTAACACTGCTATTATTGCCTATTAAAGTATTTCGCGATTTGAGAAACACCAAAGGCTCATCGGGTAATTCATTGCCTAACTCATTAGCATGTTCTGCATAGTTTCTGCCTATGCAAAAAACGGTACCTGCTATATAAGACTTCTGACCGCTCTGCCAATGCAGCTGCGGTGATATCAGATTATTCTTTTGTTCTATGGTTCTCATTAAAACACCTCATCGACTGTTTCTTGTTCTTCTGGGATCTCAGTGGCATCTATTTCTTCAACCGTGGTTTCCTCATCCGGGATGAAAGGGTTTGTATTCTCAAACTGCCTAACATCATATCCAAGCGATTCATCGGAGTAAATAGATTCCATCAGCATACCCCAGATAGGAGCCGCTGCCCTACCACCTTGCCCATCATTGCCTATTACCTCGAAATTGATTCTTTGGTCGTCAAAGCCGACCCAAATACCGCATATCAGTTCAGGCGTATAACCAACGAACCAAGCATCAGCGCCGTCATTTGTCGTGCCTGTTTTACCTGCTGCATCAACACCTTGCAGGTGATTTCTAACTCTTCCACCAGTACCGCCGTCTATTACCCCTTGGAGCATTGCCGTCATTTCTTTTTGTGTGGTACTGCTGATTACCTCATTCATACCAACTACTTTATTCCTATTATAAATTGTCTTGCCTGATTCATCTTGTATTCTAGAGATGTAATATGGATCAACATGGTATCCAGCGTTAGCGAAAATATTAAAGGCTTCGGTCACTTCCATTGGCGAAAGCTCACCGCCTGCCCCGAGAGCGAGAGCTGGCACACCGTAAAGCTTGGATTCTACGCCAGCGTTTCTCAATAGTCTAATAACTTCCTTAGGTGTGGTATATTGAGTTATAAGCCTTGCTGCTACAGAATTCACAGAGCCCGTCAGCCCTTGCCGTACCGTCATCTTATCATCTTCATCTGGGCATTGTCTTGTCCCCGAACGCGGGGCCCATACTTCATCGGTAACCGGATCGGTATAGACAAACGGACCGCATCCTACGCTATCATCTGGCGTTAAACCGTTTTTTAGAGCGGATGCATATACGAAAGGCTTTAGTATCGAGCCTGGCTGCCTGCTTATTCCCGTAACATGGTTAAGAGAATATCTCGCATATTTGTTCTCGCGCATAAATTTAGGTGAGGCTCCCACCATTGCCAGTATCTCACCGGTTTTAGGGCTTAGAACGACTAACCCCACTTGGATCGTAGTAGCGGAGTTTTTAACTGAGTCCACAAAATCCTCGCTGCCTCTCAATTTATCGGCTACCTTGGACTTACCCTCATCGCCTTCCGCGGATATGTAGGAGGGGTGCTCCCTGATAGATTTGCTGATAAGCTTGCCGAGCAGTTGTTCGTTACGGCTCCATTTGAACTTCGAGTCCATTTTCTCCTGAAAAACAGCGATATGCTTATCCACTGCTCTTAAGGCATGCATTTGGATCCTTTCGTTCAGTGTGGTACGGATACGTAATCCATCCCCATACAGATCATAAGCCGAAAGGGCTTCGCTATCGCGTAGCTCCTGTCTGATATCTTCTACAAAATGTGGGGCAATCCCGGATATAGGGATATCGGCGTCAGATTCAACATGAACTATCTCTTCACTTCTGTAAAGTTCATATTCAGCCGCGGATAAATATCCAGATACGGCCATCATTTTTAGTACAAGATTTCTCCTATTCAGAGCTTTATCGTAATTGCGAGTAGCGTCATAATTTGCCGGTGCTTTTACTTTTGCCACTAAATACGCTGATTCTGCAACTGTGAGATCCCTAGGTTTTTTATTAAAGAATGACCGAGCGGCCATATCGATACCGTAATTGCCTCGGCCGAAATTAACGGTATTGGCATACATAACGAGGATCTGATCTTTTGTATATGTTTCTTCGATCTTTACCGCTGTAAAAGCTTCCTTAAGCTTTCTTTCGATAGACCTTTCACGCCCTGTGAAGAGATTACCCGCTAGCTGTTGGGTGATAGTAGAGGCACCCTCTCTCCTGCCTTGGAATACGTTCTTGAAGACGGCTTTGAAGAGCCTTTCCATATGAACGCCCCAATGCTCGTAAAACGCCCTGTCCTCAGTGGCTATCAGAGCTTCGAAAAAATGTTCTGGTATCTGGCTTTTATTAAGATTTATGCGCCTTTCATTTGCGAACAAGGCTATTTGTTCACCGTTACTTGAAAGTACCTGGCTTGCTCTTTCCTGTGGCGGGTTTTCCAATTGTGCCAGTGAAGGCAAATTACCTGATACCACGCTATCGATATAAAAGTAAAGGCCAGCACTGATAATGGCGAAGCCTACGGTAAGAATAAGCAGAAACTGTTGCCATGAGGGCATTTTCATAATCTTTATTTCCTGTCCTTAATAATTTCTACCCGTCTAAGTCTGGAATCATATTGATCTTGCGGCTCGCCATTATATCTATCGAGCGGCTCTGTTTCACCAAGAGAAATAATCTTCAAGAGCTTTTTTGATATCCCCCTGATTATCAACTGTTCGGCTACAAAACCTGCCCTTTTAAGGCCTAACTGCTTATTATATGCAGCCGTACCTTTCTGAGAAGTATGTCCTATTATCCTGACTTTATCTATAGTTGAGCGGTACTTTTTGATATGATCTGCGAGCATATCCATACTGGTCTCCCATTTGGTGCTCGTCATTCTGCCCATCGAATCCAGTACAAATTCATACGGGTTGTCGGCGATATCGTTCGGGAAATTTATACGGATATTCAGACTTGAAGGCAATGTGAAATCAAGTTCTATAATATCGCCCGACTTAAGATCAGCAATTTTGATATCTTGAGTCTGGTAAAACTCCTTATCGGACTGTGCCGTTACAACGATATCACAATCTGTTTCGATGTCCAGCTCAAAGTCGCCATCTGAATCCGTGATTGTTCCCTCCAGCTTTTGCCCAGTATTCTTTGAAGAAGCTGTAACAGTTGCGCTTATTACTGGATTCCCTGTTTCGTCGATCACTTTGCCGCCCAGTTGAATAGAAACGCTATCGGGCGGTAATGCTTCATTTGCAGACAAATTCACCGTATCCAAAACAGGATATTTATCGATATTATCTTTAATCTCGATTTTTTTCAGCTCAGCTGCGGCTGTTCTTTTTTGCTTTACATCACCGAGATTAGCTCTGTCATAAGTATCGGCAACCAGAGATTCGTTTCGGCTCTGCTTGTAGAAGGCATATATATCAAATCCACCATATCCGCCTTCTCTGTTTGATGAAAAGTATAAGATATGTCTTTTGTCTTTGGTGGTACTGGGTAATATCTCATCACTTGGGGAGTTGATGGGCCGGCCTAGATTTGTTACTCCAGATATTGCTATGCTATTTTCAGTATATTCAATATCTGATCTGAACAGATCGAAGCCACCGACAGACTTATGGCCTTGGCTTGCAAACAAGAACTTTCCAGTATGTTTATCAAAATAAGGTGATAACTCATTACACGGAGTATTAACTTCCGGCCCTAAGTTGATTGGTTCGCCAATTCTTCCCTCAACTATATTAGCATAATAAATATCGGTACCGCCGTAACCACCTTCGATATCGCTTGCAAATAAAATGATATTATCATTCGGCCCGTTGGTGAACTGAGAAACCCAGTAATCCAATCTATTATCTATGAAAAGTCTTTGTTTTCTGCCAGACATTACTTTACTATCGAAATCCGACACTAGAGAAGATTCAAAGTCAGATATGCTTTTACCTGCCTCAATTAGATAGCTTAGGCCTTGCATGGTATCTATGCCGACATTGCCGCCCCAATAATCTATAGCGTCTTTTTTGATAGCTGTGCTGATGTAATATTTACCGTTGATGAAAAAGGGCAGTCCGGTGTGATAACGTTTGTTTTCATTTAAATCGCTGACATATTTGAACTGGGCTCTATCCTTCATCCTGTATTTTTTCATCCCCATATAATTATCTGGGTCTGATGCAGTTAGGATAACCGGCTCGCCTTCAATGAGTTCCGATAAATGCCATTCATCATTTTCAGAATTCAGATCGCCGACATTGACAAACTGTTTATAAACGCCGTCATCGTTAGCGTACATCTCACCAATCGGTATATCTTCTCCTGAATACTCTTCAGGCTGGCATAGAATAGGTTCAGGAGTCTGCAACTGTTTAGGCTTTGTTATAGGTTTTATACATCCATAGGTTATTACTATGAGGGTAAATAACAATGCTTTACTTATAAAGCTCTTAAGAAAGCCGTTAACCTGTAGATGCTTATCTATAGTATTTATAGAGTAGGAGATGGCTATGTATTAGAGTTATGATTGAATACGTATCTATCCCTGAAGTAAAATAGGGTTATTGCAAATTAGTAAATTCGCAGTCAATCTGTAAGGCTTTATTCAAAAGTTCGGTATAAATATGATCTTGAATCTCTACAGCGCCGAGTTGAGATGTAAAAGGGTTGATATATTGAGAATCCAAAAGAATAAAAGCGTTTTCCTCAAGTATCTTAATCAGATGATTAAAAGCCGCTTTGGCAGCATCTGTTTTTCTATTGAACATTGATTCCCCGAAAAAAGCGCCACCTATCGCCAGCCCGTACAATCCACCGACAAGCTCATCACCTACCCAAGTCTCAACAGAATGAGCGTATCCCATTTCATTAAGCTTGCAATATGTATCGATAATATCTTCGCTAATCCAGGTCTCTTCTCGATCGGCACAAAAATCAATAACATCTCTGAAGCGTGTATCTACCTTAAATGTAAAATCATATTTTTTGATCGACTGCCTTAGGCTACGCGGCGGTTTCTTACCAGGTAGAGGGATAATCGCTCGATTTGCGGGCTTGTGCCAATATATCGGCCCATCCCGCTCTTCTGACATTGGGAAATAGCCCTGCCGGTATGCCATCAATACCAGCTCTGGTACCAGTGTATGTGAAAAAAGCAAAGATTTACCTGTTTGTGCGGGAACTGTCAGAACTTGAGAAGTTAATTATAACGATTATAAACGTAAAGAGTGTTTTATTGTTAAATCTGCTAGGGACTTAAGCTATAACACCCCCGCCCGCGAATTTACCGCTAAAGAACCCTACAAGAAAGGTATCCTCTACAACTCCCCTGCTGGAGGAGGCGTGGATCATTCTACCATAACCTGAATAGATGCCAACGTGATTTATCTGTGTTCCTGTATAACTAAAGAAGACTAGGTCGCCTATTTTTAGGTTTTCCATATCATCCACAATCTCTAAGTAATGGAACTGAGCTGCGGCGGTTCTCGGAAGCAGGTATGACTCTTTTTTGAAGACCTCAACGATAAGGCCTGAGCAGTCAACCCCGCTGCGGCTATTGCCCCCCCAGCGGTATGGTACGCCGAGCCATTCATTGGCATGTTCAATAATGCTTTCTCTAAGCTTTTCTAGATCGTTGATCTGGGGTTCTGGCTGAACCTGTACTTTGTTATCCGCTGGCTTTTTACGCTCTATCTTAGCGGATAGATCCCGAGAGACCGGTGGCGCGTTCTTTACCTGCTTAACAGGGGCGGGCTTAAAAGCCCCCGTTTTATCTGTAGACTTATCGGCAAACTTGACAGAGGAAGAACAACCGGCTATAATCACTATAACGGGTAGCAATATAATTTTCCTGATACAAAGTTCCAGTCTATCCATTTTCGGCTCACTTTTGCTTTGCTTGCAGAGCTTGAATCCTGGAAAGTTTACCAGCAACTAACTTAAGAGTCAGAAAGCATAATAGCGAGGAGAATACAAAAGCGGATTTCAGCAGGTTCTCTTCCATAGCGATACCTCAGTTTTTAGAATAACAGTTAAGGACTTCCGCTATGCTATTATCAAAAGGAGTGCCATTTTAGAGGCACTCCCGATCATAAAATTATATCTGTTTTATTTGATATCAACCCTACCTCTTATCTGGGAACGGGGGCACAGCGGGTATTTTCCTGTAGTCGCCTTCTTTGATTCTATCGGTAACGGACTTGATCGCTGCGTCTATCTGGTCGTCGATACCCCGGAGCAGTCTATCTGGATGGTTGTCAACTACTATATCGGGTTTCATACCTACACCCTCAAGTATCCATTCTCCGTTTGCACCGAAGTTGGCTGATTCAGGCTTATAAACATAACCGCCGTCCACCATAGGAAGCGGACCGTAAATACCGATTACCCCGCCCCAACTCCGCTTTCCGATTATCGGGCCTAGATTGTTGGCCTTAAATCGGTAAGGGAAAAGGTCACCGTCAGATGCGGATAGCTCATTTATCAGCAGTGCCAGAGGCCCTACAAACACGCCACCCGGTGACGGTGTTACGGTTTGCTGGTTTCTTTTTACCTTTACGATAGTAAGGTCTCTTATGAGCCTCTGCGTTATCATAGGCGAAACATTACCGCCGCCGTTATAGCGGTCATCAATCACAAGGCCTTCTTTGTTTAGTTGCGGCAGCCAGTATTCGAAGAACTCAGTTAAGCCGTTATTGACTCCCATATCCGGAATATGTATATAGCCTACCCTACCGTCGGTTTTATCAGATACATACTGCCGATTGGCTTCAACCCAGTCCAGATACCTAAGGCCTTTCTCGGTCTTTATGGTTTTTACATATACTTTTCGCTCAGTGCCGTTCGGCGAGCCTGCAACGCCGAGCTCAACCCAATTATCATCCTGACCAACCAATGCTTTTTGGGGAGTCATAAGCCTATCCAGCTTATAGCCGTTTATAGATACAAGATAATCGCCTTCTTTTATTTGATTACCTACCTGATCAAGCGGAGAGTAAGTTGATTTATCCCAGTTCCTCCCGAGGTAGATCTTATCGATTTTGTAAGCGCCGCCATCAAAAGAGAAATCCGCACCAAGAAGGCCGACCCCTACCTCATCTATTTTTGGCATATCACCGCCGCCTACGTAAGCATGGCCTACATTAAGCTCCCCTATCATTTCTCCCATTATATATGTAAGATCACTTCTATGATTTACATAAGGCAATAGAGCTGCGTATCTTTCTTTTTCAGCCTCCCAATCCACCCCGTGCATATTGGGGTCGTAGAAGAAGTATTTCATCTGTCGCCAAGTCTCATCATAGATCTGTCTCCACTCTTGTTTTCTATCCAATAGCATATCCATATTTGATACATCTATTTTGTTTTTTGGGCTGACGCTGGGTGAAAGGCTTTCTATATAATAGCTACCCTTTTCCATGATCATAATCTTGCTGCCATCTGCCGATACTTCCCATCTTGAGAAATCACCTACTTTCTTTTCCTCTCTGGACTCGATATCATATACATAAGTCGCAGGCCTATCGCCGCTCTGGTATCGTGAGTAGTACAGCTTGTGGTCTTTGGTAGGTTTTAGGCCGTAGTAATTACCAGCCGGAGTAGGAAAATCAAAGACTCTTCGATCAATCCCGTCAAAATCTATCTCAACGGTCACTTCCTTATCTTTGTCTTCTTTCTTTTCTTCTTTTCCCGGGATTCTGACTTCATAACCTTCATAGCCGAAAAGGTTTGGCGTATCATTTTGTAAGGCAATAGCAAATACATTCTGCATATCGGAGTATGAGACGTTCCACTCGATACTGCTTACCTTAGGATTAAATGTTCTTTCGGATTTGAAGAGCATATAATTGCCGCCGGGTGTGAACACGACATCCGTTGCTGAATAGAAACCATCGGTTACCGCTCTGGTCTGTCCAGACTGCGTATCATGTACCATTATTATCCCCATCATCTGCGGATTATAGTCTATAAAGGCTATCCACCGGCTATCGGGGGACCATGCTACGTCCCGAATCTCTCGCATTTCTGTTTTAGCTATATCCTTCACCGATCCACTGGCGACATCAATAGTCTGAAGCCTGAACTTTTTATCAGAAGTAAGGATTTTCTTGCTGTCTGGGGACCATATAGCGGAGAACCTGTATGTATCGGAGTTATCGGTTAGTTTGCGTTTTCCGGTGCCATCGGGTTTGATAACATAAATCTCATCTTCGCCGCTTTCATCGCTGATATATGCTATATATTCACCGTCTGGGGACCAGGCCGGGTTGCGATCATGTGCACCTGGGCTCTTTGTCAGGTTCTTTGTCATTCCTTTTCCGTTTGGAACGATAAAAAGATCACCCCTCGCGGCGAAAAGAGCAAAATCCCCTTTTGGTGAGATTGTAGAACCTTGGATATTCTTTGATGCATCAATATATTCCACACGCTGGGCGCTGAAATCCGATACTATAGTTACAGGCACTTTATCGTACTTATCGGTTCTGGTATCAAGAAGGTATATTTCTCCACCATTGCTAAAAGCTACCTTTCCCATGTTGAGCGATGGGAATTTTACGTCATATTCTTTAAAGTCAGTTACCTTCTTGGTTATCTTTGATTTTATATCGTAACAGAAAAGGTTCATTCTCTTATCTCGGTCCGATAGGAAGTATATCTTACCGTTATCGCTCCACATAGGGATTATATCCTGAGCTGGGTTATTGGTTATATTCTCAAGCTTTTTTGTATCAAAATCATATACCCATATATCATCAGCCTGGCCGCCACGGTAGCGTTTCCATGTTCGGTACTCTCGGAATATCCTGTTATAAGCCATTTTTTTGCCGTCTGGGCTTAGGTAGGCGAACCCGCCGTGGGGTACAGGTACTTGCTCAGCCATAGAGCCATCGGTATTCTGAAGCCAAAGCTTCCCTGTCCATGCGTGCCACCAGTTACCTCTGTTGCGGAATAAGATATCGTCTTCAGCTTTCCAGTGCATGATTATTTTATCAGGGCCCATACGCTCTGGCAGGGGACCGATATCCATGGAATAGGTGAGCCGCTTTGGATAACCGCCAACCTCTGGCATCAGATATACATCTCTATTACCGTCATACTCACCTGAAAAAGCTATCTGAGTTCCGTCTTTAGAGTATCGAGGGAAAATCTCGATACCTACGTCGCTTGTTAGCCTTGTAGCCATACCGCCCATCTCGGGTACTTTCCATAGATCACCAGCATAAGAAAAGACAACCTTATCCCCGCCGTAACTGGGATATCGCATCAATTTCGTTTCTTGTTGAGCGTGGCTATATTGGACTGAGAGAAAGGCTATCAAAGCCATAAGGGAATAGAACACCTTTAGCATTATATGATCGGGGTTATATGAGACAAAAAAGTTATCTTCAAATATACGGAATAGTGAGGCTTTGGTGTTGCTATGGAACAAATTCATACATTTATGAACTAACAAAGCCTAATTATATTATGGTATGACACTTTTAATGAAAAAATCATATCGGAAGACTAAAGATTAGTAAAGCTTTTTTGTAACAATCTTTATGTATTAGCAGCAGTCTTTGTTTACCAGTTTTTCATTTATTACATCGATTGATGAAATAAAATAGAACGCTTCTGTAACCACTACGCGTATTTGCGTATTTTTCAAGTGTTTCATTCTCATTTCATAGCGTTTTATTATATTATATTGTGATTCCTATCTCAAAAAATATGATCCTTTATAATCTGACTCAGTCGGTCAAATCCGATAGAGATCAGTTTATATCCGATATGGATAATATCGATAGATATATACATATAAATAAAAGAAAAGATCTGGAATGGGTTTGGGGGAATAAGTCAGCTACGGAAGCATGTGGTGAAAGCAACCCTGACAATGTAACCCATAAAAAGATATTGGATATATCGGATACCTATGTTTTTGAAAACTATAAAAAGATAATCAAAGGTTACGATAAAACAGATGACCGCTACAAAAGCTGCCAGTTTTTTCAAAGGCTATATATGGATGGCAGGTGGAAATGGATTATCACACACAAGCAGATTCTCAATTCTGAAGAGTATCTAAACCTCTCCTACGCTCTCGAGGATCATGATACTATAGGTAAATATTTACTGAGAACCCTTGATACCACATTTAAGGATGAAAAATGCTGGCAGAAATTCCAATCACTCAGTAAAAGGGAAAGACAGATCCTGTTTCTGCTATTAGAGATTGAGGACGTACCGGAAATAGCGGATAAGCTTTTTATATCAAAGCCAACACTTCGGAAACACATGGAAAATATAAGGCGGAAAACAGAAATGAATTCTTTATTATCCCTTATGAGATTTGCTGAAGCATTTCAGATTATAGGTGCAAAATGAGAGGCTACCGAACAGAAAAAGAACAGCTGATCTATGACGAACAGCAGATTTATCAATACTTACAGCGCTATAGAAGTTCCGAAAATGAGTTCTCTGATATTGCACAGGATCTTAAAAACTTAGTATATATAAACAAACGCAGTGATTTTTCATGGCATTGGGGGAATCCTTATGGGCTGGAAGTTTTCGGGAAACCTGATAATCCCCCAAATTTCGATATTATTATTGAAAACTCACAAAACCATGTGCTGGAATGGACATTAAAGAAAATACGCTCTTTTGAGGAAAACAGTAATAGATACGGTTTTGTGAAATACCCTCAGCTATTTGAAACGGCATGGGGATGGGAGTGGCTTTATACTTTCAAACTGATTCTGGATAATGAAAGGTTTATCAATTTTGGATGCAGTTTACGGAATCTATTTGGTGTAGGCGATATAATAGTCAAGAAACTAGATGGCTATGTGGACAGCGAAGAGAACTGGCTTAGATATAAAAGCCTGACTAGTAAAGAAAGGGAAATACTTTTTGACTCTGCTTTGCTCCCAACTGTTTCTGATATTGCCGACAAACATCATATCTCGAAAAATACAATCCGTAAACACAAAGAGAATATAAGGCGGAAAACAGGCTGCAACAGTGAGCTACAATTAATCAGATTTGCTGACGCTTTCGTTTGTTTGGAATCCCTTTGATTCTCGCTTTTGGCAAATAATTTATTTTATTTGGTTTTTGTTTAAATGAAATTCTACCTTACAGAAAAACTTTTGGTCTCGCTGTAGGTTGGTGTCCGCAGTGTGATGAAGTAGCTGCCCGCCGCCAGCACCGATACGTCGATAGTCTCGTTGAGAAGGCCGGGGGCGCCGCCCGTGTCCAGTATGGTCTCCGATATGACGTTGCCGGATATATCGGCTATCTCCAGTACCGACTGTCCCGTCTCGATCAGAAGGACCGAGACCGTCATCAGGTCTGTGGCAGGTTGCGGGAAAACCCCGGCTATGGCCGTGCGGTAGGAAGCGTCCACCAGGCGGTCGCCCCCGTCCTCGCATATATCGCCGAGAGTGAAAAAGCCGTTCTCGTAATCAACGAAAAGATTTATATCCTCGCCGTCTTCTGAGTAGAAGGAAGCGCTGTCGATCACCATCTCCGTAGTCTCCACCCTTCCCAGAAAGGCCTTAGAAGGCGCGAGCAGATAGTAGCCGTCATCCTTTTGCAGTTCGGTCTTGACCGTGTAGTTGGCAAGTCTCGGCGTATCCCATTTAGCGACATAATCGCTTATCAGCAGTTTTGTCTTGTCGAATGATATATCCACCTGTACCGAGTCGATCGATTCGCCCAACTCATCCCTGATATTGAGCAGATCGATCCTTAGATCAAGCTCTTCGCCCATTTCCGCCGTGGCATCACGCATATCCAGAAGCATTTCATACTCCACGCCGCGCCCGATCAGCTTTATGTAGAGAGGCTTTTCCAACCCATCGATGAATATCTCCAGTACCATGCAACGCTCCCCAAGGCCGTCTGGGGTGAAGTTGACATTTATCAAGAGTCCTTCGCCAGTGGCGAGCTCTGTCTGGCTGAAATAAACGGGCGCCCCGGTGAACTGGCCGAAGTCCGGCCCAAGGAAGGCGGGGAAGTTCAGGACCATCTCCTCGGCCAGGCGGTTGGTGAAGATCAGCGAGTCACGCAGCTGGCGTGTATCGCCGACAAGCACTCTGCCGAGATCGACCACGATCGTATCCAGCTCAACACCGATACCGAACAGCTGAACGGGAACTGACTCGGGGTAATCAGCTACATTCACTGTTAGGTTGCCGTTGGTAAGGCCTAACTCCCGCGGCGCGAAAGTGGCGGTGATATCGAATGTCCCGCCGGGGGCTATGCTCTGATCGGGCAGCTCTTCGGCCACCTCGAACTGGATGAGGTCGGGGCCATCGAAAGTGACATCGCTGACCAGGATATTTTGCTGGGAGTTGTTGGTGAAAACGAGCGTATCTGTCATAGTTGCTGATGTTCCGATCTGTACCTCTCCGAAGTCCAGTATCTTTTCGCCGAGCCGGAGAGCGGGGACTATAGCCGTACCCCGGATTGGGACTGAAACGGTCTCACCTGAGGCCGAAAGCTCAATCATCGCGGTATGGAGCCCTACCCTGGTAGGAACGAACCTGAACTCCATAGCAGAGCCTGACATCGCCTCTAGATCGAAAGGAGGCTGGCCTGATATAACCGAGAACGCATCAGCATCAGGGCCTGTTATCTGTACCGATCCAACTGAAGACCCGAACATTATCGTATTGGATATCACGGGATCCACCAAGCTGTCCTTGAGCGAGCCGACCAGTACATCCAACATATCGATACTGGTGCCGACATAGCCGGGCTCGATGATGGAGAAGACCGCGTCTGAGGTGTCGGCTATCGCAAGTGGCGGCAAAATGTCTAACCTAATTAGTGACATATCCAAGAAGCCTAATCTTCTAGAACCTTCTAAATCCAAGTTTAACGAAGTTGTACTTCCACATATATAAAAAGTATTATTTCTGATTCCTAAATCTTCGTTTGAATCAATGCCTGTACCGCCAATAAATCTGTTCCAGATAATATCACCGTTATCAGCATCTATTTTAGCAAGAAACTTATCATTACCACCGGGTTTTTCAACCGATGCAAAATCACCGTCATCAGAGTCAGAATTTCCTGTTACATAAATATATCCGTCCTTAACTTTTACCGATTTGACTATATCGCGTTCGCCCCCCCCGAAAGAGGTAACCCAGTTAACATCTTTACTATCTGAATCAATAGAGAAGACCATAGCGTCCTCTTTTTGGAAATCTGTGGCGAACTCTCCGTTATTGGAACTACCATATCCTGAAATAATAATATTATCAAGATGTGCGGTAACTGAGTATGAGACTTCATCCCCCCCGCCGCCGAATACAAACGGCCCTTCTACCTGGTCTGATTCGAGATTATATTCCCATAGATATATCTGGTATGGGCCTGAACCAAAATCATTCCCAATAGATTGAATGGAGTTGACGACATAAATAGTGTTATTGATTAATACAGCATTATCTTCATAAAGATCTCTATTAATATCAAATATTGATCTGCCGAAGTTTTTATTGGATACAATATTATCCCAATCGTTTTTATCAACTCTATAGCAAAACAATTCCCCGCGCATTGGCCCCTGCGGTTCATTGAAGAAACCTTTATATGTTATTACTATGTCATCTTCATAATCGTGTAATTGCGGATTTGAGACAGAAAAGAACTCAGAAAAACTTTTGGTTTCGTTTAATATAGTACCAGTAACAGGATCGATTTCTATAAGATAGACCCCTTCTTCAGGACTTTCATCATCCGGGAAACCATCACTGGAACTAGTGCCGACCGCAAATAACCTTCCTTCATCATCTAACATCAGGTCTGTTATTGTTTCCCCTGAATATCCACCCTTATTTATAACCCATATCAACTCGCCTGTGTTTCTGCTTACCCTTGCTACAAAGACATCCCCTTGCCCAGCATTATCAGTCAAATCAAAATTATCTGAGTCAGTAAACCCAGCGATACATATATCACCATCATCCAGTATCTGTAATACTTCTATATTTTCATCACCTGTTCCACCATACCGCTCTGCCCATCTCACCTCTGGGATACCTAAGGTATCATTTGTACCGTCTTCAATTTCATACCCGACTCTTATCAATGCCTGATCTGTAGCCGGCCCGCTTATATTGGCCCAGTCATATTCAAATTCGGTGGCACTATTTATTAATCTTTCCCAAGTAGTACCCTCGTCCCTGGAAAGCTCTATAAATACCTCTTTTCTTGGTGATACTCCCCGCCACTTAATAACTGTATCAGTGCCCGCTAAAAAGATCTCGCCACCGTTTGGCTCTACCAGTTCGATGGTTCTTCTA
This sequence comes from uncultured Hyphomicrobiales bacterium, assembly GCA_964462685.1. GTDB lineage: Bacteria > Bacteroidota > Ignavibacteria > Kapaibacteriales > UBA2268 > CAYWYR01. The sequence goes on along the minus strand of CAYWYR010000017.1, from coordinate 4,590 downwards.
CTCCCCTCAAAATCGGGATAACCGCCTGATACTTCAAATGTTTTGCTGCAGACCTGATTTATGATTTCTATATCTGTAAAAATATAGCTGCTATCCAGCGGTTGGTAATAACATTCTATTATCTTTGGCACGTTCTGCTGTAGCGTAAAAGCCGTTTCGGAAAATGTAAACAGAGCATCACCGGATACGATATTATCCACCACAAAATCACGGTTTCTTGCTGTAAGGGTTATTTCAAGTGTATTTACAATGCCAACCGTGGGCTTTTCAAACTCAATAAATTCAGGTTCAATTTCTATCTCCCTGATTCTATTATTCGGGTATTCATAAATTTTGGTAGCTGATAAACCTGCCATATTGATACCGAGTTCAGAGATAATCGCACCTTCTCCACATTGGTCTTCGCTTTCATAAATTATAGTGCACTCCTGTATATTCCGTTCTCTGAACATGATTTCGGTATATATACTTTCTATTTCCTCAGATGAAGATACGCCTTCATACCACCGGCCGCCGCTTAAGTCTGCTATCTGTTTAAGGTCTTCGGCGCAATCAATACCGATACATATCACATAAACAACTGTATTATTGTCATTTGCTTTTGCTACAGCTTCTGGTACAACAAGCGTATCACTTGAAACGCCGTCGGTAAGCATTATTACGGATCGCTTGTTTTGTCCTCTCTCAGCTATCAATAGCCCTCCCGCTCGCTCGTTCATCAGTGCTGCTTTATATGAGGTGCCCCCTTCAGGCTCTAACTTATTTATCGAAGCAATCAGATCATCATAGTCAGTTGTGAAATCCTCATATAGACTATTGTTGATATCAAAGGCGGTGATCGCGGTTTCACCGTTGAAAGCATCTTGGAGCTTTACATACTGTAGCGCTCCCTGCTTGGCTATATCCATATTTGTAGGGCCAAACCTGTCGCCCGCCATCGATCCGCTGATATCCATTACAAGAACTGTAGAAAGCGGCCTGTCGCTTGGCGGCGGCGGGCATGATACAGAAAGGATATTTCTCGCTTCTCCGTTTTCGGTAATAGATATAATATTTTCATCTATATCGATTGGGATGCTATTTTGATCAAGTGCAAAAAACTTCCCCTCGACTATAGGGAAATTGTCGCTGTTTATATCGGTGTATATAAGCTCCTGTGAGAGAACTGGCAAAGAAAATGATAGAAATACCGTTAGAACACCGATCAATGTACGCATGGTTTTACCTTTGTAAATAGAGTTACTTTCTACTAATTATGTAATTGAAACTTAAGATGCAAATAAGTCGCAGAAAAAACAGGATATTTCTAGATTTATAATCAATTTTATTACGATTTTGAATTTGACTGCTACAAAAAACCATTTCAGTCTTGTGTAATACTAATATCAGATCATACAAGATTACACCAAATCTTTCCTTATCCGTATCTTTGTATATCTATATTGACTAATGATTAACCGAAAGGAAAAGATGCGAAAACTACAATCATATCTGATGGGTGAATGGGCCGAAGGTCAAGGCGATGGAGAATTACTATATAACTCCGTAACCGGTGATGAGGTAGCGATTGCTACCACAAAAGGTTTGGACTTTAAAGGCGCTATCGAATATGGCAGGAACAAAGGGAGCAAACTAAGGCATCATACCATCCATGAACGTAGCCGAATGCTTAAGGCGCTTGCCTTTTATCTTATGGATAGGAAGGATAAGTACTACGCTACCTCTTCAGCTACCGGCGCTACAAAGATGGATTCTTGGATTGATATCGAAGGTGGTATCGGCACCCTGTTTACTTATGCCAGCAAAGGCCGCAGAGAATTAGCCGACAAGCCGTTTATAGTAGATGGCAATGCAGAAGTATTGAGCAAAGGTCAGACTTTTATCGGTCAGCATATCGCGGTGCCGCTGGAAGGCGTAGCGATTCATATCAACGCATATAACTTCCCGATATGGGGTATGCTAGAAAAACTCGCGCCGACGATTGTGGCCGGAATGCCGGCTATTATCAAACCTGCCTCGCTTACATCGTATCTGACTGAGGAAATGGTTAAGGATATTATCGATTCGGGTATCCTGCCTGAGGGATCACTGCAACTGATAACAGGTGGTGCCGGCGATATGCTTGACCATGTGGACTATCAGGATGTAGTGACATTTACAGGCTCGGCCTGGACAGGCAGAAAGCTGAAAGCACACCCGAAAATCATAGACAATTCTGTACGCTTCAATATGGAAGCTGATTCGCTTAACTTCTCCATGCTTGGTGAAAACGACTCGCCTGGCACCCCGGAGTTCGATCTGTTCATAAAAGAGGTGATGCGAGAGGTTACGGTAAAATCAGGCCAGAAATGTACAGCTATCCGCCGCACGATAGTACCTGAAAAGTACGCCGAAGACGTTAAAATCGCACTCGGTAAAGCTCTGCAATCCCGAACTATTGGCGACCCGAACAAAGAAGGCACTAAAATGGGGCCGCTTGCCGGTGCAAAACAAGCCAAAGACGTACGCGAGGCATTATCAAAACTAGCGAGCGAAGCGGAGATAGTACTTGGCGGCGGGGAGCAGTTTGATACAAACGGTGGGAATTTCGACCACGGCGCTTTCTTCCCGAGTACTCTCCTATTGGCCGATAAACCATTGAACGGTGATGCGATACATAATATTGAGGCTTTTGGCCCTGTAACCACAATGATGCCTTATGCCAACCGCGATGAGGCTATCGAGCTTGCCAAACTAGGGCGCGGCGCGCTTGTAGGATCAATTTTCTCGGGGGATGATGATTTTACCCGCGAGATAGTAATGGGTACGGCAGCCCACCACGGAAGGCTGCACCTTGTAAACCGCCATTCTGCCAAGGAGCATACCGGGCACGGTTCTCCATTGCCACAGATGGTACACGGCGGCCCCGGGCGAGCGGGAGGAGGAGAAGAACTCGGCGGTATCCGCTCAGTTTATCATTACATGCAGCGTACGGCACTCCAAGGCGATCCGACTACACTTACACACATAACTGGTGACCTAATGCCAGGCCACAGGCGAGAGGAAGCTGACCGCCACCCGTTCACCAAATACTACCACGACCTGAAAATCGGCGAGCAGCTTACCACACACCGCCGTACTGTGACGGAAACGGATATCGTAAACTTTGCTAACCTATCATGGGATATATTCTATGCCCACACCGATGAGACCTCGATAGAGGATTCAATATTCGATAAACGTGTGGCACACGGTTACTTTATAATTTCCGCGGCGGCCGGGCTATTTGTTAACCCTAAGCCGGGGCCGGTACTGGCAAACTATGGGCTGGACGAGCTACGCTTTACCGTGCCTGTATATGCTGGCGATACTATTTACGCCAAACTGACAGTAAAAAGCAAGGAAGAAAAAGAACCCAAGGAAGACCAGAAACTGCAAGGCGTGGTAAAATGGCAGGTAGAGGTATTCCGCTACAACTCCGAACCCGAAGGCGAGGATGAAATGGTAGCACTTGCCACGATACTTACGCTGGTTGAAAGACAGAAGTAATGGTTAGCTACTAAATATTAATGACTAGCGACAATAAAGCCATCCCGAGAGGGGTGGCTTTGTTGTATAAATGTTTGAGCAAGGCTATATTGTGATTAATTCCCAATGACATCAATCAATATATGAGGTTTATGTTGGATATGCGGAAGTTCAGTATCTACGTTGTAATAACTACTTGATTGACTGGATATGCGGAAGTAAGCAAGATATAAGCATGCTTTTTTTGTATATTCGGCATATATAGATGTTAGCGGTCAGGCTAAAAGACGACACAACGAAATAGAATAGACAATAAAATTAAAGGACAATGCGAAAATTATCGCTTTTCATAGCAACAAGTTTGGACGGTTACATTGCAGGCTCTAATGACGACCTGAGTTTTCTAAAACCATTTGAAAAAGAAGGCGAAGACTACGGTTATGATGACTTTACTGCAAACATTGATACGATAATTGTTGGTAGAAAGACCTTTGATAACGTATTCAAAGAGATTGGTTTTTCTCATTACGACAACGGACAGCGAGATGTATATGTAATAACAAGAACTGCAAAACAAAGTGTTGGAAGAACTAACTTTCACACAGGCAACTTGATAGACTTGGTAAAGCAACTAAAATCTGAAAGTGGAAAAAACATTTATTGTGATGGTGGTGCAGAAATTATCAATGAACTTTTACAGCATGACCTGATAGACGAATTTATCATTTCTGTTATACCGACTTTGTTAGGCAATGGGACAAGACTATTCAATGACGGCAGACCTGAACAAAAATTGGAACTTGTTTCAGTAAATTCATTTGACAATGGACTAACTCAACTTCATTACAAACGAGCAGATAATTAGAACAGACATTAACGCAAGACAAATAACCCGAACCGCTAACATCGGCTATAGCAAATGCGGGCTGACAGCTTAAAAATGAAGATTTTGCAACTAAACAACATTCGGTCTGGCGAATAATGATTCAGTTTCAAAATCCCGCACTTGCCATAGCCAAACCGTTCAGGCGGGCATTTTGAAAAACAAAACGGAAAATAGGAATATGGCAAAATTAATAGTGT
>CAYWYR010000016.1:0-79456 GCA_964462685.1 uncultured Hyphomicrobiales bacterium | reverse complement strand
TACAATCAGAATTAAACTTTTCATATATTCTCCATTTCTTAACATATCCTTAAAAATACGAAAGTTAATTATAATATCAACACTTTTGACACTTAGTTTGCACGTCAATCGTTAAGCAACCCATATTATTCCAAATCGGTGTTAAAACTTGAAAGTCATAAAATTGGTTCTGCTCGCATTCCTACCTATATATGCGGCGGCCGTAGAATATACCCTAAGCGGTTATGTAAGGGAAGCTGAGTCTGGCGAGAGCATAATTGGGGCGAGAGTTGTTTTGCCGACTATTCGGGCTGGGGCAGTAACTAATCAATATGGTTTTTATTCGATAACTGTTCAAGAAGGTAGTTACCCAGTATCTATATCCTATCCAGGATTTGATGAGTTGAAAGATACAATCAATCTTATTCAAAATGTTAAAAGAGATTTTGAGCTGGAGACATTTAATGTATCTTCTGAGGAGATTGTAGTTACCGCTGAACGTGAGAACTCTAATATCACAAATACGGAGATGTCCACAATTGAGCTGAGCCAGGCCGTTATAAAAAAGATACCCGCACTTCTCGGAGAAGTGGATGTCATTCGTAGCATTCAGCTCCTGCCTGGCGTTACAACTATTGGTGAAGGTGCCAGTGGATTTAATGTGCGTGGCGGCGGTATTGATCAGAACCTTGTTCTGATGGATGAAGCGACAATTTATAACTCATCTCACCTCTTCGGCTTTTTCTCGGTGTTTAACCCTGATGCCGTAAAAGATGTAAAGCTTTATAAGGGCGGAATACCAGCACAATACGGTGGTAGATTATCATCGATACTGGACGTTAGGCTAAAGGACGGTAACTATAAAGAGATAGAAGGAACCGGCGGTATCGGTGCGATATTCTCTCGTTTCGCGATCGAGGCACCGATCATTGAAGATGAGATGTCTGTAATATTAGCCGGCCGGAGGTCATATATAGATGTGCTAGCACAGCCATTCCTACAAGATGGATTGGAGGACTCACAGTTCTACTTTTATGACTTCACCGGTAAGCTCAACTGGAAAATAGGGGATGATGATCAGGTTTTCGCCTCATATTATAATGGGCGAGATGTATTTGGTGCTGGGTTCATTTTCAACTGGGGCAACGAGACTTTTACATTGAGATGGAATCACCTTTTCAGCGATAAATTATTCTTTAACCTAACTGGTTTATACTCAAACTATGATTATCAGATAGGTTTTGGAGCGGATGACCAAGATAGATTTGACTGGAATTCTGATATTATGACATTTGGTGTAAAAGGAGCATTTACTTACTTCTTAGATAAAAATAATACTGCTGACTTTGGCTTTGAAGCTACTGACTATAAGTTTGAGCCAGGTAATGCAGTCGGTATTTCAGATGGTATTCCAGTGCCGATATCATTGGATTTACAGCATGCACTTGAAGGTGCAGTATATTTTAATCTGGAATCTGATATAACCGAGCTTTTCAGTATCAATGCAGGTCTGAGATATTCGGGTTATAGTTATATGGGCCCAAGCGATGCTATATATTACGGTGATACAACTAGAGGAAACCCGAGGCCCGTTATAGGCCGTGAAAGTTTTGACGGTGGCGAATCCATTGCAACATATTTTAATTTGGAACCCAGACTTTCGATGAAGTATATACTGGATGAGACCTCTTCGGTTAAAGCCAGCTATAACAGAATGGCTCAGTACTTACACTTGCTATCAAACACCGCTGCAAGTACTCCATTGGATCTATGGACTACGACTACAAACAATATCGAGCCACAACTTGCCGACCAGGTAGCGCTCGGATACTTCAAGAACTTTGATGATAACATGTGGGAAACCAGTGTGGAGGGTTATTACAAAGCATTAGGGAATCAGATAGAATATATTGACGGAGCCGACCTTTTGCTTAATGAAGAACTCGCAGCCGATCTGCTATTCGGAGAAGGCAGAGCTTACGGGATAGAGTTTTACGTTAAAAAAGCTAAAGGAGACTTCACAGGTTGGATCAGTTATACCCTTTCCCGATCAGAGCTTCTAATTGAAGGTATATCAAATGATGATTGGTATCCGACCCGGTTTGATCAGACACATAATTTATCTGCCGTAGGTATATACGATTTTTCTCCAAAATGGTCTGCCTCGGCTAACTTCGCACTTGCATCTGGTACTCCTGCTACATTCCCCACAAATAGATATGAGATTCAGGGATTTGTATTGCCACATAATTTTGAGAATAATCGTAATAACTTTAGAATACCATGGTATCACAGGCTTGATCTATCCCTTACTTGGGATTGGGACGCAGGCGAAGATGATGCATGGGATGACGAACTGGTGCTTTCGATATATAATGTGTACAACAGACGTAACCCTTTCTCTATCTATTTCCGAGAGAATAATGATATGAGAGGGCAAACAGAAGCCGTTAGGTTTGCCGTTTTCGGATCGATAGTACCTTCAATCACTTATAACTTTGCATTCTGATTATGAAAAAACTACTTATATATATATTTCTGAGTGTAGCACTTATCAGTTGCGAGGACGTGGTAGATGTAGAGCTTGAAGATGGCGAGCCGCAGCTGGTAGTTGATGCGTGGCTAAGCGATCTGGATAACGAGCAGATAATCAATCTTAGCGTATCTGCCCCGTACTTTGATGATACTTCAGAAAGATCGGTTAATGACGCTACCGTTACTTTAACAGATGATGACGGAATCGTTTATCCGTTTAATTATAGCAGCGATGGGGATTATACTGCCTCGCCAGATTCTTTAATGATCGAAGTAGGAAAAACCTATACCTTAAGGGTGGATTGGAGAGGATCGGTTTATCAATCTGTATCCTTGGTACGTCCTACCGCTCCTATTGACTCTATTACTTATTCTTACGACCAAAGTGGTTTGTTTGGTCCGCCAGACGATGACGCTCCGGACTCGATTTATTATTCTCAATTTTGGGGAACAGATCTGCCTGGGGTTGGTGATTCCTACTGGATCAGATCATATAAGAACGATACAATCTTGGATAATATCATCAATACTGCTTATGATGCGAGCACTAATGCTGGTTCTAGAACAGACAATGTGGTGTTTATATTCCCGATACGGGTAGTAGGCATTCAGCCCGACGGCGATAGATATGATTATTACCAGCCCTTTGATACAATCAGGGTTGAGCTTTGGTCAATCAGCCAAGAGGCTTTTGTATTTTGGCAGATTCTTGAAACTCAAATCAATAACGGCGGCTTGTTTGCTACACCGCCTGTTAATGTACCTACTAATATTGAGAAAGTATCAGGCGAGGGGCTTTCGGCACTAGGCTGGTTTCAGGTATCTTCAGCCAGTAGCTTAACCCGTGTTATTGATCCGGCTTTGACTTCTGAAAGTATAATAGATTAATGGAAGCGGTCACTGAAGCCCGTTTAAAGATTCTGTTCGTCAGTCACTTCCCCCACTATAGGATGGGCGGTCAGAGATCGATGCTCGCCCTTGCCGAAAACTTAGATCACTCAAAATATGAACCATGCTTTTTGGTAAACGGGGAGGGTGAGCTAAGCGAATATCTAAAAGCTAAAGGATTTACCTGCCACATACGCAAGCTTCACCCCATGAAGCCTAAATACTACCCAGCGATAATAGCCAATATCCTATGGCTCAGGAAACTGATCCGCTCCGAAGGGTATGATATCCTTCACCCAGACTATGAACGGGACGCCCTGCTTTGCGGTCTGGCCACAACCGGTACAAAAGCCAAGATGGTATGGCATGTACGCCTTACCCGCCCCACCAGGCAAGATAAAATAATCACAAAGCTCGCCGATAAAATCATAGCTATCAGCAAAGGTGCCAAAGAGAGATTTAATCCACTCGGCACATATATACTGGATAAAACAGAAGTTATTTTCAACGGGGTTGATACAGAGCTATTTGTACCACGCGATAAATCTGAAATCAGGCGAGGTATGAGGGTTAATACCACTAAGAGAATAGGGATATTCGTTGGGCAGATAGTAAGGCATAAGGGCGTATTCGAGATACTCGAAGCTATGGAAAAGCTTGATGACGGTTACCAAATGCTATTCTGCGGGGAATTTAAAGATACCGAAACTGAAAGTGATTTCAGATCCTCCGCGGCCACTTTAGGCGATGGGGTTAAAGTAATAGGCCAGGTGGAGAACGTTCAGGACTATATGGCGGCGGCCGACTTTTTGCTTCTGCCCTCCCACGAGGGGCATGAAGGTATGGGCCGAGTGATATTCGAGGCTATGGCCTGCAGTTGCGTACCAATAGCAAGCGATATATCCGGCGTGAGGGACGCGGTAACAAGCGAAACCGGCATACTGGTACCTGAGAAATCACCAGAGCTATTAGCAACTGCTATAGAATCACTTTGGCAAGATAATCTGATTTGTGATATGCAGAAAGCAGGCAGAAAACGAGCGGTAGAAGTATTTTCGATAAAGCTGCATGCAGAGAGGGTATCATATAGGTACAATAATATAGGATAGAATAAATATTTCCAATCAAAAATTTTGATATTAGATTATATATAAATATTGCTCCATGTTAAACAATAGCATAGGAGGTTTTATGCTAAAAAGTATTATGCTTATAATAATAAGTATTTTGTTTTATGTCGAATCATATTCAGATGTTTCAGTCAAGTACAACTCAGATGGAACATATACAGCGAGCTATTCATCTGATATGCTAGGTTGGTCAAGAACATACTCACCTGGTGGGATACTACTATGGGGGTTTTCTATTGATCTAAGTAAAAATGGTAGTAGTGGACTACCACCTCGTATAGGCACATACTATTGGAGCATTGGAGAGTGGATTTACAATAAGGAAGGCAATTTTAACGATTCGGATAATAATGAATTAGGTATTATTGTAGAAAATAATAATTTGATCATACAATCTACTCTTGCACACGATCAAGTTATTTGGATCACGATAACTGACTATTCAGGAAAAATCTTAGAACAATACACAACAAATCCAAACATTCCAAAAGCCCTTACAGGGCAAATACTAAACAAAAAAATAATTATTAGTGCTGATTGCAATAATAATTATGAAACAAAAAAGTTATTTATAAATGGAGGTAAATAATGAAATCGATTATTGCAATTTTAGTACTTACAGTTTCAATTCAGCTTAAAGCTGTAGAATTCCTAACTGTTTATAATGAAAATTATAATTATACGAGTAGTTCTGTAGATTTTCAGAGCATTACATTTATGCCTGATAGCGCTAAAAACAACTATGTAGCTATGGGAGTTGGCAGCTATCATTTTGTTGTTGCAGGCGGTATTAAAGAACCTACTAGTAATTTTAATGTTGGTAAGCAGTATGTTAGTTATGATTCACTTGATTATAAATACATTACTCACAAAAATCCAACTGATACTGTTATAATGAATTTTTCTGCTCTTTTAGAACTATACGAAAAGGATAGTAATGCAGTTAAAGGTATTATTTATTTTGATAATATTCATTCTCAAATAGACACCTTAACAACAAGTGAGGTACAGCGGGAAAAAGATATAGTTGATGAAGTAAATGATAGTCTCAATACCAGCCATTCATACGATTTGGATAAAGGTACAGATTTTATTTCTGGAAAAGAAGTCCATATAGTGCCTTTTGATGATACAAATAACTTTTCATCTAGTTACTTGCCTTCAGAACTAATATATGATACTTACCATGATGACGGTATATACAAATTAGAGCTTATCAGAGATTCGGATAGGAATGATTTGCTAGTCGGATTCAGGTATAGTTCCCCAGATTTAACTGGGGTTGTAACTCACTTTGTGAGGCCTAATAACTAAATCTTATCAAAGCTTGAATGCTAAAAAACTGAAGCCCACTAGATGTTAATTGAGTGGGCTTTTTTATATATAAACAAGTTAAAAGATAGTTCAATCAAAATTATCAAACTGAATATCTATCATTCAGAATGGCAACGCTCACGGTATTCCATGTTATCTACCTCACAAATATATTTTAGACCATAGCCATATGCAAAACTTAGGGAAAAGCAAGATCAGCAGCGAAAGCTACCCCTACAGCCTTTAAAATTATATTAGGCGGGATGGAAAAGGATAACAAGCTAAAAGTCACGGCCAACAGCTACGAATTTGGGGCGAGGATGACCGGTCGTAATAATTAGACCGTTGCAAGTTCTCACCCCTAGTCTAGGCAGGTTCTTGAGTCTGGATTCCCCCCTTCCTATAGTCTTTCATTCCTGAGTATCTGAATCGAAATAGTTTTCTATCTTACCAATAGATGTTCTGTTAACTTTGAAATGCTATTTACAATATGCTTTCACCAAGAAGGTAGTGGTAACCTACTCTGAAGAAGATAGCTTTTCAATTATCAACAAATGTATGGCAAAGAAATTGCTTTATATTATCATTACACGTTTAACTTTTTTACATAACGCCTAAAAAATTTGAAAAGAAGAACAAAGTACATTTTCGATGACTTGATGTCACGGGGGACACTGGCACCGCTACTATTACTTGTTATATTAAGCGTTCTGTCTATTCTTATCCTAGCTGTAATTTTACACGCGTTTACACCTGATTCCACTTTTTTCGGCAGCTTTTATAATACCGTACTAAGGCTTCTCGATCCTGGTGTAGTATCGGAAGATAATCCTGACCTGCCCTCTATAATCCCTTATATTTTAGCTACATTTCTGGGGCTATTTGTAGTATCAGTCCTTATAGCGATTATCAACAGCGGGGTGATGAACAAGCTGGCAGAGCTTCGGAAAGGCCGAAGCATTGTAATGGAGGAAGGGCATACAGTTATTCTCGGGTGGTCGTTTCAGGTATTTCCTATCATTGAAGAGCTTTGTATTGCTAACGCTAACCAGAAAAAAGGTGTTATTCTGGTGCTGGCCAATGAGGACAAGGTGAAGATGGAGGAAGCTATTAAAACCCATGTTACTGATACAGGAGTTACGAAGATTATTTGCCGCTCAGGTGACCCTATTGATGTGCAGGATCTCAAAATTGCGAATCTGGATTCGGCAAAGTCAATAATTATAACCGCTCCGGAATCTGAGGATGCAGACTCGCAGGTTATCAAGATGATACTTGCCATCACCAATAACCCTTACAGGCTACCACCGGAACAAAAGAAATATCATGTAGTTGCTGAAGTAAGGGATCCGCGAAATGTATCGATAGCGAAAATAGCGGGTAAGGATGAAGTAGAGCTTGTTGTCTTTGACAATCTTATCTCACGTATAACAGCCCAGACATGCCGTCAGCCAGGGTTATCGGTTGTTTTTACTGAACTACTAGACTTTTCCGGTGATGAGATATACTTTCAGCCAGAACCGAAGCTGATAGGTAAGCCCTTTGTAGAAGCTATGTTTTCTTATGAGACAAGTACTGTAATAGGCCTTCGCCGTGCTGATGGGGAGATACTAATCAAGCCACCGATGGAGATGTTTGTTGCTCAGGGTGATATGATAATCGCGATCTCAGAGGATGACGATACAGTTATTTTATCAGGTAGGAAAAGCTATGGAATAGATAGTCTGGCAATCCAAACAAACCCAGTTCCGGAAGATACCCTGCCCGAAAAAACAATGATTATAGGATGGAACAGGCGTGCCAACCTTATTGTTAATGAGCTGGATAAATATGTTGTCCCGGGCAGTTCAATCGATGTGCTTTCACATCAACCGAATACGGAAGAGGAGATAAAGGCTAAATGCGCCAACCTGAAAAACTCGACGATCAAAATGTACTATGGGGATACGGCAAGCAGGGATATTCTTGATACCGTTGATCTTCCTGGGTATGACCACATTATCGTACTCAGCCAAGAGGAAGTATTCGGGGTACAGAGCTCCGATGCCAAGACGCTATCCACACTTCTACACATAAGGGATATTGCCGATAACAATCCCAATACCTTCTCTATAGTTTCGGAAATGCTGGACGACCGCAACAGAGAGCTCGCCGAAATAACGCATACCGATGATTTTATAGTATCGGTAAAGCTGGACTCCCTTATGCTTACCCAAATTGCGGAGAATCGTGAATTAAAGGAAATATTTGATACGATTTTTTCCTCTGGTGGCCCCTCAATTTATATTAGAGATGCTAAGGACTATGTTCAGATGGGAAAAGCCATCAACTTCTATACAGTTGTCGAGGCCGCCCGCCAAAAAGACGAGATAGCAATCGGCTATAAAGTCAGAAACCATAAGAAAATAGTTAACAGCGAGTTGATGTTGGCGCACGGTGTTGTTGTAAACCCTGATAAATCCAACGAAATATTCTTTGCAGATGGCGATAAGATAATACTACTCTGCGAAGACAGTGCAGACTAAGACGCAGCTCAGGATTCCGTATACCGTTCTCTCTTAAAAGTCCTTCCACTGAGGGGAAGGATTTAGGATGGGGTGTAGATGTATATTGATTTTACACTTATACTCGCAGCGATGTCTATTGCCATGGCATCGGCTCCTTCGGTATGGAGATGCTCGGTATGTTTTAATGTCCCTAACAAATGTGTATTAGTCAATCTTGATAACAATGATTAGTCAATACCGTAGATTATTCTATGAGGGCAAAATATGAATTATAAAGTTGTAATAACCCATGATATAGAGTATGACGGCTATGTTGTGGACGTTCCTGAGTTATATGGCTGTATGTCGCAAGGTAAAACATTGGACGAAGCTATGGCAAATATAAAAGAGGCGATAATTCTTTGGCTTGAAGTTGAAAATGGGCTTGGACGTACAAACGAACGAGCTAATATAAGTGATATGTTTATAGGCGACCTGACAATTTAATGGGGGATTTTAATAATATCTCCGGTGCAAAAGCTGTTAAAATTTTTCTTCAGTTCGGATATTCAGTGTCAAGACAGAAGGGTAGCCATATTATACTTTCACATAACTCTAAACCTACTTTATCCATACCAAACCATAAAGAATTATCGCCTCACCTTCTTAAATCTCAGATCAGAAAAAGCGGAATAGATTTCACAGACTTTCTGAAACTCAAATAGTAAAACCAAAAAAAATTAAAATCGCACCGCACAGCAAAAGAGAAAGACCTACGAAATCAAGGACCACCTAGGGAACGTGCGCGTGACTTTCTCTCTTAAAAGTCCTTCCATTGAGGGGAAGGATTTAGGATGGGGTGTAGATGTATATTGATTTTACACTTAAACTTGCAGCGATGCCTATTGCCATGGGTTCGGCTCCCACGAAAATGACGACGAAGTGTACGGAGATAAAAACTTCATGGGTTACGGCACATGAATGCCCTACAATGCTACCAATCAAAAATTATCGAACTGGCGGCCCATAATATCAGGCAATCTATAAGGGTGGTTCTGGAATAGATCGAATGAGTGTCCGGTTGTTATTATTATTCCTCCGAACGAGTCGGTCTCAAAATTCCAAGCCGCATCTACTCTTAGTATAGAGTTTATCCCGGCTGATTTTTCGTTGAAAAGCCTTATCCCTAAACCAGCCCCCTGTTTCCATTGGGTAGCCGATAGCGGCTCTCCTGTTTCCCATGTTGTACCGATATCAAAAAAGGCTGCCGCCCCGATATTGAATATCCAGAAATCAATATCCGGCATCCACCGAACTTCTGTATTGCTGATTATGCGGTTATCCCCTGCGAACTGATTTGCGTCGTACCCGCGGAGTCCAGATTGGAAATCCATCACAAGTTGCCTTTGTGCTGGCCAGTTCCATGCGGTTTGCTGCAGAAAACTTGTGGCGAAGATAAAATCACCTTCTCTCCTGAATGCTTTACCGGCCGACTGTTGGAATGTATATCGGGGATTGCCTCTATTGAAGCCTGAGCCGCCCCCTACCTGTCCAAAAAGATAGTTTTGTCCGTCATAGTAGCTTTGCTCCCCTGTTGCGGATATATAGTAGAAATTATCACCTCCGTTACCCAGTGAGAATACTCTACCTATCATTGCCTCGCCATAGCCGCCGAGCTGTAGGTCCTGTGTTTGGTAGTAGTCGGCTTTATCTATCGTAGTAAAATCTTTGGATGAAGATGAAAATGATACGAGAAATGAACCTGAATTATCCATTATCCTTTCAAATCTGTCATCCCCACGATCCGCATAGTTGAGTTCAGCAAGAGCTGTAACATACACCATGGACTCTCTTTCTAGCGCTCGGGAGTAGAATGCTTTTAGATTATTGACATTGGCGGGTGCCAGCTCAAACAAACCATCTTCCCTAAAGTAATAAAAAGCCTCGCCAAACGAGCGAAATCCACTTACCCCAAAGCTGTTGCCTTCTTCCAGATACAGATATGGGTAAACAAAAGAAAGATTCTGGGAGGTAAGCACATCATTGGAGCTGATCGATGCGCTCAGATTACCGAGGGTTCTCAGGAAGTTAGGAATAAACAGCGAGGCACCCCCACCGAGACCGATGTCGTTTTCTGTAGTATATAGGGCTTCGGCCGATAGGGTAGTACCAGTACCGAGTAAATTATATTCCGCTAGCCTACCGCCGATATTTTCTACTCCGCCCCCAAAACCGAAAAGCACTGCGGGCTCAAGCGTGAATCTATCTTGGGTTACGATATAAGCCGTGAAAGTGCCGTCGGTATTCTCATCAAGCTCTATTGCTACGTAAGTAAACAGCCCGGTATTTCTTAGTATCCTTTCGGATTCCAACAGGCGGTCTATCTTATTGTAATCGCCCTCCTCCAGGCTTATCAGGTCGAGTATAAGATATTCGCGAGTGGTAAAATGGATGGAGTTCGCCGCATCACCTATAAAGCCGCTGCTATCCTCAGCTGTGAATACATCACGGCTTTCAATCATTATGCTTTCTATGTAGATTTCATTTTTATTCTGCGGCAAGGCGGAAACGGTACATAACAAAAACCCAAGCAAGAAGATGGCTCGGGTCTGGGTAAGAATTCTTTGTAATATAGAAGTCAAGATTTTTTCTCGAAGTCCTTATATAGAAGTGATGGTTGTATGCCTTGGTTGTTCTGGTACTTACCTGATTTATAGATATCGTATTCACCGAGAATATCATGATAATAAATCTGGCAGATTTCCACATTCGGATAAATCCTGATCGGCTGAATGCAGAATATCTCAAGAGTCCAGAAACCGGAAAAGCCTACATCACCGAAACCAGCTGTTACATGTATAAATAAGCCTAATCTACCTATTGATGACCGGCCCTCCAGCATCGGCACATATCTGTCGGTTGCGGTATGTTCTACAGTTCTGCCTAGATAAAGCTTGCCTGTTTCCAGCAGCAGCCCTTCCTCGGGTATTATCAGACTTTCTACGTCATTTGGCTGTTTCATATCAAGCTCATTGTTTTTGTAAACCATAAGCTCATTGTGCAGCCTTAAATTATAGCTGTTTGGGTTTATCAGTTCGGGGTCAAAGGGTTCGATAAAAATATCTTTGCCTATGGACTCCTTTATTTTCCTACCGGAAAGAATCATTTTTTTGTAACCTTAAACTGTGTACGCCGGTTTTTAGCACGGCCTATCTCTGTATTATTGCTGGCTATCGGTTGAGTTTCGCCGTAGCCTATCGCAGTTATCCTATCAGAAGATATGCCATTTTTTATTAGATAATCTTTAACCGAATCGGCTCTATCCTGGGATAGACTCATATTCATCTGATCATCACCTCTGTCGTCAGTGTGGCCTTGTAGTTCTATCTCCATATCCGGATTCGCTTCCATAAGCAGCAGTAGATTCTTTACTTTGATTTCTTCTGTAGGTTTTAATAAAGATTTAGCGGTATCAAAGTTGACATCCAAAAGGGATATCTCCCCGGCCTTTGGTGTGTTGTCGAATTCCGCTGTCGCGATAATATTTTGATCCTTTAAGCATAATTCAAGCCCGATATTGTGTTTGCCGTAGGCTGAAGGTGAATATTCGATCACATAGCTGTTTTTGATCCTATTATAAAGATCAGCGAAAAGAGGTTCAAACTCATCTTGTGTGTAGATATGATGGTAGATGCCGCTTGTTTCATTTGCTATGTACTCTAGCTTGCCTTCCACAACATTATAGCCATAATCAACGGTGTTGATAATCACTTTTTTGTCTCTTGCCCGCTTTATGATATCGTCCATCTTGCCTTGGGTATAATTACTCTGACCGTCTGTAAATACAATTATTGATTTGTAGCGGTCGTCTTCCTCGCTCTCTGTGATATCAAGCCCAGCATCGATTGCCAAAAGTGTTTCCGTACCGCCACCAAACCCATCAAGTCCAACAATCTGGTGGTTATTCAGAATCGTACTTTTATTTGAGGTAGGCGATAGTTGTTTGTCTATTTTGTTATCATACCGCACAAGGCCTATTCTGTCTTGGCTGTCTTTTTTCTCGATAAAATCTTTTACTCCCTGCTGCATACGTTTAGCCCTCGGGTTACCCATGGAACCGGACAGATCCATCACTATCGTTGTACTGAGCGGCGGTTTATCGTCGGATGTACGCTCTGTTATCTTAAGATCTTTAACTGTGATTTCGCCTGTATCGGTTGTATCATATACAGTACACCATATATCTTTGAAACTGCCTTCAGCAGCACCTGTCAGATAGGTTTGGTTATTGTCGATCAGGTGAACATACATTTTGATATTATTCGGATCGCTATCATCTATTCTGGATATCTCGATAGAAGGGTCTTCTATATCGTTTGATGATATTGGCTCAATCTTAGAGATAAAGTTAGGGTCATAACCTGGTGGCGGGGGCTGATCTGCCGTTACGGCCTCCATTATTTTATCAGTCAAAAACTGTTCTACATAATCGCTTATTAACTGGCAGGATGAAAGCATCATCACTAGGATAACGAAAGCTATGATTTTTCTTAGCATATCTCAGTAAGCCTGATATAGTTTTATTACTTGTACCAGATTAGTTTTTGCCTGGTAGTGTTCCTTTCTCGATTTGTAATTCTACGCGTCTGTTTTTTTGCCGGTTTTCATCAGTATCATTGGGTGCTACTGGCCTTTCCATACCATAACCCACGGCGGACATCATAGTCTTGGGCACACCTTTCTCAGCTAGGTAAATAACTACGGACTTTGCCCGTTCTTCGGAAAGCTTCTTATTGTAGGAAGCTCCCCCTATGCTGTCGGTATGCCCTTCAATATTAACTTTTTTGATCGGATAATTGTTAAGCAGGTAAGCGGCACGATCAAGCTCGCTATGTGATTCTTTAAGGATAGTGGACTCATTATATGCAAAGAACAGATTATTCATCCTAATGGTAGTAGGCCTTTTTAGATTGAATGCGTCATAAATCAATGAGTTTGTTCCTGTTGTTTCCAGATCATCCCCGAAAAGTTCATCTATTGATTGCATCTCGAGCTTAAGATCTATCTGTTTGCTTTTGTCTGCATCCTTCAGGTTAATATTGTTAGAGATAGGGAAGTAACCTTCTTTTTCGGCTATGATCCCATAATTTTTACCGAGTTCCAGTACAAGATAAAACTCACCTGTACTGGGGTCGGAAATCGCTTCTCCGATAGTCTCCCCAGTCTCTAAGTCCTCCCATATAATCTTAGCTCCCAAAGGGAACCCGTTTATGTCTTCTACATTACCAGAGATACCCGCAACAGGTTCGGGCTTTAATGCATCCGGAATTTCTATCGAATAAATATCTGATTTTCCGTAGTTGATATCCCTTTCCTGGGAGGCGAAATATGCGAGATCACCAAATGTTGTTACCACAGCACCGGATTCATCGAACGGAGAATTGATTTCTTTTCCCATATTTATAGGCTTGCTCCATTCTGTCCAACTGTCCTCACTTAGTCTTTTAGATACAAAAAGATCCAGTCTGCCTATGCCGGCATGCCCATCAGAGCTGAAATATAGAGTTTTACCGTCGGGGTGAAGAAAAGGTTTTCTTTCTGCAAAAGGAGTATTGATTACATTACCTAAGTTTACTACTGTATCTACACTGCCATCATCAGCAAACGATGCTACATAGATATCAGTATTACCGTGAAGAGAGCCGTTGAAGTACTCACCACGAGGTTTGTATTCGCCAATGCCGCCAGGCCTGTCTGAAGTAAATATCAGATGTTTCCTATCGGCTGTATATTTGGCGTCAACATCGTAATGTTCGGAATTGATAGGTGCGGGAAAGTGCTGCGGCTCACCCCACCCTAAAAGAGTCCTGTCGCTGTAATAAATATCACCCTTACCGAAATAGTTCTTTTCAAATGCGCCGAACAGTACTATCGTATTCCCGTCCACGCTTATGGCTTGTGGAGCCTCGTTTTTAGTTGGGGTGTTCAGGCTCCCGGTTATTCTGTTTGCCGCACTCCACTGCCCGCCTCGCAATTCAGATACAAATATATCTTCGCTAGTGTTTTCTGGCGTTCTGTCTATTCCTGTAAAGTAAAGTTTTTTGCCATCTGCCGAGGGCATAGGAGAGTATTCGGAACCCTGGGAGTTTATATAATCACCGAAATTGCTACTTTTTAAATTCTCTAAAGGTACTTTCAATAGCACGGTCAGTTCGTCAAGTTTCGGATGATATGATTCAGCCATATCAACTCGGTATTCTTCTATCTTCTGGATAGCCTGCTGATAATTTTTGTCTATGATAGGCTGTTCGATTATCCGCTGCAAAGCTACATAAGCTTCGCCGTCTTCTTCAAAGCCATAATCCCAGATATGATTAATATATTCTTGTTCCGTTTCTTTGTCAGCAGAATATATAAGAAACCTATTATCCTGAGAAATCAGGTTTGATTGAAATACAAGTATAGTTCCGATAAAAGCTGCGAAAATCTTTATATACATTATTTTAAGGCCTTTAAATACTATTGTTTACATAGCAAATATAACTAAATCATCAATATTCTAGTCTATAAATATACTTTTAGAATGCTGTCAATTTTATACCCGAGATTGTCTTCGGTAACTGTGCCGAACATATCCGGAGAATCGGTAACGTAAAATTCAGATTTACCGGCTACCGAATCGCTTTTCAGTAACTCTTTTTCCGAAAGTGACTTTTCTGCCACCGCCGCTGCGGATGTACCTGTATTGATAAGTGTTACTCCATCCCCTAATACTTTAGAGAGTATCTTTTCAATAAACGGGTAATGAGTGCAGCCCATGATTACCGTATCGACTTTACCTGTATCAATAATCTTAGAAAGATACTCTTTAGCGATTATATACAAAGCTTCATGATCGCACTGGCCTTCCTCGATAAAAGGAACAAAAAGCGGACAAGCAATAGAGGTGACTTTCAGATCATCGCATATAGAACTTTTAGTGTTATTATAGATTTCCCTGCTATAGGCACCATTTGCAATCGTACCTTTTGTACCCAGTACAGCGATATTACCTGTACGCGTAATTGAAGCCGCCGCCCGCGAGGCTGGCTTGATCATTTCGATTATGGGGATATCGCCGGCAAACTTGATAGCGGTATCGTAACCGTAAGATGAAGCTGTATTGCAAGCTATAACTATCATCTTAACACCTTTGGATATTAGAAATCCGACGCATTCCTCTGTATATCTTTTGATCAGGTCTGATGATTTATTGCCATAAGGTACTCTGGCGGTGTCTCCGAGATAAATAAAATCTTCATGAGGCATTTTATTCTGTAGCTCTTTCAATACTGTTATCCCGCCCACCCCAGAATCGAATATACCTATAGGTAAGCTTTTGTTTGCCTCAACCAATCCTATCACCTAAGTTGCTTTTTTTTCTGTTTATCCTATATGCCGTAAATCCAAAAGCGAGGCAGCCAAGTCCTGTCATAAAAGTTATTACCGGCAAGCCATAGATATCTATTCCGCTATACACCATTGCTTCTGTAGGGTCTTCGGGATTATATATGACATCAAAACCTTTCTGCTGCTTGGCCATAACGGAAAAGTTATTTTCAACAAATGTATAAGTATCCCCATCCGCCGCTGTAAATTCAATCTTTGGGTATCTTATCAGATTGCCAGTATCCGAAGTTTCACTTTGAGCATCGTTATCACTACTATCAGAAACTACATATTCAACTGCTTTGCCTTTCGTTATTTCACCATCAATAAGCTTGCTCCTGTTGGAATAAGCCATGTATAGCGAAAATGCAATCAGCCCTAAAGCAACAGCTAAAATAGACCTGACAAAAAAGTTTACGTGAGAATAATCCACAATATATATCTAAAGTTAATAATTTTCCGTTTGGGTATATTGGTATTTAGTCCCAAACAATCTGACACAAAGTTAACTATTTATGTCCGCCAAAAAAGAAACCCCGCTTACCAAGCAGTATAACGAAATAAAGAGCAAATACCCTGAATCGATTCTTCTTTTCAGATTAGGTGATTTTTATGAGACCTTTGGTGAAGACGCAATAACAGCGGCAAAGGTGTGCGGTATCACTCTTACCAAAAGAAATAACGGTGCCGCTGGCAAAACAGAGCTAGCGGGATTCCCCCATCACCAGCTTGATAACTATCTGCCTAAGTTAGTAAAAGCTGGCTATAGGGTTGCGGTGTGCGAGCAGCTTGAAGACCCCAAAAAAGCAAAAGGTATAGTTAAACGCGGTGTGACTGAAATTGTAACCCCAGGGGTGGCTCTATATGAGAAAATGCTGGATTCCGGAAAGAACAATTTTGTACTGTGTATCAAAATCATCAACTATCAAAAAAATAATATACCTGATGTAGTAGGTGCTGCATGGTGCGATATATCAACTGGAGAACTGGTAGTTGATGAACTGCCAAAATCCGAGATATCCGATACTATCGCAGCTGTCTCCCCATCAGAGATTCTATTGGCAAAAGAGGATTATCCCGTGCTGGAAAGACTACTGGATCAGCATAGGGAGAATGGTTTAGCAATTACCAAACTGGATGACTGGCTTTTTGATTCAACGTTCGGGCTGGATATATTTAAAGAAAAATTCCCTGCTAATGATACTAAGGGATATGGTTTCGAGCGGGATAGCCCTATAATCAACGCCCTGGGTGCGCTGCTGAACTATATCAAACAGTTACAAGGCGAATTGCCAAAGCATCTTACAGATATTAAAAGGAGAAGCTCCGGCGATTTTATGAATCTTGACCTTGCTACCAGGAAAAACCTTGAGATTACTTTTTCCAATCTTTCTGGCGGTAAAGAGGGTTCATTATTCCAAGAGTTAGATATGACCAAAACAGCTATGGGCAGCCGAATGCTCAAAAGCTGGATATCCATGCCGCTTTTGGAGTACAACGCTATCATTCAAAGACACGACAAAGTTGAAAGCCTGTACCGCGACGAAAAATTGATGGTCCGTTTGGAATCCTTACTGGATGGGGTTTGCGATATTGAAAGACTGCTTTCAAAGATTTCCAGAGGAAAGTTCATCCCACGGGATTTCAGCTCAATCAGAGACTGTCTTTCAGTACTGCCGAAAATAAGGGAGGAGCTCATTGATGAGGATATCTGGAGAATCTGGGTCGAATCGCTTTTGGGTTTCGAGGATTTGAACAGTTTACTGAAAACTGCCATAGCTGAAGACCCGCCTACATCTCTCGGAAGCGGCAATGCAATCGCCTACGGGTATAATGAAGAGCTTGATGGGTTAAGAGAGCTAAAGCGAAACGCAAAGCAGTGGCTGGATAGGTATAGAGATGAACTAAGGGAGAAAACGGGTGTCAGCACTATAAAGATCGGCCAGAACAATGTTTTCGGATACTATATAGAAATATCCAGAGTTCATTCCGATAAGCTTGATCTTGAAGCCTTAGGGCTTACCAGAAAACAGACGTTAGCTAATGCTGAAAGGTATATATCACCTAAACTTCAGGAATTCGAAGAGAAAATCCATGGCGCTGAGGAAAATATCTCAACTCTGGAAATAGAGATACTATCTCAGGTTGCCGTTCGGATAGTTGAATATATCAGGGAACTCCATAAACTCGCCGCCTGCTTAGCGGAACTTGATACTGTGCTTTCATTTGCTGGCATTGCCAGAAAGAACGGATACATAAGGCCGAAAATCATAGAAAACACTACTGGCCATATCGCTATCTCGGGTGGAAGGCACCCGATTGTGGAAAAACTGCTTCCCGCTGGTACTGGCTTTGTAAGCAATGATCTGAATCTATCGGATGATGAGAAAAAACTGATAGTGCTAACCGGGCCTAATATGTCAGGTAAGTCTATTTATCTAAAACAAAACGGTCTTATCGTGATAATGGCGCAGGCTGGCTGTTTTGTACCTGCTACCGAATGCGAGATGAGTATTGTTGATAGGGTATTTACACGGGTAGGGGCACATGATAATCTCCAGACCGGCCAGTCCACTTTTTTGGTGGAAATGCAGGAAGCCGCAACTATCATGAATACCGCAACTGAAAAGTCGCTATTGCTGCTTGATGAAATCGGCCGGGGAACAGCCACTTATGACGGCATTTCAATTGCGTGGGCGATTGCTGAGCATATACTTGAAAAACTTGGCTCCAACGCGATATTCGCCACACATTACCATGAGCTTGCAGAGCTTGAAAAACAGTATGATAAAGCAGTAAATATGCGGGTGGAGGTAAATGACAATCAGGGTAGGATTTTATTCACCCATAGGGTTGTACCGGGCCATAGCGACCACAGTTTCGGCGTCCACGTAGCGGAGATGGCGGGTTTACCTTATTCGATAATAGATCGCTCCAAAGAGATTATGGAAGGTTTGGAAACCAAAAGCGAGGGTGATTCCATCACTGCTGTTAGTGCTGTAAAGCCAAAAGTAAAAAAGGATGATCCGGATCAGCTTGCGATCTTTACCTTTCAGGATGATGAATTGCGGGATAAACTTAAAGCTATGAATATAGAGAACATAACTCCTATAGAGGCTTTCAAAAGGCTTGCCGAGCTGATATCGGAAGCGAAAAGAAAATAATTAAAATTAAAGCAGGTTTAATACATCTTTACATTATCTAATTGTTTATTAATGTGAGGATATACTTGTTTTCTGATAATCTAAACGAAATAGTAGATAAACTGCAACTATGGGGCGAGGAAGCGATAAGAATGCTTCCTAATCTCGCACTTGCGATAATTATACTTATCGCATTTAACTATTTATCAAAATGGGCTAGAAGAGGAACAAACAGTGTACTCGATAGGCTATCGAGCCATAAGGAGATAAACAAACTCCTATCAACTGTTGTAAGGCTGCTTGTTCTTGTAGCGGGATTGTTTTTCGCACTCGGGGTTCTGGATCTTGATAAGACAGTAACCAGCCTTTTGGCGGGCGTAGGGATTATAGGCCTTGCTCTCGGTTTCGCTTTTCAGGATATCGCCAGCAATTTCATGTCCGGGATTATGTTATCTATAAGGACACCTTTCAAAGTGGGGGACATAATAAGGACAAGTGATTTTGAAGGTACAGTAAGAAGAATAGATCTTAGAATAACAGAACTTCAGTTATTTACAGGGGAACATGTTCTGATCCCTAATAAGGATGTGCTTCAAAACCCGATTACTAACTACAATATTGCCGGCATAAGAAGGATAGACTTAGAATGCGGTATATCTTACGGTGATGATCTGGATAAAGTGAAAAAGATCGCTCTGGAGGCGATAAATTCCGCCGAGCATACCATAAACGAAAGTGAAACGACAGTTCTGTTCAATTCATTTGGGGATAGTTCTATTAACTTCACGGCACGGTACTGGGTTAAATTCGATACTAAGAAAAACGATTATCTGATAGGGATAGACTCAGGCGTAAGAGCCCTTAAAAAAGCATTTGACGATAACGATATCATGATTCCATTCCCAATCAGAACTTTGGACTTCGGCATAAAGGGCGGGGAAAAGCTTGACGAGGTAATGGATATTAACAAACTAAAAGAAAAATAATAAATATGTTCGACCCAACTGTTGAGATATTAAAAAAATACGATAAGATAGCCGTGTACGGACTATCAGCAAATGAGAATAAACCCTCGCATAAAGTGCCGATGTATATGGCTGGCAACGGATATGACGTAATAGGAATCAATCCTAAGCAAAGCCAGATAGGGGATATAAAAACATATCCAAAGCTATCGGATATCGAGGAGGATATTGAGATACTTAATGTATTCAGGCCGTCTTCGGAAGCTAAAGAAATAGTCAGACAAGCTCTCAGAAGGAAAGAGGAGAAAGGCGATATAAAGGCTGTATGGCTTCAGCTCGGTATATTCGATGATGAGGCAAGAAGAATGGCCGAAGAGGGTGGATTAGAGTACATAGAAAACGCCTGTATGCTTGTTGAGCACGGTAAGATGTGACAACCCTTTTTCGCTTAAAATTCCAGGTGATTGCCAGAAAAAAAAAAGAAAACCCGCTAAAGATAACGGGTTTTCTAATGTAATATCTAAAGCGCTTCAAAGCGATTTGCGTATTAGTTCATGAAAAGATCAAGGCCTTTGTAGAAAAGCTCGCTACCTCTTCTGAAGCCGTTTTCAAACTCTTCCTTGTTTGCTGCTTTATCAGCGAGCATCTGCCCGAACCTAATGTGTCCAGCTTCTTCTTCGTGGTCGTCAAAGTAAGTCATTTCTTCTTCTTTGTAACCGTAGTGGCAAACTAAACCTTCTTTTTTAGTTTTTGCTACTTCTGGCTGCTGAATCTCGAACGAGTGTATAGCTCCTAAAAGCTCTGAAGGAGTCATTGTATCAAGTGATTCCATTATCTCAGTCATTCTTGGAAAACCGCTGTTTTCAGGCAGTCTGTGTTTCCATTCATCCCAAAGGGCGATATGGTCGGTTTCTTCTTTTACTACAGTTTTGCCGTAAGAAGAATCATCACCGAGGCCATTTATTGCTTTTTCCCAGAATTCAGGTACTCTTGCGATAAACTCAGCATAAGAATCATGGTAGATTGAAAGCTGATCCATAGTGATCTCGCCTTTTGTCCAAGACTGGTAGAACGGGTGATCAAGAAGTTTTTTCGTTAATTCCACGTTATCTCCGATAATAATTGAATTGTTAAGATTTTTAGTAATGCTAATTTAATAAATCTGAATAATCAAAGAGCATATAGCAAAAGATTATCACTGATAAAAACGTAATGCAATGGCTGATGTTTATCAATCCGTGTTTTTTTTATCGTCTTACCAAAAAAAATAATTGGTAGAACCCTATTGGATAAAGAGTTTGGCAAAATTGAGGTAAGATTATATAAATCAATCACTTGCTATATCATAGTTTTTATATAATTTAGCTCCATGACCGATTGTATTATCCACTACGAAATGTGGAGAACTCGCAATCTGTACCAAATAAGCAAAAATATTACTTCATTAGATTTCCGGGGGGAGAATCTTATGCGCAAGGGAATTATTACTGTAAGCGCTCTGATTACAGCCGTGATCGGCCTACTTAACACCGCAGCAGCTGAAGGGCCTTCAGAAGCGGACAAACAAACAGCCACCTACCTGACAATGATAGCCGACGGAAGGCTACAGGATGTAAAGGCCAAACTACCAGACCTAATGGTTGAAAGGCCAAACGACCCTGGGGTTCAATTGCTTCTGGGTGTGGTGATAGACGATGCCTTCAAAGCACTTGATATCTATAAAAGAATAACTGACAACCACCCCGAGAGCGAATGGGCGGATGATGCATATTGGAGAATAGTACAGTTTTATGCGGTGATGGGTGATACTACTAAAGCGAAGGGAGAGTTGAATAACTTCCGTAGGCGTTATCCTACATCAGGATATCTGGTGCCCGCTATAGATGTTGTCAGATCATCAATCGCTATGACAAGAGCTGAGATAAAAGCAGTTGTGGAAGGGCCTCTACTAACTCCGCCAATTGATATGGCTGCCAGCCTTAAACCACTACCAGATACCAAAACAAAAGCCAAAGAGCAGTCTGTTGCCGCTAAGGTAGCCATTGAGCCAAAAGTTAAGGAAACTATACCTGTACCCGCCGAGGCCATCACAACTAAAGTTGATGATAAGAAGCCCGAGATTATTGCTGTTAAGGTAGAGAAGAATATAGAGGATCAAGTTGATGCCGCTGATGATCTCACTGAGAAGACTGAGATCAAACCTCTGCAGGATAAGATGCCTGATTCAGCAGAAGATGAGAAAGACGAGATGATTCTTATCGCCAGTACAGATTCTGAACCAGAGATTGCTAAAAAACCGGAGAGAGTTAAAACAGGTTACTTTGGTTTGCAGGTAGCGGCTCTGTCAGATATGGACGGTGCTGAGGATATGAAAGCGAAGTACATTCAGCAGAGAATGAGAACGGAAGTAATCGATTTGAGTTCAGAGGGCAAGCCGCTGTATTCAGTTGTGATCGGTAATTATAGTTCTAAATCATCAGCAGAGGCAGCAAGAATAATTGTTGCGAGACAGTGTGACTGCGAGCCAATCATCATCGAAAAATGAGCTGAATCCTTACAGTTATCAATGTTATTAAGCCATCTGTAAGGATGGCTTTTTTTTTAATAGCCTCAACTGCTTATAAAAATGATAATTAAAAAATCAAATGTGAAGAAGCGGGTTCCGATTATTATATTGCCAAACCGATAAACCCATCTGATCTGAGAAGTATAATACATTCTCATGCGGTTGGATTCTCTCACATTAAATAACCAATACTATGAAAAACAGCGAGTTTCTTAAAACCGAAACCAAATCTCTTCACGACAAAACCGAAGAGATTATGGGCGCCGATAAGATTTTCGGCAAGCATTACGATATTGAGGAGTACAAAACCCTTCTCACTAAAATGTATAAACCTTATACTTCTATAGAAAAGTCACTTAGAAATTATGCCGATCCCGGAGTTCAGCAACTGATCGATGATACTTACAAAGAAAAATCTGTTTATTTGCAGAGTGATCTGGAAAAGCTAGGTGTTACTGACTATGCGAGCCACGCCGATTTCGAGCTGAGAAGCAAGCATGAGGCTTTAGGTGCGCTATATGTACTCAAAGGCTCGGATATGGGTGCTGATATCATAAACAAAAGACTTGCAAGGGTATCTGAGGATTGGGAGACTAAGGCCTTCGACTTTTACTCAAGCGAGCCAGAAGCCAGAAAGACATGGGCTACTTTTAAAGAAGTGCTTGATAATGAACCTACAGATACGGTGCAGCAAAAAGAGCTTTTAAGCGGTGCCGAGAAAGCTTTTCTGGCATTTCAATGACAATTAGCATTTCCATAGATGTGTAAAGGCCAGCCATAAATGAGCAATACTCTATGAGCGACAACTTAAACGAGCTCAAACCCTGGCAGAGGAAGCTTCATGAAGTTATTTATGAGGCAGATACACCTGCGGGTAAACTGTTCGATCTTATTCTTTTGTTCGTAATTGTCGTGAGCGTCATACTTGTTATGCTGGAAAGCGTAGCAAGTATAGATGCTCAATACGGCCAGCTGTTCGATACACTTGAATGGTTCGTCACTATTCTTTTTACCTTCGAGTATGTAGCCAGGATAGTAAGTGTAAGGCGGCCTTTGAGCTATATATTCAGCTTTTATGGCATTATTGATCTGATGTCAACCTTACCGAAATATATCTCTCTGTTTTTTGTGGGTACCCAGGCGCTCATAGCATTTAGGTCACTTAGGCTATTGCGTGTATTCAGGATCCTGAAGCTGACAAGATACATCGGTGAATCGCAAAAGCTCGCAACTGCCCTTGCGTCAAGTAAGCGAAAGATAGCTGTTTTCCTATTTGCCATAACACTTGTTTGCCTGCTCTTGGGTACAGTAATGTATATAGTAGAAAGCCCCGAGGCTGGCTTTACAAGCATACCGAGAAGTATATACTGGGCTATAGTAACACTTACTACAGTAGGCTACGGGGATATCGCCCCGCAAACTATTCTCGGCCAGACAATAGCAAGCGTGATTATGATAATGGGTTATGCGATTATCGCAATACCCACCGGAATAGTAACTGCCGAATTATCCAATCAGGATAAAAAAGAATACGAATCCACCCAGGCATGCCCGACCTGTACTGCCGAACACCACTGGATAAGCGCTAACTACTGCTGGAGATGCGGAAGCGAGCTTAGTTCAAGAGTAAAACCTGATACAAAGTAAGAAAGACCACAGAAAATTCAGACTGGAAAATACTTTTGCTATAAGTTATAACTGAGTTTGCTGCCATAATCTATAGCTTTACAAACCGAAACCCGTTCTCAGAAGTTTGCTTGTTGTGATTGAAAGCTGTCGTATTCAGGATTATCATATTTTGGTGATGGACCATATTCATTTGGCATCCTTTCGCTGTCCTGTACCCAAAAATAGATCAGGATCAACTGGCCGATAACTGGAATAAACATAAGCAGTAAATACCAGCCGCTCTTTCCGGTATCATGTAGCCTCCTCATAGATATACCTAGAAGTAAAACAAAGAATACGACATTAAATATAAAACTTAGTGTACCTGTAATAATACCCAGATCAAATGGCATGAGTATAGCAAGCACTATATTAATCGCAAATACGGCACCCATTGTCTTCCAAAAATACTCTCTCCGCGTCCTTCCGGAAAAGTTGAATAAGTTTTGAATCGTATGATTATAGAAATCCATAATTGCCTCCATATAGTTGATTGTTATAGTGTATGTAAATTAACTAAAAACAATCATAACGCCATAGTTGTTTTATGGCAATAAGAAAAAATCGCTAACGACTTATAGTAAAACAATAAACAAAATATTAGGATATATGTTATGAAAGTATTGAACGCCATTATGGCTACACTGTTTCTGGCAGCTATCACCGCATGCGGTGGTGCTGATGACGACTACGATGAAATAGATGATATGAACGAAAAACAGGGCGGTTACGAAGTAATGGCCCATAATTATACAGATAGTAATAACGGAGGAGATGATATGTCGGAGAATAAGGGAATATACCAGTTTAAAGCCGAGACTTTGGATGGCGATGAAAAATCGCTATCTGACTATAGCGGAAAGGTGTTGCTGATAGTCAATACGGCATCAGAGTGCGGTTTTACTCCACAATATGAAGGACTGCAGGAGCTTTATTCGCAATATAAGGACCAAGGGCTGGAAGTACTCGGGTTCCCTTGTAATCAGTTCGGAGGGCAAGAGCCCGGTTCGAGTGCTGATATCGCTAATTTCTGCCAAGCTAACTATGGCGTTACCTTCCCGATGTTTAGCAAAGTAGATGTAAACGGTGACGATTCCCACCCGCTTTTCAACTACCTTAAAAGCCAGCAGTCTGGTTTGGTTACTGATGCTATAAAGTGGAATTTCACAAAGTTCTTGGTTGATAAAAACGGTATGCCTGTAGAGCGTTATGCTCCACAAACCAAACCTTCTGAAATAAGCGAAGACATAGAGAAGCTGCTAAAGGCATAACTAAATATGTATGATACCGTAAGCAAAGCAAAAGAATACCTCTGGCAATATTTTTATTTAAATGAACAAAATCATAACCAGCTTTGTTAGATTAATACTTCTTGTAGTATCGTTAGGTATTCTGGCTTGCAGTGCTTACGGTTTTTTTCAGGCTGATCCTTCTTTGGGTAACGCAACTTCCCCCGAACAGGATTCCCTGTATTACAGAGCGATGGAAATCGATCTGCCTACCGACGTAAGGCTTAGGATGGATCTGCGAGAATCAGAGTATAACCCGCAGATGCTTCAAGAGGCAAGAAGTATCATGGCAGCCTATATCAATGTTATGGATCTGCCTTCTTCTTTGTTCGTACCTGATCCACGCGAGAAAGTCCAACGTCGTGAGATGCTGGTTGATGCCTTATCAGTGCCTGGGCAGGGTATGTATAATTACGATGATAGGTTTAGGCTTTTTTATCTTGAGGATGCAGCTCAGTTTTTGGGGATCGCAGAAGATCTTGGCCCTACAATATCCTATAGATTAGATGTACCGACCGATGTGGAAATAGTTGTTTACTCTATCCAAGCTAAAGTTATAGCGACTTTATTTACTGGTAAGCAGCCCGCTGGGCCACACCAAATTACTTGGAATCTCCGTAATTCAAACGGTATGCCGATGCCTAGCGGCGATTATATCGGCGAGGTCCGTATCGGCAATGACCGCTATGTAAGAAAACGAATCCAAATTAAATAATCTTTCTACCCAAACTATGAATAAACCTGTAATAGCTATTGTGGGCTACGGCCGTATGGGCCATGAAATAGAAAAAATCGCAAAATCACAGGGTTACCAGATCTCAGATATTTTTGATACTGATAATAAACTCGAAAAAGGTAGCAATTACGACTTTGACGTGGCTATAGAGTTTACAGAACCAGATCAGGCGGTGGATAACATCAAGCTTTTATCGGATCTGGGTAAGAACGTTGTAGTCGGCACCACGGGCTGGCTTGATAAGTCCGAGGAAGTACGCGATTATGTGAAAGATGCTGGGAACGGACTCGTATGGGCTTCTAATTTTTCTGTAGGTGTACAGATTTTTTTCAGGGTTATTGAGAGTTTCGGCAGGATAATAAACCATGAAGACGGGTATGATCTCCTAACCCATGAAATGCACCATAAAAACAAGAAGGACAGCCCAGGAGGCACCGCTATTTCAATAGCCCAAAAGCTTATCGATAGAGTTGATAGAAAAGATAAACTTGTTATCGATGCTCTTCAGCGTAAGATAGAACCAAACGAACTGCACGCAAGCTCAACTCGGGGTGGTGATATTTCGGGTACTCATACAGTAATAGCCGATAGCGTTGTTGATAGCATAGAGCTTACCCACAGGGCGAAAAACAGAGAAGGTTTCGCCAGTGGTAGTTTGGTAGCAGCCGATTGGATACACGGCAAAACAGGCTTCTATGAGTTCGGCGAGGCTCTTGATAGCAAATGGGGGCTTGGTTAGAGATATACCGTGTTATCGAAGATCATTTTTTTTCTTATATCGATATAATGATAATATTTTTTCGGAAAGCTTATGAACAAAGACAATAAAATTAGTGATATACTAAATAAACATTTTTTCGGCAAATACTTAGAACTAGAATCGAAAAGGATTATCAGATCAACTTCGCTTTTATTTATGTCTAGTATTTTAGCTTTCTTGATAATTCCAGTTTTTAGAAATACTGTAAATAGTACTGATAATATTCAGGATAGTTTTTTTGTTCTACTTGTATATGTCATATCATTCTGGGAAACCTATATTCCATATCTTTTTTTAATTGGTCTATTTATGTTTGTATTTACCTTGTTTTACGATAAGTTAGTTCAGCATCGATATAATATACAATCATTTATTTTGCTAGCTAATATAATATGGGTAATAGCGGCATCTTTTGGAGCAATTCCATTTTTCAATCATTTTGTATCAAATATAATTACAGACTTACCGATAGGTATAATCTCATATATAATCGTTTTTGCTGTCATTGTAATTAATATTATCTCTTTGATTACTCCAAATTACGTTGTATGGAAAAGATTAAAAGCAGAAAATAATACGAACTCATTAAGTGGTTCTAGTTATTGATTGCCATAATTTAAGATTTACATTTTTGCCCTAATACCGAAATAGAATTCCCGCCCGTGGATAGGGGAATAGGCATAAGCTGTATCAAAGCTATCGGAAAACCCGGGCAAGGCATTCGGGTCGTTAAACCCAGCCAAGGGTGAGATAGGCTGCATAAAATCACCTATATTCTGCATCCCTACATAGATATCAAACATTTCAAGATTCTTGGTTATCTGAATGCCGTGTATCATAAAGGCATCCGATAAGCCTGGGCGCGGGCTATCTAATGGTTGGCCTGTAGAAGAGTTGACATCAAACACATCTGGTAGATGCTGCGGCCCGGTAAGTCGGCCAGTATAACCAAATATCAAGTCTGCCCACTCCCAATAATAGTTTACCATAGCCACTCCCGAGTATTCAGGCGCATAGGGAAGCGGCATAGTCTCTTCTTCACCCAATTCGTTGCTTTCCGTTTCTGTGGATTCAAGGAATGTAGCACCGAGCGTAATATTTATATTATTATCGAAATTATGGTTTAGGTTTACGGCAAATCCCTGTGTAACAGCGAAACCATCGGTATTGGAATAAAATATAAAACCCTCGGTCTCATAATCAGGTATGATTTTATTCTGGAAGTAGGTGTAGAATCCGTCCACATCTATCGATCCTGTACCCCAGCCAATTCCGAGATCATAAAAGTATGACGCACCGGCGAGCGCATTTATGCTCCGCTCTGGATTCAGCTCTTCTTCGATAAGTACCTGCCTCTGGCCAGTTACAAACGCATGGTCTTCGGTAAATAAATTCACTACTCTAAAGCCGGTTCCTGTATTTAGCCTGAAATCAAAATCATACCTCGGCGACCATTTAAAGCTTAACCTAGGTGATAAAATAGGTCCGTGCCGAACATAATTATCTAGCCTTAAACCAGATAGAATCACACTTTTATCAGTGATTGCCCACTCGCTCTGGGCAAAAATGCCGGGAATGAATTGCTCATCCGGTGTATCAATACCGTTTGCATCAACTGTGGCTTGTGTATTGTCATTATAAGTACTGTAGCGAGCAGTCCCACCAAGCAGCAGGGTATGGTTTTCTGTCGAGATTGGATATATATAATTAGCCCAGAACAGATCCTGAGAAGCTTGGTAGTGGTCGCTTCCGTAATAAGAATCCTGGCTGTAAAGTGAGGTAGATAAATCGAGTTTACCGTATTTCATATCCTTACTGTTAAGCGACGCGAAAAAAGTATAACGCTCCGTTATTATACTTTCGCCATAAATATCCTCGCTGCCACGAAATGACGGCTGGAAATTATCTACGTAATCCAGCACACCGTTTATTCTGTCCTCATAATAAAGATTTGCTCCGATATTCAGGTCAAAGTCCCCTAATGGCGCTTTCCACTTTGTGAACATCGTATATCTATCCAAGTTCAGCATATCGTTGAAGCCATCTCTGTTCGCGTCTTCGATATTTCTGACCGTACCGAAATTACCAGATATCATGCCGTAAACATTGCCTATGCTTTCAGAAACCGATAGATTGGCGAATACTTCATCATTAGTGGATATAACGGCATCTGCTAGATATTCAGATTTATCAGGGTTTTTAGTTATGATATTGATTACTCCCGCTAAAGCCTCAGAACCGTAAAGCGTGGAGTTTGGCCCTTTGATAACTTCGTATTTATCTACTGCTACATTCGGAACTCCATTAAGCCCATAAACAGTGGCCAGATTCCCGAAAACGGGTGCGCCGTCCAGCAGTACTGCAGTGTATGGCCCAGGGAGCCCATTGATAGAGATACTATTGGTAAAGCAAACCCCGCAGCTAACCTGTTCGGTTATACCGTTTACCATTTTAAGGGTCTCCATCATGTTGGTAGTTCCGGGCAGATAATCTTGCATGGCAATGGTGCTAACAACCTCGGTCTTAACTGGTGATTGCTTTATTGTTGTAGGCAGCATAGTACCGGTAACGGTTATCTCGGAACTGGTTTTCGATAAAGGCTTTAATCTGAAACTAAGTTCATACTCCGGGGTATCTGTGATAATCGTATCGATTGGGAAATAACCAGAGTACTCGATATTAATCCTAATTGGAAAATCAATATTCTGTGGTGATTTGAATTTTCCTTGCTGATCTGTGAGCGTGCCTCCAGAGATTGTATCGTTTTGTAAAAATGCTACTTTTACACCTACTGCAGGACTACCTTCCTCATCTTTTATATTACCATCAAAAGAATAAGAAAAAGTAGATAATCCAAGTATCGATAAAAGGAGTAGAAAATGATTCATCATAAATTCTGAATAATGTTTTAGGCTTGCCTACAAATATAATTAGATGTACCGAAAATATTACGTTTTTCTACTCATCAGATTGTATTAATTTAGTAAATGCACTCTATCTCTACACAGGATTATCTAAAAGCGATACACTCGCTTGAAAAGCCGGGCACGTTGGTAAGTACTAATAGTATTGCCGCTATTCTAAATATCAAGTCGTCTTCTGTAACTGAGATGCTGGGACGGCTAGAGCAGGAAGGTCTGGTTGAGCGGCAAAAATACAAAGGTGTGAAATTAACTGAAACAGGTAAAGAAAAGGCAGTCCACATACTCAGAAAGCATAGACTGTGGGAGACATTCCTGGTGGATAAGTTAAAATTCGACTGGGGAAACGTTCATGAGATAGCCGAACAGCTTGAACATGTGGAATCACGAGAGCTTGTGAATAAACTCGATACATATCTCGGCAATCCTAAATTCGATCCCCACGGCGAACCAATTCCTGATATCCAAGGCAATATCACCGAACTCGATATAGTTATTATGGCCGAAGCGGAACCCGGTGAATATCTGATAGCTATAGTTCTGGATGATAGAAAAGAATTATTGAATTATATTACTCGGCTTAATTTTAATATTAATTCTCAAATAAGAATACTCGGTAAAGAAAAATACGATAATTCAGTACTTATTGAAATAGATAATACAAATAAAAGTATAAGCGAAAAAGTAGCCCGGAAAATCGGTCTTATCACAAAATAAAAAAGCCCCAAAAGCAATTACTTTTAGGGCTTTGGAATATTCTTGAAATAAGAATTACTTATTTGCTACCAGTCTCACATCTAAGTCAAATTCATCGTAAATCATTTTGTCGCCTAGGTCTTCAAAAAATGATCCAGAGTTGTATTTGATATCATAATCTGTTCTGTCGATTTTCATC
Source organism: uncultured Hyphomicrobiales bacterium (assembly GCA_964462685.1). GTDB lineage: Bacteria > Bacteroidota > Ignavibacteria > Kapaibacteriales > UBA2268 > CAYWYR01. The sequence goes on along the minus strand of CAYWYR010000016.1, from coordinate 48,753 downwards.
TTACCAACTCCTACCACTTTACCATCTTCCATTGTTACAGTAGCTGGGAATGATACAGGTTTTTTGATGCCTTTAATAGTCAGATCACCGTTGATCTGATATTCGTTACCTTTTATTTGCTTTACATCTGTAATATCAAGCGAAGCTGTTTTATATGTGTTAGTGCTGAAAAAGTCATCTGAGTGCAGGTGTCCTTTAAGCTTGCCGTTCCATTCTGGGTCTTCGATGTCCTCAACGGTAAGTGAAGGCATATTTATATTGAACTTGCCACCTTTAAGCTTGCCGTTGTCCATTTCCAGATATCCGTCCTTAACGCTTACATAACCCCAGTGCTCGCCAGATACTTTAGCAGCGTTCCATTTTACTTCGCTGCTCTTTGCGTCAGCTTTGTAGATATCGGCAGCGAAAAGTGTTGATGCGCCGATCAGTGATATCGTCGCAGTTGCGATTATGTTTTTTAGAGGTTTCATAGTATTTTACCTATGTTTTGGTGTTTGATATATTGAATTAATTGAGATTCGTTTTGATGTTTCTGAGAAAACTTTTAGCGTTGCTTATCTCGGATTCGGATTTATCAGCAATACATTCAGAATAGACTTGATATGCCAACTGTTTAGAACACGACTCAAGCTTTTTTCCATTTTCTGTAAGGAAGACTTTTTTCTTCCTGAAATCATTTTTATCCGACTTACGGATAATCAGATCGTTTTTTTCGAGATTATTGATCAGCCTTGATACGCCTGCCCTGTCTTTATCTATAATATCACCGATTTGGTTCTGGCAAAGGCCGTCGGTTTCCCAAAGATGAACGAGAATTCCGAATTGCTCAACCGTGATCGGATGCCCCTCGGCCTTGAAAAGATTTCTCAACCTCTTGTTTATAGCTCTATAAGCATTACCAGTTAGGTATCCAAAGGATTCAGCAAGTTCGTATTTGGTTTCTGTTTCACTCATCAGGAATATAAACGTTGTTGTATCAATGTTGTTGCAACAACTATTTAGATTTGTCAAAATAAAACGGGAAATGATCCCGCTTTATATATTTTGATGCTTAGCTTATGGCATAATCAATTATCAATCCGCCTAGTCAATCTTGATTGAGTCTGTTTCCTTTATCCACTCTTTGCTTCAGTAAAATATTTGGCCTGTATCGATCTTCTTTGTAAAGATCATAAAGGTATTGCAGTCTTCCAAGTATGACATCAGCTCCTATCTCATCCCCCCAAGAAAGCAGTCCTTTTGGATAGTTAAGTCCTTTTACCATAGCAAGCTCTATATCTTCGGCGGTAGCGATTCCAAGGTTAAGAGCGTCGCATGCCTCATTGATAAGCATGGCTATAATACGATCAAATACAAGTTGTTTGAGATCATTATCATCTTTTGCCGTTGGTTTTTCCGCATTCTCTCTATAATCATAAAAGCCTCTATTGGATTTGAGGCCAAGAAAGCCAGCTTCTACCAGTCTTTTCTGTAAAAGTGAAGGCTTGAATCGCTGATCGTAGTAGAAGGACTCCCAAACACTCTCTGTTACTTTATAGTTTACATCATGGCCGATAAAATCAGTTAACTCAAACGGACCCATGCGGAATCCGCCGATTTCTTTCATTGCTGCATCGATCGTGGGGATGTCAGCGATCTGCTCCTCAGCTATCCTCATTGCTTCACCATAAAATGGCCTCGCTACTCGGTTTACTATAAATCCAGGTGTATCTTTTGCTATAACCGTAGTTTTGCCCCAGCTATCAGTAATAGATTTGGCTTTAGCGGTTATTTCACTATCTGTGATGAATGATGGTATAATTTCAACTAATGGCATAAGCGGGGCTGGGTTAAAATAGTGTATCCCCAAAAAACGTTCAGATTTATCCAAGGCGCCAGCTATTGAAGCTATAGATAAAGATGAGGTATTCGATGCAAGTATACAGTCTGTACCCACGATTTTATCTAGCTGAGAGAACAATGTCTTTTTGATATCGATATTTTCTATAATTGCTTCTATTATCAGTCCGCAGTCTTTTGCTTCCTTAAGCTCGGTGGAATATATTATTCTATCTAATATCTCTTTTCTCTTTGGTTCTTCTAAGCGTCCTTTTTCGACTAACCTTGCTGTAATTTTCTCGAGTTTAGCTTTGGCGGTATCAAGATTATCTTTATTGACATCAAAGAGATATGTTTTATGGCCGTTTGTAGCAGCTATCTGGGCGATACCGTTACCCATTGTACCGGCACCGATTATACCTACTTCCATCATAATATTTTCCTTTTTCATTTGTTTGATCTATTCAAAGTTAACCGTCGGATAAGCTATATAAAAATTTCAGTATATCTGCTTAGAGATCTAATAGCTCTATATAATAGATTGCATTCAGTTACTTAAAGAAGAATCAAAAAACAACATCACAGGGAAGGACTTCCACAAGCAAAGGATTGCTTTATATTTTTCTTGATGATCTGATACCGTCAGAGGAAGGATTCCCAAAACGGATAAATAAAAAGGGTTTGGCAATAATATGCCGATCCCTTTTTTTATTTTTGATGTGATGAAAAAAATCAAACTGAAGAAACAGCAGAAAGCCGGCCAAAATACTTCCCATAGCAGCAAAAAACGCCGATTAGATTATCAGTCCCTATTAAATACCGAACAGCTTCAAGCTGTAATGCATAATAACGGTCCTGCACTGGTGATAGCAGGTGCCGGTACAGGCAAAACTCGCACAGTAACTTACAGGGTAGCTCGCTTAATTGAAGATGGAGTCCCCCCTGAATCTATTCTGCTGATGACTTTTACCCGGAAAGCTGCGAACGAAATGAAAGACCGCTCAGTGAAACTGTTGGATGGTAGAGCGGGTGCGATCACAGCGGGCACTTTCCATTCTTTCGCTTCTATGGTGCTTCGCAGGTACGGTAAGGAACTCGGCTATAACGCTAATTTCAGTATCCTCGACGCAAAGGACGCAGAAGACACAATAGGGTATGTTCGGCAGCGCTACATGGAAAGCAAGGGTATAGATGCCAAAAGTAAACGGCACCCTAAAGCTGGCTTCATCCAGCGAATCTACTCCATGGCGATAAACAAAGGCGAAAGCATTCAAGATCTTGTATTCAAAGAGAACAACCGCTTTCTGGATCTTGTGCCATTCATAGAAGATATTATAAAGGGATATGGCGAGTATAAGAAAAAAGCCTCCGCTATGGATTATGATGATCTTTTGGTTAATCTAAGGGATATTTTGAAGCTGGGCGGAAATGCCTGGAAAGCCATTAGCTCACGCTACAGATATATTATGGTAGATGAATATCAGGACACCAATAGGCTGCAGCACGAGATTTCTATGCTCCTTTCTGGCCCGAAGCAGAACATAATGGCGGTTGGGGATGAGGCACAGTCGATATATTCTTTCCGCGGTGCTGAATACAGTAATATCCTCTTTTTCCCTCAACAGTTTGATGATTGTAAGGTCTATAAGATACAGACTAACTACCGCTCCACAGATCAGATACTGGGCCTTTCTAATTCTGTGATGAAAGCGGCTGCTATGGGTTATGAGAAAGAGCTTATCGGTGTAAGTTCGGGCGATAAACCAAGAGTAGTATCAACCGCCACTGAAAAGCAGCAAAGCCTGTTCATCGTTCAGGATATTCTGGAAATGAGAGAAAACGGCGAAGATTTAAACGAAATAGCTATACTTATCAGAAACGGCTATCATTCATTTGACCTTGAGCTGGAGTTTGACAAAACCGATATCCGCTTCCAAAAATACGGTGGACTAAGATTCAGCGAGACCGCCCACATAAAAGACGTACTCGCATACTTAAAGGTAGCCGCAAATCCTGATGATGTAATAGCATGGCGGCGGCTTTTATTGTTGCAGCCTGGTATAGGCTCGGTTACCGCATCAAAGATAATCGAAGGAGTCCAGTCAGGCGATATGTCGTTTGAAAAAGGATTCGGGCAGTTATCTAAGGGCGAAGAGCTTAGAAAGCAGATTCAGGCTGTACTCGTTTATAAAACTAACCCTGAAGCAGCTGTAACAAAAACTATCGAAATCTATACCCCGATACTTGAGAACGCATATAAGGACTTTCAGAAAAGGCTAAAGGATCTTGAGCAGTTTGTTACTATGGTAGCAGGTTATAAGTCTCTAGACTCTATGCTCGCTGATATATCTGTTGATCCTCCTACATCAAGTGTAAATGAACTAGCAGGTGATGACCCTGAAGACGAAATAGTAACTATTTCTACTATACATTCGGCCAAGGGGCTAGAGTGGAAACATGTCTATATAATATGGGCTTTAGAAGGGAAGTTCCCTTCTGGCAGAACGGGCGAGGATATTGATGCTATAGAGGAGGAAAGAAGGCTGTTCTATGTAGCGGCAACAAGAGCAAAATGTACACTGACCATAACTCACCCTGTCAATATTTTCGACCGTGCTACCGGGTATGTTCTAAGTACACCTTCCCGTTTTTTAGAAACCGTTACCGAAGAAACAGCACCACGGTTCGTTATCGAAGAAGACGAAGAGGATGATGAATGGGAAAATGACTATTTATGGTAATCCAACTTCTCTCAAATTTGAACTGATTCCATTATAGCTGTAAGAATATATCTGCTATAAGCATGTTAAGTGACATTTTCATAACTTACGTGTTATGATGACGACTTATATCCAATGAGATTCAAAAATGTTGATGTTTAGATTATTCGTTTCTATATCGCTGATTATTGCCGCTTTACCCGCAGTATCTAAACCCTATATGTTCCCTGATGTAGGAACCCCAGGGTTTGCTACCTATGTAGAAATAGTTGCAGACCATGATGATTTTGATTTTTTCTCCACTCTTGATAATGAAGTATCGCTCAATAACCCTGGCGATGATCTTAGGGTTCAGCTTGCTACCCCGAATCCCAATATAGTCATAGGGCCTGTGACTTCCAGCTGGGATGGAAGACTTATTACAACTACGATTTTCGTTAGCCCTGAGTATGACAAGGCAGGCCTTGACGAAGATTGGGAACTTTCAGATAACGTACTCATTCAAGTATCAAGGAACGGGACTCTTCTGCCAGGTGCTTCTTTCGACTTTTATATAGTAGAGCCTACAACAGTTGGGGATCCAGGAGCAAATACAGTCTTCGGAGATAATATCGGTAAAATGTCTCCAAAGAACGCGATAATAGTTGATAGCCTCTTATTGGCAGATAATACTACTTACACCATATCAACAAATGACCCCGACCCTTTTGAACCTGGAAACCAAGCATATTTGCCTGCCCATATATTATCACTCGGGCCGATTATCGGTGGTACTGGTTCTGTAATAGATGTAAGTGCTACTGGAGAAAACGGAGGCCCTGGCGGCGGTGGCGGTGGCGGACAGTTTTGCGATAGGAACGCTCTCTTCAATGCCCCATCAGGAACAAATGGCGGCTTAGGGTTTACTGGGGGAGGTGCAGGAGGCCAAAATTTTCAAGGCGGTAGCAGTTCTCATCAAGATGCGGGAAACGGTAGTGGGGAGATTACAACAGGATTAGTTGGGGGTTCCAGTATCAATGGTGTTGTTGGTGGTATTACTTTAAACGGACTATATGAAAACGCCGGGGGTGGAACTGGGCATCCATTTGGTTCCTCCGGGATTGGATGGAACGGAACAGGTGGCTTCGAGCCGGAAGGCGGATATGGTGGCGGTAGTGGTGCTGGGCAGCTTTCAAGGGGAGGTAATGGCTCCTATAGGGATGATGGTAATACTGTAGGTACTGTAACTGGTAACATTCATGGTTCTCAAAGATTAGTTCCTTTGGCAGGAGGTTCTGGCGGTGCATCTGGTAACCCACAGACTCTTACAGGTGGTTGTGCAGGCGAAGGCGGTGGTGGCGGCGGCGCTATCAGATTATTCGCTGAAAGTATTCAGTCACTAAGAGTCATATCAGATGGTGGAGATGGTGAATCAGGCCTTGTAGATGGTGGTGCGGGTTCCGGTGGCGGCATTGAATTAAATGCCAAAGTTTATGATATTGATGGTTTAGATCAGGTATCGGCCAGAGCACAAGGTGGGGAAGTAAACAATACTGTCGATGGTGGTAGCGGTTATATAAAGGCTAATTATCAAGCTAGCAGTGTCTTAGGTGATAACGTCTATTACATGACCTCAAGCGATACTGTAAAATTTGCGAAATCAAACTTTAATCTTCGTGGATATAAGAATGATGGAGGTGAACTTACTCACTATAGTTATGAAAATAATGAATGGGTGATTTTAGGAAACGCCCCTTTAGGTACTAATAACTGGACACAGAATATCGATTTCCCAGCAGGACAGGATTATATGTTTATTGCTTCTGTTTGGGACAGACCTTCTGCTGCTGCACAAACTCAATACAGAACCGATCCGCAATATTTACTTTCCCAGGCTGCATGGAATATAATCAGACTGGATCTTGTACCAGACATTGATAATGAGATTCGAGCTGTTTTGAGCTTTGTAAGCTGCCAAGGTGATGAGCTTATTGATAGTATAAGGGTGTTTAATGAAGGTGATGCCGATCTTGTGATAGATATGGCAGCAAGCGATTTTAGAAATGTTCAGAATTTCGCGGATTTTGAAATATTGACTACCGGTGATCTTGTTATCCCGCCGGGCGAAACTGGATGGATAGTATTCAGGTTCAATAATCCTGATGGGCTCGAGACGGACAGAAATATGGTTTATAGGATAGCATCCAATGATCCCGACGAAGCCGTTAAAGAATACAGAGTAAGGATTGAAAGAAGAATTGTCGATCTTTCATATCAAGATGAAAATAATATTACTCTTACTCAGGATAGTCTTTATTTAGGTGAGGTATGCCTTGGGGATCAATTTACGGGTAGTTTTTACGTTTTAAATAGCAGCACTAAAGAATCATCAATCGATTATTCCGGCGACCCGCAACTAAATCTACAAAACCCTAATAATGATCTAACTATTCTTACGGGCGAGACCCTACAGTTTGATTTCACTGTTAATGCTAATCAACTAGGTGATAGAGTTCTGTATGCTACAGTTAATGATGTTGAATGCCCTGACGCTATTGATAGCTTAGCTTTAGCGTATAGAGTCGTAGATAATGAGCTTACATTTGCTGATCCCAATCAACAGGATTTTGGAGCTCAGCTAATTAATTCCCCTACAGAAAGAACGGTATCTGTAATTAATACCGGTAATGACACTATCTTGCTTAACGATGATCCCATACCACCCGCACCTGAATATGTTTTCAATAGGTACGAACCGTTTATATCTGAACTTCTGCCAGGCGATACTGTAAATTTGATTTTTATTTTCACACCATCTGTAATAGGTGATAATCCAGTTGCACCATTCACGTGGCAGCCTCAGATAGGTGCTGATCTATGCGATGTCAGCCTTGATATAGATCTATCAGGGGAAGGTATAGATTACTCACTTGGTGTTTCCCCCGATGTAGATTTCGGCCTCATTTATTATTGCGAGGCTCAGGACACTATTGTCAATATCTGGAACTTTTCCGATGATGAGTTTTCGATAGTAAACCAAGGTACGCCGGCCAATCCTGAATGGGGAATATTCTCAGGCAATCAGTTTGGGTATTATAGCTCTACACCAGCCTTTTACGCCAATGATGGTAGGCAGGTATCTGTATCTGATAATTCACTTGGCAATGGGGATACTATAAGCTATCAAGTTAGGTTTAATCCAGATGCGGCAGCAAATGGTATATATCAATCTACCCTGGAAATAATTACAACCGCCGATCTGAATAATCCCATTGAAATTGAATTTACTGCTGAAGTGGACTCGCTGCAGTTCAATACAACAGAATCAGATGGTAATAATGATAGGGTGATAGATTTTGGACAGATACCACTCGGCGGGCTTAGTGCGATACAAACTATTGAGATCGAACTGCTATCTGTACTGCAAAGGGGGCTTTCGTTCACACCTGATCCCAACAACGATTCTGATCAGATAATTAATACAGCATTTACTGACGGCCTTGTAATATCCCAGGCAAATCCAACTACCAGTATAGAATTACAGATAGATGCTGAAGCATATACGGGTATGCCTGAGTCTGTAAGTTATGATCTTGAATTTGTACCACAATGCGGTGAATCTATCTCATACACCCTCAACTTTGAGATAATACAATCAAATATCGAAGTTTTAGATATTGATCTAGGAAAAATCAACAAGTGTGCATTGATCGATTGGGATATACCACTTCAGAACTTCGGCGGGGTAAGCGGCAGGGTTGACTCTTTGGTTAATTTGGCTAATGCCTTTCAAAGAGTATATTTAGCAGATAATATAGTAGATGAGTTTTCACAAAGAACTGTCCCTGGCGGCACTTTCGATGCTTCGACTTTTGATGAAGGACTGATTAATCAGCAGTACAGGCTTTATACATTCGAAAACGGCGCTATTGATTCTTTAGATTTCTCTTTGACAGCCGAGGTTTTAAAAGGCTTTAGTCCGGACACTATTATAGTTGATTTTGGCAATCAGGTTATTTTCCAGACTTCTGTAGATATAGAAAGAGAGTTCTCAAGCGAAGTTGATCTTGATGTATCAACTGAAAATATCATTTTACCCAACACTGACCCCGGTGTTTTTGATACTGATTTGTTGAACCTATCTAATCAGAACCTGAACGGCGGCACTTTTAACAGATTCCGAACTAATTTCACACCTGATAGGACAGGTTCTTTTCGAGAGGAAATTAAGATACCGATATTAGTTGAAAATCCTGATTGCCGCGATAGCATAATTGTAATCCTAACAGGTGTAGGCGTACCTGGGGCTACTCTATCAATATATACAGATACTGATTTGGGCAGTTATGATCCCGCTGAGGATCTAAACGTGAACATACCTATATATGGTATGATAAGCAATGGAGTGAGCGAAGTAACCCTTACCAGTCTCTCGGGAATAAGGGTTTCCTGGAATAAAACTCTTTTCTATCCTGAAGAGCTACAAGGCGGGCAGATGCAGGTTCTAGCTCAGGATTGGAATAACGATAGAGAGATTACGATTGAAATCTCCGGAACCGATAAAACTATCACGGAAACCGAAAGCGAAATATTTACTCTTATCGGTAGCCCGATGCTTGGTAATGCTGAACAGACTGCTATCGAAATCGACTTAACGAATTTTGAATATGAACCAGATGGGATAATATCAGACCTAGTAGCGGAAAACGGCGTTCTGAGAATACTCCCTTGTACCGATGAAGATGGAACAAGGCTCATGGATTACGTTCAGCCGATTGATATAACTGTCTCAGTAAATCAGAATATCATGAGCTTAAACGCAGTTTCACCATATTCTGGGGAATATGCTGTTAAAGTGTATGATATAAGGGGTAGTATCGTATTCAGCGATAAATGGAACTCAAACGGTAGACAAGTATATAGCAGGGATATCAAATTACCCGCTATATCTAGCGGTATGTACTTTGTTAAGTACACAAATGGCAGGAATATAATAATCAAAAAGGCAGGAGTAGTGAGATAATGGCTAAAACAGTTATGATCACAGGTGCATCATCAGGTATCGGCGAATCAACTAAAGACTATTTTTCAGATAAAGGCTGGAATGTAGCTGCGACTATGCGGACACCAGAGGATTATTCCTCCGGCGACAGCAGACAAAATATAAAATACTACAAGTTAGATGTTACCGAGCCTGACTCTATAAAAGAAGCGATAAACGGGGCGATAAATGATTTCGGCTCAATAGATGCCATTGTGAACAATGCGGGGTACGGAGCTATCGGTTCTTTCGAAAAGTCATCCCCGGAAACTGTAAGGAAGCAGTTTGATGTAAATGTATTTGGTCTAATGGATGTTACACGCCAGATCCTCCCTCATTTCAGAAAGAAAAAAAGCGGTACAATCATCAATATCTCCTCTATAGGGGGCAGAATGCCATTCCCGATTTTCAGCTTATATAATGCAACAAAATGGTCTGTAGAAGGTTTTTCGGAATCACTCCAGTTCGAGCTCAGGCAATTTGGTATAAAAATAAAGCTGATAGAACCTGGTGCGATAAAAACCGATTTTTACGGTAGAAGCCAGGATCTTGTAGAGGATTACGATATACCTGAATATGATGAATATGAGAAATCGGTTTATGATAAGTTCCAAGAGGCAGGTAATAAAGCACCCGGTCCGGAAGTGGTAGCAGAGAAAATCTATAAAGCCGCCACTGATAACTCTTGGCGTTTAAGATACCCGGTAGGCTCTGGGGCGCCAGCATTGATGATACTTAGAAAATTCTTCCCCACAAGCACTTTCAATTCTGTTGTAAGATCAATATTTAAATAGTATATGTTAAAGTTTTTCTCTCTGATATTTCTCTGCTTATTTACTCTGTCTGTTTCTATCGCTCAAAATGATATCGCAGGGAAGCCGATACTGACAAAGGTCGGCGTTACAGCGGGAATAGGCCTCAATCAGCATAATGCCGAGTTTGAGAATCTTTCAGGTAGGAACAACTGCTGCAGCCAATACAACGGCGGTAGTGGGATTGGCCCTGGAATAGGGGCATTTGTCGCTTTTCCGATTCTTGATAGATCTAGGCTAATGATCAGGCTTGGTTATGACGACCTGAACGGGGAAATGATAGAGCAGAATACAATATCCGATAGAACGCTTGTTAGTGCGGATAATGCTGTAGCGGAGTTCACACTTGATGCGGTTGTTACTGCCATAAACGCTTCTGTGGAATACGAGTATAACGCATTCGATAATTTCAACTTGTACGGTGGTGGGCGTTTCGGCTATCTGATCAGTGGAGAGGTTCTCACTTATGAAAGACTGGTGAGCCCCAATGATGCAAGCTATGTAGTAAATAACGAGTTTCGTAATATTAGGGGTGATCAGTTCAATTATTATGATATACCTGAACTTAATCCTTTCCAGGCATGGATTGGTGGAGGTGTCGGGTACTCGATTCCTGTAAGCGATATTTTTTTAGAGCCTTTTGCAAGATACTATTTTCCCATAACTGATATTGCTACGGTTGCAGGGGATAACGGTAATCCTTTTTGGTCGGTGGCTACTCTATCTTTCGGGGTAGATGCTTTTATAGAGATAAAGCCTGAAAAGGAAATCATCGAAGAAACGATCTATGTAAGAGATACCACATTGATTGTTGAAGCTGGCATATCTGAAAATATAGAACTTATAAATTCCAGCGAATCAATCACTGAAGAAGAGTTTGATGACAGAATAGTAAAAACAATAACTATAACAGAATCTTATAACCGTACAGAGCCATTAGAATATGAGTTCACCGCAGATATTGACGGGAATTATAGGAAATACGGTAAAATCGTAATCGAAGAGACTGAAACTAAAGAGGCATTTCCCTTATTGCCCTATGTATTTTTCGGTTCGGGTAGTAGCGACCTTTCCACGACCTCTCAAAATATATTACCAGCAAATGCTACCACCTCATTTGAACCGCTTGATCAGGAATGGAATGTGCTTGCGATACACTCCAACTTGCTGAATATAATTGGAAAGCGTATGCTGAATAATCCGGGCTCTGATATAGTTTTAACTGGTACTAATAATGCCATCGGAGATGAGCAAAGTAATCTAGAGTTAAGCAGGAATAGGGCCGAAGCTGTAAAATCCTATCTTGTCAATAACTGGGGTATAGACCCCTCTCGGATAGGAGTTGAGGCGAGAAATCTTCCCGCAAGCCCCGGCCGTAAAGAGCTTCCGGAAGGGCAGGCTGAAAACAGCCGAGTAGAGATCGTATCGACAAACCAAGCAATCACTGGGTATCTTAATCTTGAGAAAATCGATATTACCTCTAATCCACCAAGTGTAGATATATACTCTAAGTTAGACCACGGAAAAGAAGGTATCGACTATACTTACTCCATGGAAATAATGCAGGAAGGCCAGTTTATCCGTAAAATAGATGGCCAGGGAGACGGGGACGTTTCTCAGAACTATACCTGGAATATAGCCGAAGAACCAAGGCCAAAACTGGAAAAGCCCATCGACTTTAAGTTGGCCGCTACAGACGAGTACGGGGTTGAAGCTACTGATTCTGATCAGATACTTCTTGAGCAGATGACTATCCGTAAAAAGCGTGAAATACTTAAAAACGATAAGATCGTCGAAAAATACAGTCTCATAGTATTTGAATACAACAGCGCTGAACTGACTCCCCTGCAAAAGGCTAATCTCAAAACAGCTAGAAACGCAATCAATCCTAACTCAAGGGTTGTTATCGATGGCTATACCGATAATATCGGTTCCCCAGAATACAATTTAGACCTTTCCAAAAGAAGGATAGAAGAGGTTGTATCCACACTCGGGCTGGTTGAAGGCGATAACGTAGAATCAATTGAAAGAATACCTCACGGTGCCCAGAATCCGCTTTATGACAACAAGACCGCAAAAGGCAGATCCTATAACAGAACTGTTGTTATCACTATTCTAAATCCGGTTGAATAAAAAAAATCACATTGAATTGTAACCATTTTTACAATTCAGTTGTCTTTCAATAAAGGGCAAGAATTATAGCCTTAACATTCACCAGTAGAGTAGAAACATACAAAGTTGGGTCAACCATTAAAATATAGCGATATGTCACCTGAAAGACAGCAGGTAATCGACAGGTTCCGTCAAGGATCAGCCGAGGCATTCCGAGTGCTATATGATGAATACTCAAATCGAATTTATCGTTTCTGCTTAAAACTAACAGCTAATGAGGTGCTCGCTGGTGATGCTTATCAGGAAACCTTTATTAAGATATATGAGAACAGCAATAAGTTCGAAGGTGAGAACTTTGGGGGCTGGGCTTATACTATTTGTAGGCATACGTGCCTGAATCTGATGAGATCGCAGAAAAACCACGCTGACTTTGATGAGGCCTTAGGGCTAGAGTCAGAACAGGAGCGCGGCGATATAATGCTCAAAAAAACAATCGATGAAGCAATTCAAAGCCTTAGCCTTCCGCTTAGAGAGGCTTTGATACTAAGAGAATACCAGGAATGCACATATCAGGAAATAGCTACTATTTTAGATATTGAGCTTTCTCTCGCTAAAGTGCGTGTTCATAGGGCGCGCATACAATTAAGAAAGATATTAGAACCGGTAGTCCGGGAATACAATGGATATTGAACTTTTAATAAACAAATATATCGACGGTGAACTGACACAATCCGAAGATGAGCAGCTAAGAAAACAGCTTGCTTCTGATCCGGAATTCAAGTCAAAGTTCGATGCTTCCGTCGAAACCCAATACTTATTGGCGAAAGATGCCGATTCGGTTATAGTACCTGAAAAGCTGGTAAAAAATACTGAAGAATTAGTATTAGCCAAAATAATGGGTAAAAGTGCCGAGCTTGAAGAAGACAGAAGGAAAGTAATTCCTTTTTATCTGAGATGGGCTGGTTACTCTGCTGCTGCAGGCCTTGCTATATTCGCACTGATATTCAATTTGGGATCACAAGATGATAATCAGACTGATTTTAGCGATAATACCGCAAGAAACTACATAACTGTTGATGATTATCAGGCTTATGATACTCCGTTACTTATAGAGAAAGATTTGGACATACCGTTTCAGCAATCTGTTAGTGTTTTTTCAAACCAAGCAATTGAAGTAAAAAGCACCAATAGCAATGATATTGAACTTAACGGTCAATCAAATAGTGGTGGTAACACTATAGGTTCTCGGGTAGCTACCGGCATTTCTTCTGATGCATTAGCTAACGATAATGTAGAGAAAACCGAAACAGTATCTTCTACAATCTCTGATGATCCAGAGATAGAAAAAACTTTTACTATAGTTGAGAATCCTCTTAATTATGAAAACTCATCTATATTAGGCGATAAAAATAACGAAGAGAGTTTAGAGGAAGAGGTTTTATCTGGTACCGTTTATCCAGAGTATGAAAATACAAACGGCCTTTCTTCTCAGTTCAGATCAGGTGTTAACCAACTTGCTGATAAAAAAACTGTTTATGACCAGAATACTACCACAGAGCAAGCTTATATAAATGCAGTCCAAAAAAGAAACTGGGTTGTAAACACTAACCTTACAAATGATATCGGAGCATTTTCTACTAATGAAAATGACGAATTCATCAGTAACTATTCAATATCTGCTGGATACAGAGTAAGTAATAACAGCTTACTTGGTATGGAGATAGGTAATAGTAACCTGCTTATCAATACAGTCGAAACGAGAATCATCAATACCGATCCTAACGACCCAACTTCGAACCAGATTACTGTACCTGTAAATGTACCGCATAATCTGAACCAACTTTGGGGAAGTGTATTCTATGAGTATAATTTCAATATCATAGAAAAACTTGATTTTAGCCCGAGAATAGGTTTGGGGATGGGGCAGGCTGGGGCTGTTGGTTTCGGCAGGGTGATGTTAAGATATGACCTTTTCAATGGCATAGGTCTTCGTGCAGGTGCTGAGTATCGAGGTATGGGCTTCCATAGGGAAGGCTTCACGTCCCCTATACCATTCTATGGTTCTACTTCCTTCATCTATGGGATAGATTATTCTTTCTAGAGTATTATTGAAAGAATATAAAATACTGGCATACTCGATTAAGAGCGGGTGGTGGATAACTTATACCATAGAATAAACAGATTTCAGAAAAAGAATACGTGATTATTGGAAAATAACGGGATTAATGGACGGTTGTATTGGTTATTGTGTTAACATTCATTAACAATGCCCAAAAAAATTGTATATTTGGGACTTACAATTTGTAACCAAATTCCATTTCGTTGTGACTACCTATATAGTTGCTCTCTTATTCAAGACAAAGTTTCAAAGATATATTCAAACTGGAGTTAATCCATGCTAAGATTGTATACAATATTGCTGCTCGGTGTGCTTATGGTGCCGCTCAACATGATGGCCGGGACCAAAGGTATAGTCAGAGGTAAAGTAACTGTAAACGGTGAGCCCGCTTACCCCGCAACCGTAAGGGTTGAAGGTACATCTCTAGGGGCTAGGACAAAAGTTGACGGTACTTACATCATATCTAATATAGAGGCTGGCCAATATAGTCTTATAGCCGGCGGCCCCGAGTATAACGACACAAAAGTAGCCGGTGTTAATATTAGTGCCGATAAAACTACCAATATAGATATCAAACTCAATACCGATAAAACTGCTACAGAGATAGTAGTTGTTGCCGATGCTGAAATGGTTGATAACGAGGAGATTGGCTCCCAGACAGAGATAACCAACGAGGAAATGCAACGTGTGCCTGTCGCTACAGCGTTTGCAATGGTTGGGCTATCAAGAGGTGTGCAGAATACTGGCGCTGGATTCCAGATCAGGGGTTCTAGGGCCAATGAGTCACTCGTTCAGCTGGATGGCCGCGATATCGGTGACCAGTTTACTGGTGATCTCGGTGGAGCGGGTGCGGCATACTTCCCTCAAGCTTCGGCACTTGCAACATCTTCTGTACAGGTTATCCAAGGTGGGCAATCCGCAGAGTACGGAAACAATATGGGTGGCGTTGTAAACACAGTATCTAAAGTTGGCCGTACAAATGGCTACGAGGGTTTTGTGAGTTACAGAACTGATGTGCCTGTTTTATACGGCTCACAAGACAACGGGCTAAGACTTGTAAGAGATGGAAATATCCTCGGTTTCGAAGATACACCTGACGGAAACCAGCTACAAGGCCCTAACTCTAACAGGATAGAGGCTGGATTTGGCGGACCACTACCTTTTCTTGAAGGTTCTACTTTCTATGTAAGTACGAATAACCTATTTGAAGAATTCAGAAGTAATAGTTTTGAGATATATGATCCTGCGGGTAATAATCTTGGCAGGCTTGAAGGAAATCAGTCATGGGTAAAAAACGTAACGCCGCGATTGAGATTCAAAGTAACTGATAAACTAGAAGTTAAAGTTGGTGCTACTTGGGGACTAACAAATCTTGAAGGAAATAGCCAAGCTTGGTATTATGCAGAAAGCGAAGGTGTTAATCCCGACGGAACCCTAAACGGAGTGCCTGAGTGGCTTGCTAAGCAGAACGTGACCAACACAGTATTTACAGATGCTTGGGCAAGATTCAACTATGTGATCGATAATACTCAGTTTTTCGATATAACCGTTGGTACAAGTTCGAACAGTACCTATACAGGTCGCCGGGCTGATCCTACTAATCCTGATCCTAATTTTTTCACTGGCTTCGATATACTTGAGCCGGTAGATAACGTAAACGTAGTTCAGGGCCAGGCTTATGGCGCAAATGAAAGAACTCCTATAGGTACCGATGGTGGACCGAACAGGCTTATCGACTTCTACGAGTTATCAGAAAAAACTGACCAGCTATATGCTGATGGTCTGAGAACAGGTACGCTTCCTGCAATCAACCCGATATCAGGATATATCGAAGGCCCAGGTAACAACTCATCTACAGATAACCCTTATGGCCTACCAAACAGATTTATCGAGCACGGCTCTCAAGGTTTCTCCTTCCGTGACGGTACTTACTATGAGGTAAAAGGTAACTATACCAATCTATTTGAAACCGATAGCTTCCGCCATAATCTAAGAGGTGGGTTCGAGTTCAGATACAACGTGATGCACAGGCTAAATGTTGGATCACCTTGGACAGCCAATGGCGTTGTGGATATGTACACAGACCAGTGGGGTGGTAATATATATGTTGCACCACAGCCGATTGATCAGGATGCTGGTATTTTCGAAGACGTATCACCTACACTGGAAAGACCTTTCGAGCCTTACAGATTCGCTGCTTTCTTGCAGGATCAGATACAGTACAAAGGTATCATCTTCACTCCTGGCCTTAGGTTCGACCTTTTCGATCCTCAAGCCCGATTCAGGAACTACGAAGAGCAACCACTTAACTTCCGCTCTATAGTATTTATCGATGATGAGGAGTACTTCAACGACGCGACAATCAAAACAATGCTTGCTCCGAGAATCAATATCGCTTATCCATTGACTGACGCTTCGAATATCTCTTTAAACTACGGTGTATATTATCAAATGCCACAGCTAGTATGGATGTATGACGGTTTCAACCGTGCCGATCTGAATGCTGCCGGCGGTTCGCCTCTAGTAGGTAACCCAAATCTAGAACCACAGAGAACCAACTCTTTCGAGGTATCATACAATAGCCAGCTTACTAAAGATTTCGCGGTAACAGCCACTACTTATTATAAGGATATCTACAACCAGCTTGGTATTGTGTTTATCCCTGCTGCTCCTACGCCAGTTGAGCAGACTGAAATCGCAGAGTATGGTGTTAACCAAGGTCTAGAGCTTGAGATAAGAAAAAACCCGATCGATGATCCGATCGGTATGAGAGTTAACTACACGTTCTCTCAGATACGAGGTACTTCTGACGGTATCACTACAAACCGTGGTAAAGAGCGTGATATCTATACGCAGGAATTCCCATTCCCTCTAAGTGATTATCCTCTCAACAGGGACGTTCGCCACAGAGTGAATGCGATCATTGACTTTGTATTAAGGGACGATGAAGGGCCGACTATCGCTGGTATTCCTATCCTAGAAAACTCAACTATTAACTTTACCGGTATTTATGCAAGCGGTACTCCATATACAAGAACAGATATAGATGGCCAACCTATAGGCGAGATAAACGCTGAGCGTAACCCAAGCCAATGGACGATCAACTCAAGACTACAGAAAGGCTTCTTGCTTAGAGATCTATTCGGTGAGTCAATGGGTAATACACAGATGAACCTGTATGTTGATATTACCAATATACTTGATAGGAACGTTCCTGTAGCTCTTAACTCTGCTACCGGAGACCCACTGGACAACGGTATTTTGCTGGAAACTCGTGTAGGTCAGTTCCCAGAAGGGCCGTTCTACGCTAGCTCTGTTCCTGGTATTTCAAGATCAAGAGCAACTTCACAATACGATGACTTCGGTAACAGGATTTACAATGCTAACGCGGACGCCAACGGCGACCAGATAGTTACACAACAAGAATTATACGATGCATTCATAGGATATGCTGAGGACTTACTGAGCTTCAGAAACAACTTTCAGACACCACGCCAGGTATTTTTCGGCGTGAACATACAGTTCTAAAAAAAACGACAGTTAAGAAATAAAGAAAGGTTAATTATGAAAAATTTTATCGACATAAAGCTGTTAGCGGTTTGTCTGCTGTCGGTTTTTGGTGTGGGTTCGCTTTTTGCCGATATCCATAGGGATGATGAAGAGGTAAAAGAGCGGATACTAGAGGATAAGGCACAGAGGGAAATTACTGGTACTTATGATGTGCAGTATAATACTGTATCGAACATTGAGTTCCCTACAACTAACTACGGCATTTTTGGATACGATGTAGAAAATAATATCGGTGGGGGTGTTTGGCCTCGCGGTACGCCTAACCAATATATATTTGGTGGTGGTTGCTGGCTCGGTGCCCGTAAATTCCCCACTGAAAGAAGAGCCTACAAGGTATTTGAATCCAGAGAGCCAGACGGTGTAACTATTGATACTATATTCTTAGTACCCGATAGAGATTCAATGGGTAAATATTGTGCGGTAACTTATAACCCGCTTAATGCTCGCTCGTTCATGGTACCGGGTAACGTTATTGACGGTTTGGGTGTTGACCCTAACCAACGACTAAAGTACAGAACATATTTCTCAACTGACTATGACCAGAACGGTCGTCCTTTCTCTGGAACTGACGGGCCTAACTGGCCTATATGGGATACTTCAGATGATCCTGAAGATACCTTGAAGTACTCTCGTTATTTTGGTTTCTATGTTGATGATGTCCAAGCCAGAAATACCAATACATACCCAAGGGGACCTGCATACATTTCAGGTGAGGATATCTTCGCGACATTCAAGGATACTGACTTAACTGCCCATGACCTTGGTGTAGCGGCGGCTGGTCTTGGTTATCCACTATACCTACAGACTGAAATTACTATATACTCTTGGGGTTTCGGCCTATATCAAGACTTCATATTCGTAAAATATAATTTCGTTAACGTATCTGAGTTCAGAAGGGACGGACTTCCGGCAGATACACTTTACGACTGCTTCATGGCCCCGATTATGGATGTCGATGTTGCGAGAAAACCACTATCGGCAGCAGGTGCTGCAAATGATAGGGTTCGCTATTATGGTAGCGCAGCTGGCGAGGATTCAACGTATAACCTAGCCTTCCAATGGTCAGATGGCGACCGTGGTGAGCAAGGTTTTGGTTTTGGTTATCTCGGTTTTGACTTCCTGGAATCACCTGCCACTATACTAAGAACAGAAGAACTTATTTTGCCTCAAATCGACCAGAATGGTGATACAATCGGTTTTTCTACAGAAACTAGGATTTTAGAGAGACCCGAGAACAATATGGTTCGTAAGGATAGACCATTCTACCCGAATGAAGAACAGCTCGGCCTTAGAACTTTCCAGAACTGGAATATCGATGAAGATAGAAGAACAGACGAAGCACGATATAACTTCCTATCGGAAGGTGTACTCGAGACAGATAACGGACCTGGCGACAAGCGATTTATGATGGTAACCGGGCCCTTCAATATGCGCCCAGGCGATTCTGTAAGGGTTGTTGTCGGTATATGTTTGGCCAATACGTGCTCTGGCGGTGAAGCTACTGGTGAACCTGATGATATATGTGAGCTTGTCGCTATCGATGAGTTTATGCAATCGGTTTACGACAACAACTTCCGTGCACCTCTTCCTCCGGATCAGTCTCGTATGAGAGAGGAGAATATATCTGGAATAGATACTATTTTCGATCCTGATGGACAACCAATCGGAACTGTAGAAGCTAGCCGTGGCCTTAATAACGCTGCTAAGATAGTTTGGGATAATACTTCGGAATTATCAGAAGATCAAGAAGAAAGAGGCCTGGATTTCTTGGGCTATGCAATATATAGAGCCAGAAGAACTGACCAAGATACCTTCAGTCTATCTCAGATTGTACCTGGTGATCAGGGGCTTACTTCTGGTGCGAGTCTTCAGGGTTG
The DNA here is from genome assembly GCA_964462685.1 of uncultured Hyphomicrobiales bacterium. Classification (GTDB taxonomy): domain Bacteria; phylum Bacteroidota; class Ignavibacteria; order Kapaibacteriales; family UBA2268; genus CAYWYR01. Next base: position 28,705 of record CAYWYR010000016.1, on the reverse strand, counting down.
GAAAGAGATACAGCGTTATCAGCTTCCTTTCCCATTCGTTAAGTCAACAGAATATACTGTGGCCGGCGGCGATCCTTCATCATTCAGTTTCCAAGATTCAATTAGAATAGTTGGTCCATATCTCAACCCTGAAACAAATGAGTTGGATCAGACAAAGCTTACTGTGATGAGATTCCCAACAAGGTCTTATCAGGTTCCTACGAGCCAGCAGCTTGCGAATAATCAAAAATATATTCCTCAGATCTTTGCTATGGATTCAACCTTTAATCCGTGGTTCGATATATTCCATGATATGGAAGGTCCGGAGCCTTTTGGTTCATCGGTAGATCCGAGCGATGTTATCAATCCAGACAATACTGCTGATGCCCAACTTGAAATCATGCAAGATGCATTGCTAGGTGTCGTGGATCTAAAGCCTTCCATAGTTCGATTCAACCCTCTTTATTACAACTTAGTTACTAAAACAGTATCACAAGAAGAGTTTGAATCATGGCCTGAGGATGGATTTGTATATATAACTGAACTAGTAGATACGATAGTTTATACTAGGGATGATGCTACAAATGAAGTTGATACAAATAAGATTACAATAGACTGCGATGATCCACGATGGGAGAATGATCCTAATGTTGGAGGTAGAGATGGAGAAGAATGCTATCTTTATGAAAAAGACTTTTACGAGGTTGCTACAGCTAACTTAGCATTTATTGCTGATATGAATTCATTTACTCCTGAAGTAGATATCGATAGTATCACAGACACAATCACTTACTACGATCCTGCTTTAGGTGAAGATGTAACGGTAGTAAGATTAGAAAGAATTGAGGCGACCCCTACTGGAAACTTCTATGTTACAGTCAGATACCCTAAGACAGAACAGGAAATAGCAAACGTGATGCGCTTCTCAAATTTTGAAAGAATACAGGAAACTCTAGATACTATTTATAGCGCACTAGAGCAAGGTTCTGCAGCAGCAACGCTTGATTTCCCGGATTTCTCTGGTAGCGAGAGGGTGAAAGTAGAGGTAATAGTACCTTACATGACTGAGATCACCAATGATAGAACATTTATCGATATCGGTGATGATGATGGTGATAACCAGGTAGAGCTAAGTAGTGATGTACGCAGAACTGAAAAAATCATAAATCAAGTACCTTATTATTACAGAGTACTTGCTTATGATGAAGGTCACGTTAACTCCGGTTCAGAAAGAAAACTTAATTCAGGACAGCAGGTAGGTAGCCCTAACGTTGTTGAGATTATCCCTAAACCAGCAGCCGTTGGCCAAAGGTTAAGTTTTGATCTTATAGCTGCTGATACTTCTCTTTTGGGATCGCTAAACAGCTTTGACTTGTTTGCTGTTGATGAAGATAGAGCACAGCAATTATTCGTTGGTGATACGATTCAAGTACGTTTTAGCTCTGTACCTTCCCTAACAGAAGTTCAGTACACAAACGGTCAAAACGTAGTTGAAGACAGAAGCTATGGGCTTTATACCACTAACATACAGATAGATAATCTTACCGATGACGAGCCTCTTTTTGAGAGTAACTTCTTGTTTGAAGGTAGATTAGGAGAGTATAATAACTTTAACTTGCCAACAGAGAATACTTTCTCATTAGTATTGGCAGATACAGTGATTATTGAGACTGATGTTACTACTGGTGATACTGTTAGCCGTGATGATATTGGAACTCCTAGATCAGAAGCAGTAATAATTAAAGGCGGGCAGTTCTCTACTGGGAACTTCCGTGATCAGATATCTATATACTCTGGCAGATGGACACAGAAAGGACTCGGTACTTTAAGTTTTGAGTTTAATTATTACTTAAGGCAGTTCGGCGGTATCTTCAGACCTGACTCTACAATTGAAGTTATATCTGACGATCCTATAACTACAAGAATACAGCCGTGGGATATCGAATCTACTTCTACTATTCCTAACCCTGCGATAACTAATACTACTCAACAGGTTGGCGAAGAAGCTTTCGGAGCATTCCCAGGAAGAATTTTTCAGTTCGATAATGAAAACCGAATCATAGCAACAGAAGTTGTTCCTAACTCGCAACCTGTATTTGCAACATTTAACAACGGGCCTGGAACTTACAGAATGACTCTTGGAGAAGAGCAGACTATGCAAGTAGAATTTGAGTTTGGAAGACCTACCTCAAGGGAGACTAAGACATTCAATGTACCTTATCACGAAGTAAGTATGGTGAACCTTACAGAATACAAAAGGCCATCTGATGGTATTGATGATTCTGTTGTAGTTGACATAGCCTTACCTATGGAACATATAGAATTACCTACTAATAGAATAGGTGAGTTTGCAACCGGACCAGAAGATGATGAATTTGGTGTTCCATACCCTTCACCAATCAATCTTTATGAAGCTGGTAGAGATCCTGAAGAATTTATCGGGAACTTTAATATAACGAGTTATGCGTGGGCGAATGTGAGAGAGCAACAGATTAATCCGATTGTTGCGGATTGGTCATTTGCTGTTCCTCCTGAAAACGTTTCAACACAAGATAGTAGTTATTCTGGTTTTCAAGGCCGATATCTCAAATCTGCTACAAGTACCGATGGTACCACAACTATAGATTTTGTTAATGTAATAAATATTTCTGGTGCACAGTTCTATACCGATTATCCAAATATTGGTAGATTCCAGCCTGGTAACCCAACTTTAAGAAGACCTATAAGAAGTTTATATGATACACTTGATGTTGGTGATTTCGATCCTGGAGCGCCAAATCAGTTATTATATGGATTCGAACAGGATGGAGATAAGTATATTGTAAACGGCCTGAAAAGGTTCGGTAACGACTTGGGTGCTGGTGATGAACTTGTGTTTAACATAAAAGGTGGCGTTCAAGGGCTTCCTTATGATGGTGCTACTTTAACTTATGTAGTTAGGGGCGGCGTTCCTTCAGATAGCCCTACTGGCCCGCAAAGCTACACTGATGGTATGATGGATGGTGTAAATGTAGTTCCTAATCCTTATTACATTACACACCAGGCTCAGGTATCACCTTATGATGCTAGGATTCACTTCACTAAACTTCCTCCAGTATGTACTATTGAAATCTACACTGTAACAGGTGAACTTGTAAGAGAGATACAGCACGATGAGCTATCGCTAGAAGCTGATAGAGAGTCAGTTGCTGTATGGGATCTACTTACCGATAGCGGTCTCAGGGTACAGAGCCAGAGCTTAGTTGCGAGAATCTACACACCGGATGGTGCTGAGACTCTCAAAACGTTCTCGCTTGTTGTAGGTAGTTTCAGAATCGTTCAGGATTAATTGTTAAAGAACCTTTCGTCTATGGCTGGTCTGGTAACTACCTGATCAGCCAATAGCCGATATAAAAAGTAAAATAACTATGAAGAAATATATATTGATTGCTTTTGCGGTTGCTTTTGCTGCGTCAACGGCTACTGCAGAAGATGTAACACGACCTAGGGGTTCTTCTAATCCTGAAGATTTCGTAAAAGTTGGTGGAGCCGGAAGCGGCTTCCTTAAAATAGGGGTGGGTGCTCGTGGTGCAGGTATGGCTGGAGCTAATGGCGCCCTTACTAATGATCTTTCATCTATACACTGGAACCCTGCAGGGGTTGCACAAGTAGAAGGCGTTTCAGCTTATGCTGCTACATCTCCTTACTTTGGCGATTTCGGTCATAATTTCGCTGCTGCCTCTTATGCAATTAGCGACCAGTTTGTTGTAGCGGGTCATTTTAATACTTTCGGCGCGACTGGAATTCCCATCACTACGCTGATCGATGACAACGGAACAGGAGCTACATATAGCATAGCGGATATGTCGTTCGGTCTTACTTTTGCCGGATACCTGACAGAGCAGTTCGCTTTTGGTATTACTGGTAAAATGGTGAGCAATAGCTTTGCCGAATTGCGTGCTAATAATATCGTGTTTGATGTTGGTACACAATACGATACTCAGCTTTACGGGCTAAAGATAGGATTCTCCATTCACAATCTCGGCGGCCAGACTCAGTACGAAGGTACAGACCTTAATACTACAGTCTCACTGATCGAAGGTGATCGGAGAGCTCCGAATGATGCGGGTTTAATTACAAGCCCTTATTCTATGCCTCTTACATTCAGGGCTGGAGTAGGTGCTGAAGTATGGTCTGAAGATGTTCACTCCGTTTCCGCTGAAGCTGATTTTATCACCTATGCAGATAGCCCTGAACAGGGTGCCATCGGTGCGGAGTACGCCTATGATGAAATGTTTTTCGCAAGAGCGGGATACCTTTTCAACCACAGCCAACTTGGCTTATCTTGGGGTGTAGGTATTAATTACTTTACAGGTAACTTTACTGCCGCTTTAGATTACAGTATGGATCTGACGGAAAGCCTCGGCCTTATTCACAGAATAAGTGTTGACGTTGTTCTGGATCAATAAATCCACCGACATAATCCTATTATCAAGATACCAGTTTGATATGTAACCCTAAACAATACAAGCCGTCTATTACAGGACGGCTTTTTTTATGAGATCATACCTGATATATATTTTTTTTCTAGCTTTGTCGCTTATAGATTTATCAGCGATGAGGGTGGACTATGCTACTTTTAAAAGCACTACCGGAAACAGAAGTTTAGTCGAGATTTATTATTCCTTCAGGGATAGTGATCTCCAATATATGGGGGGATTAGATAGTTCGGTAGCTAATTATTCAATCAGGCTGATGCTCACAAATCAGTTGGACGAGACAGATACTATTGTATGGGCCAAACAAATGTTTGGCAGTTATGATCAAACCGGTGTAAGATATGAAAATGTGCTTTTAGGAACAGAGAAACTTACTTTAAAACCTGGTAAATACAAGACTGATATTTTAGTATCACAAAAAGTAAAAAATAAAAAAGACCTCACTATCCCAATCAATATCGATTCGTTCCAATTGGAAATGGTTGTACCTGACTACAGTTTGGGTAAGTCTTTTTCAGATTTCCAGATATCCTATGGTATCCAACAAAAAGAAAAATCTGAAGTAAAATGGAAAGCCGAATTCGAGAAACACGGATTCTATATGATTCCCCTACCAACGCGGCAGTATATAGGTACAGATGCATTTCTACAGTATTATTATGAAGCTTATCTTGATAATTCAGATGGATTGGGGAAGATCACTGTTGTAGATCTGCTTTTAGATTACTCTAAATTTAAGATATATGATCAATCAATTGATTATGACCCTATGGAAACAATAGGTAGGGTAGTCTCTATACCGATGGCTGGTAGGCCAACAGGGGTTTATTATATTAAGAGTTTGATCAAAAACGAAAAAGGGGAACTGCTTGCAAGCTCACCTTTAAAGAAGGTGTATCTAGAAAATCCCGAAATTGGCCCAAGCCAGAATACTCCGTTTTTTGAGTCGCTCTCTTTCGAGAAATCCGTGTTTAGTACTATGGATGAAAATGATATCAAAACTGAATTTGAAAAACTCAGCTATATATTATCTGATTTTGAAAGAGGCCAGTTCAAACAGCTTACAAGCCACGAGGCAAAGCAACGTGCCATATACGCTATGTATTCTATAAGGGATACTGATACTACAACAACTTATAATGAGTTTTTTGAAGAGTATTCCAAACGTGCGGACTTTGCCGATCAGTTTTTTTCTTATGGCAATTATGATGAAGGTTGGAGAACTGAACGTGGAAGGATTATAATGACCTATGGTTTCCCCGAGCAGAGGCAGGAGTTTTTCAGGAGAGACGATCTTCATCCAACAGAGATATGGTTTTATCCAAATGTACAGGGTGGGGCAGAGTTTTTCTTTGTGGATAATGTAGGTGCTGGAAATTTCATTTTAGTCCACTCCACAGCAATGAACGAACTGAGAAATCCTAACTGGATTCAAATGTACCGCCCAGCTTTAGATGATCTTGAACTCCAGAGATATCAGAACGCATCAAGGGCAAGGTAGCATATAGCGTATTAGGTAAGTTATGCAAGACATTCTAAAACGAACTGTCGCACTTCTTCTTTCTGCTTACGGCAGATATATCAGAGTATTAAGCTGGGAAGGGGCTAGAAGTTCAGGTGCCAAAATAGGTCTGCTATTAGCAAGATTATCAAGAAAGCGTTACAAAATCACATTAGACAATATCTCAAAAGCCTTCCCTGAAAAGTCTCTAAAAGAAGTTAAATCTATTGCTGCCTCAAGTTACCGCAATCTCGGAATAACTATGGCTGAACTTCTTAAAAGTGAAAACTGCACGGATTCTGAGATAATGGGAAGAGTGGTTTATCGCAATCCTATGATGATCTCGAGGCTTCATTCCCGTGGTAAAGGCCTTATTCTTCTTTCGGGCCACTATGGTAATTGGGAGTTTCTCGCCATTACAGCAGGGCTTTTGCAGGATGAAACAGTTAACGTGATTGTCAAATATCAGAATAATGATACAGTCAACAAAAAGCTGATAAGCCTGAGAGGTAAGTGGGGCAACAATATTATCGATATGGGTAAGGCGGCAAGGCCTATGCTCGAAGTTATCAATCATAAAGGCATTCTAGCACTTCTCGCTGATCAAAGAGCCACAAAAGATAAAGATGTGTATGTTGATTTTTTCGGAAGGAAAGCAGCGACTCACGAGTCGCCTGCAGCTCTATCCTTTAAATACGACATACCAATCGTGATGGGTTTTGCCAACAGGCTGCCAGATGGGCGCTATGAGGTGGAATTGAAGGAAGTTGATAGAATTGGGCTAGAAAGGTTTGAAAACCCCGTAGAAGAGCTTACTGGTAGGCATGTTAAGATACTAGAGGATCATATCAGAAAGAGACCTGAGCTATGGGCTTGGCAACACAATCGTTGGAAGTTTGATGTTTGATAAAAAAACAGGCAACAAACAAGCAAGATTATCTCCTAAGAATACTATCGTTATATATTCAATGGGATTTATTGGTGATGTGCTTATTAGTCTTCGTTTCGCTGCGGCTTTAAAGAATTCCTCTGGTAATTTCAAGGTAGTAATTATAGTACCGCCCGCACTAGTTGATATAGCTCAGTCAATTAAACAAATAGATGATGTAATACCCTACGATAAAAGAAATGAAAATAGTGGCTCTACAGGTATAGAATATATTGTTAATGCTATTAATAAGTTCAAGCCAGATTTTTATATAAATCTACATCCTGGGTTCAGATCCTCAAAAATCGCGGCTAAAGTGAGAGTCAAAATTCAAAAACTTAGGTACAATACATCCCAAGGTAAGTTTATATACCTTGGTAAATCAATCAAATATATAAAAGGTATACATGAACTTGAAAGATTAAAATCTTTTTATAATCTTATAACACAAGATGAATATAAGCCTTATTGTAATATCGAATATACCAATACAACTAAGTCCAGAGTAGATATGATACTCGCTCAAACAAGATCAGATCAAAAAGCTTTTTATCTTATTTTCCCTGGTTCGGTATGGCCTACGAAAAGATATACGCCAAAGGGATTTACTGATCTTTCAAATGAGCTCGCAAAAAATGGTCAGGTATATATTTGTGGTACTGAAAGCGAGAAATCGCTTACGGCTCATATAGTTGAAAATAGCGATGCTATAGATCTAGCTGGCAGCTTAAAACTGGTTGAGACTGCATATTTAGTATCACAATCCGATAGGGTTTACTCAAATGACTCAGCACCTACACATTTAGCTAATCTTCATGGAACTCCAGTTACTACTATATTTGGCCCAACATCTCCATATTTCGGATTCTATCCTACAGGTGAAAGAGATAAGATAGTATATAAAGGGCTGGACTGTTCTCCATGCTCCATTCACGGAACTATCGAGTGCCCGCTCGGACATCACAAATGTATGGAGAGTATAAGCATAAAAGAGATTATATAGAAGAGAACCTTCTTAGGAATCCATCCCTAAATCGAGTATCCTATCATATTGTTCTTCGGTGATAGGGCATACAGATAGGCGTGACTGTTTCACCAGCGGTGTCTCTTTTAGGATGTCATCTGCCTTGAATTCTTTTAAGTGCACTGGCCTGGCAAACTCTTTTTCAAAGGTTACCAACGGAGCTACCCATCGCGGGTCATCGGTAGTGGGGTCCTGGATTGCCTCTGCTTTAACTTCTACTACGCCGATAGCAGCTTTATCGGATACCGACATATAGAAAACGCATTTATCTCCCGGTGCCATATCTCGCAGATTATTACGAGCTTGGTAATTCCTAACCCCATCCCATGTGGTTTCTTTATCTCTTTTCATATCCGAGAATGAATATGAATCGGGATCAGATTTGATTATCCAGTATGCCATTTGGTTAATTCTTGAGGCGTTATTTTAATGATTCGGCAGCATAGAACTCAATCGGCATACCACCGCCAGCTTCCATACTGTCAACTATAGAATAGACAAACTCGCCATCGCGAATAACATGAAACTCTGGTAGTTTTCGGATTGATAAAGACTCGCTATAAGGATGCAGGTTATTTTCCTCTCTCATAGAAAATACTTTAATATTCTCGCTACCTACTCCCGCTTCATCAAGGGCCTTAATAAAGTGTGGTAAAGTTTCTTGGGTATTAGTACAACTACAAGAAGGCTTAACAAAAATCGCTATTGTTTCAGAGCCTTCATCAAAGTTCTCTGATATCTGTTGTACTAGAGTATTGTCAGGAGTATAATCATTATAGGTGATGAGAAAATCTGAGAATCCTGGATTACTTCTAAGATCGGCTACTGTTAATTCTGTAGCTTCAAAGTCAGCAGGATCAGTTGTGTTATCTTCGCAGGAAAAGAAAAGTGAAGATAGTGCGGCAATTGGAATCAGTAATTTTCTCATACTCATCAAATATAATGTTTGTTATTTTGATATCTAACAGATCGAAACGTTTAATTGTTTCAGTCTCTTAAAATACTATTAAGGGAACAAGTTAGTTGTGATATCTGTTATCAGCATCGGAACAAATCCAAGTGCGAATACCGCTGCCACAGAAATATATACAACCCACTTCCCGCCCCCGCCTATAGAGGTAAGCTGTTCGCCTTCTTCTCTATCTTTAAAGTACATCTGAAGCACTAAGCCTATATAAAAGTACATTGATATTATCGAAGATATAACAGCGATTACTGTCAGCCAGGTATATCCTGATTGAATAGCAGCACTAAAGAGGTAATACTTACCGAAGAATCCAGCCATAGGCGGGATACCTGCTAGAGAGAACATAAATACCGCCATAATGAAGGCCAGTACTGGATTGGATTTATACAGACCAGAATAATCTTCGATTTCCTGGTTCCGATCAGTATCTCTTTCTAGCAAGGATACCACAACGAAAGCACCGATCTGCATGAATGTGTATGCTGTGATATAATAAACTATGGCGTTCCATCCTTCTGGGGAATTAGCGACGATACCCATAAGCAGATAACCGGCGTGAGCCACGGAAGAGAAAGCTAGCATACGTTTTACGTTCTTCTGTACCAGAGCGGAGATATTACCGGCCAGCATCGTCAAGGCCGATATAACGGCGATGACGAATATCGCGCTTTCAGTATTACCGATTACTTGCTCGGCACCTGTAGGGAAGAAACTGTAATACGCTACAATGATAAGAGAAAGCAGAGCCGCTCCCTTACCTGCGGTACTCATGAATGCTGATACAACTGTGGGCGCTCCTGTATATACATCTGGAGCCCACTGATGGAATGGGAAAGCCGCAACTTTGAATGCGAGACCCACTATCATCATACCAATACCTATAGCCAGGAAATAATAGTTGGATATCATTCCTTTAGATACTGCAGTTGCTATATCCAGCCCACCAGGTCCATAGCCGAGATACATTGTGCCAGTTGCTCCGTATAGCATCGCCATACCGTATAGCAGGAAACCAGTAGAGAAAGCTCCCAGAAGGAAATACTTAAGTGAGGCTTCAACCGATTTGGCAGAATGTCTGAAATAACCTGATAGGATATAGAAGGTAACGGACATCGTTTCTATACCGATAAAGAGCGTTAGCAGATGCTTTGAATGAGCTATAATCATCATACCAGCAACAGCGAACAGAATCAGGTTATAATACTCCGAAGTGTTTCGGTTTTCCAGTGTTATATAATTTCTGCTGGCTATTACTGTAAGTACCCCTGCTATACAGAAAAGTATATCAAAGTATGCACCTAAACCGCCAAATGATACTGTACCGTGTGTTAGTAAGGTTTCAGGTACTTTGTATAGAGCTATTATGCTCGATTTGGATACACCGAGAGTCATAGCGGATAAAACACCAGAGCCGATTAAGCCCGCAAGTGCCGCAAAATAGCCGATGTTGGCATTTTTCTGGTTTATTGCATCTAATGTGATGCCGATCAATGCTACAACAACTATCCAGATAATTGGTGAAAGCAGGAATAATTCAGAATTCATTGATTATTGCCGTTGTTTTTTCTTTCTTTAGCTGTTTATTTAACTTCTTGAGAGAACTTTGATATACCGATCGGACTTCTGCCGAACTCTGGGTCTATATCTGTTTGAATGCCTGGTATCGCCGCTGTTGAAGCCTCTGATACCTGAGTGAACGATTTTGAGTAAACGCCTATCCATACCGCAAGAATTACCATAGGTATGAACATCGCCCATTCACGACCAGTAATATCTTTAAGATTCATATTTGCTTCGTTGTCAACTGTTCCGAACATAACTCTGCGGAACATCCATAATAGATAAACTGCAGCGAAGATAACGCCCGAAGCGGCAAATACTGTGTACCAATATGATCCTAATACATCAGATGTAAAAGCTCCTTTTAGAGTCAGGAACTCACCTACGAAGCCGCAAAGACCAGGTAGGCCTACTGATGCAAACATCGCGATAGCGAAGAATACAGTAAACTTAGGCATCACTCTGGCTATTCCACCATAATCCGCGATAAGCCTAGTATGGCGTCTTTCATACAGGACACCGACACCAAGGAAGAGCATACCGGTAGAAACACCGTGTGCTATCATCTGCAGAATCGCTCCCTGAACCCCAATAGTCGTCATCGAGAATATACCAAGTACAATAAAGCCCATGTGCGATACAGAAGAATATGCTACAAGCCTTTTCATATCAGGCTGAACCATCGCCACAACAGCACCATATATGATACCGATAACTGCAAGCACTGATATAATACCAGAGAAATATTCTGATGCTTCTGGGAAGAAACCTAGATTAAATCTAATTAAACCGTAAGTACCCATTTTAAGTAGTACTCCTGCTAGTATGATCGAGCCAGGCGTAGGTGCTTCTGTGTGGGCGTCTGGTAGCCATGTATGGAAAGGAAAGAGCGGTACCTTGATCAGGAATGAAAGAGCAAAGCCTAAGAAAAGCCAGGTCTGGATATCCATCGGTACATTTTGAGAAATCGATGTGAGCTTGATATAGTCTGTAGTAAAGCCACCAAGAGCGTCAGCGGCAAAGTTACCAAGCCATACTATAGCAACTAGCATAAACAGGGAACCTACAACAGTATAGATAAAGAACTTTACTGAAGCATATAGTCTTTTAGAGCCGCCCCATACACCGATTACAAAGAACATCGGGATAAGTATGACTTCCCAGAAAACATAGAACAGGAACAGATCGAGCGATATGAATACACCGAGCATCCCGAAATGCAGTAGCTGAACTAGACTATAGTAAGCGCCATCTCTTTTTTTGATAGAATCAAAAGAAGAAAGCAGGGCTATCGGCATAATAAAGTTTGATAGAAGGATCATCAGCATTGACATTCCGTCGATACCTATCCTGAACCCGGCATCGAATACCGGTATCCATTGCTGGTCTATCACAAATTGGAATCCTGCGTTGCTCATATCAAAACCCATAAAGAGCACGATAGACACAGCGAAGGTAATAAGCGAGACAACGAGAGAAGTCTTCTGAGCGAGTTCTCTGTTTTTACCTAAAAACAAGGTAATTATGGAACCTGCAAGTGGCAGGAGCAGAGTGACAAGTAAAAGGTTCATACTTATGTAGAATACTTCTTTATTTGAATTCTGTTTTTATTAAAATCAGTTATGATTTTTTCGATTTACAGGTGAGATACCATTAATATGATAATCACCGCTATCCCTAACATCATAAGAACGGCATAGTTTTGAGCGACGCCGGACTGAAGACCTTTCAGTAAGTTACCAAAAGACCTCGTAAGTTTTCCAGAGCCGTTCACTATACCATCGATAAAGCTAACATCGAATTTTTTCCATAGGAAACCGTTCGAGAATTTGAATATCGGATCCACGAAGCCTTTGTAGTATCCTTCGTCAAGATACCATTTGTTCCATAGTTTCTTATATGCAGAAGGATATTTCTTTGTAAGATTAGTCGCTGTTTTCAGTTCAGGATCTGTATATAGTTTTTTGGCCAGTAAGATAGCGATTATAGCTACAAGCGTTGATACTATCATAAGTATATACTCTATAGCGTGTACTTCATGATGCGGTTCAATACCAAGGATTCTGTCGGCATCAGCGAAAATCGGCATCAAGTAATTATGTAGCATATTTGGATGATCTCCGAGTCCAAGAGGATATCCAAGGGCGAAAGGTATACCAATAAAACCACCAATAGCCGAAAGCACTGCTAGAACAACTAGCGGTATTGTCATACTCTTAGGTGATTCATGCGGGTTGACTTTCGCTACATCGAACCTTTCCTTGCCATGGAAGGTAAGGAAGAAAAGTCTAAACATATAGAAAGCGGTAAAGAACGCAGCAAGAGCAAGTATTGCCCATAACCACCATCCACCATACTCTGAGCTAAATGTTAGCCATAATATTTCATCTTTAGAGAAGAAACCACTGAAGAACGGAATACCTGAGATCGCCAGACAGCCGATCAGGAATGTCCAGTAAGTTGTAGGCATATGCTTTTTAAGCCCGCCCATTTTCTTGATATCCTGTTCGTGGTGCATACCGTGTATCACTGAACCAGCACCAAGGAACATAAGTCCTTTGAAAAAGGCGTGAGTCATAACGTGGAACAGTGCTGCAGTCCAGGCGCCGACCCCTAGTGCGACAAACATGAAACCAAGCTGAGATACTGTAGAATAAGCAAGTACTTTTTTAATATCGTTCTGAACCAGACCGATAGAAGCCGCTAGTAGAGCTGTAACTGCACCTACGATCGCTACAACCATCATTGCATCTGTTGACATGGCAAATAAAGTCGCGTTCCTGGCTATCAGGAATATACCCGCTGTTACCATTGTTGCGGCGTGTATTAGTGCCGATACAGAAGTCGGGCCTGCCATTGCATCTGGTAGCCATCCAGCTAATGGCAATTGTGCTGATTTACCGGTACATGCAAGGAATAGAAGAAGTGTTATGGTAGTCATAAGAGCCGTACCGCCCAGTTCCGCACCATAAGCAATAGCTAGATTCTCAATTCCAAAATAGTCAAGCGTGCCGAAGTTCATAAAGATCAAGAACATAGCAAGCAAGAAACCAAAGTCGCCTATCCTGTTTACGATGAATGCTTTGTTCGCTGCATCACCTGTCCATGTTATCCTATAACCAGGGAATCTCTGATCGTACCAGAATCCGATGAGTAGGTAAGAAGCTAAACCTACACCCTCCCATCCGAAGAATGTAAGAAGCATGTTATCGGCTAATACAAGATTGAGCATCATGAATACGAAGAGATTCAGATATGCGAAAAACCTATAGAAGCTACGATCGCCATGCATATAGCCTACTGAATAGACATGTATCAGGAAACCTATACCAGTTATTATCATTGTGAACAAGATCGAAAGCTGATCGACCTGATAAGATATCGCAAAATCGACATATCCCGTGGATATAAAATCGAAAAGGGTTACGATATATGGTTCTGTTGGGGCATCTGCGCTTATCTCCAGAAAAGTGAGAACGGCTATAACAAACCCTGCTAGAACGGTGGAGCTGGTTATTACTCCAATGAGCTTTTCACTCTTTATATAACTGCCGAATAAACCAACGACGATGAAACCGAGAAGGGGCAGTAGTGGAACCAGATATATTAGTTCGTGCATATCAAGCTATTGTTTATTCGAGATTTTCGGTTTTACACTTTTATAAGCTCATAAATTACGAAAAACAGATAGACTTTTAGCGTAGTTTATCCACAAGTAAGAAGATTAGTTGTCAGATCGATCTATAACAATATCTTTTTTTGAATGATATAAAATCTAACTTAGATTTGTTCGATATAAAATCCTACTACCTGAAATTTATCTTACACAGTCACAAATGCATACCAATTCTATCCAGTTGATCTTTCTATCTGATATACACGACGGTTCAGATGCCGAACAGCCCGAAACCTTGGAAGAGGTGGAAGTGGAAGAACTTGACGAAGTAGGCGTTGATTTGCCAGCTAAAGTAATCGTATTCAATGATGAATGGCACACTTTTGAAGAAGTCATCAACCAGATCATGAAAGCTACTTCCTGCGATCAGAAAAAAGCTGAATCTCTTACCTGGGAAATCCACTCAAAAGGCAAAGCTATAGTTTTTGACGGTGATATGGGGAAATGTGTAGGTGTTTCCGAAATTCTTGAGGAGATAGACCTCTCCACAGAGATTCAGTTCTGATAAAAAGCCTCAAAATAGTCTCTTAACAAGACAATATAATCTATCTGCTATTAGCTTTCTTTTCGTGATTAGGGATTATTTATATAAATTCGTGTTACTTATAGCTCTTTCAGCTGTTATGTTACTTGATTGTATAATTCTAAACTAATCCAGCTTATGCTAAGATATCTACTCCTTTCCTTAATAACCTTTCTGTTGATTGCTGAAGCCCATTCGCAGCTTCCTGCCAATCTCGTAAGCCCGCTGAACGGTAATCAGTGCATATCCAATGTAGCTACTCTGGATTGGGATGTATTGCAAGGTAACGTTCGTTATAGAGTTGTTGTAGCTGATAATCCTCAGCTTACTTCGGCTATTGTTGATACCAATGACATTACTTCAGCAAATACAGAATACCAGTTTTTCGCCCCGGACTCGCTAACTGATTACTATTGGATGGTAGAGGCGGAATATAGGGGGAGTTCATCATTATTTGTGCAGTCAGATACTTTTATGTTCAGTACTGTTCGCGGCCCTCTGGAAATAACTTTCCCTGCACCGGCTACTATTTGTGCTGATACGAATATTACTTTCACATTCGATACGATCCCAGATGCTGTTGAGTATGTTATCCAGATATCTGAGAATCAGTTTTTTTCAACTCTTGAATATGATGTGGACAGTCTGGTTTCACCTACATTTACAGCAGATCTGGAAAAAAGCGATTTTACCTATTACTATAGGGCGGCCTATACTTATGTTCAGGATACTTTTGTGTGCCAGAGTGACTGGACTGAGGTAACTACTTTACGAACTAGATATGAAGCGCCTGTACTTTCTAGCCCACAAGATTCTTCAGTTGGTGTACCCCAGACTTTTATGCTGGAATGGAATGATGAACCCAATGCAACTGGATATGATTTTCAGATCGATGATGAAATAGATTTTTCCTCGCCTGAAATTGACAGTACAAGCGATTTGAATTCGATACAGCTTACTCTTGCAGATACAAACAGTGTATATTATGCGAGATTAAGGGCAAAGGATGATCTTTGCCAGTCCGCATGGTCGGAAACTGTGATGTTCCGTACTGCATACCAAACACCGACTATTATTTCACCACAGGACTCTGTAGATTGCGTAGAAATAGAATCAATGTATGAGTGGTCCGGCAATAGCGATGCGCTTTCATATACGATCCAGTTTTCTGAAGATGAAATATTCCTCCCTATCGCACTTGAGATCAATAATATCGATTCCACCAATATTCTTGCGGAACTGCCTGGCTCACTTGACGAGTATTTTTGGAGGGTAAGGGCCGAAGACAGTATAAACAGGTCGGAATGGTCAGGGATTCAACAGCTGCGCACCACAATATTCCCCCCGGAAATGCTTGAACCGAACGACGGTCAGCAGGGTGTACTTCTATCTACAGATTTCTCGTGGGATACATTCGATCCGATCTCAAGATTTGTAATTCAGGTATCTACTTCTCGCCAGTTCCCAGAAGAAGATTTGATTTATCACGATACCACAATACTTAAAAACGCTAATATCATTCTTCCTGATTATAATACTACATATTATTGGAGAATGCTTTCTGATTTTTCTGAATGTAGCAGCGGTTGGGCGGAAACCTTCAGCTTCCGAACGGTTCGTGGTTTTCCTGATCTTACTTCACCTGCAGATGATACTACAAATATTATTCCGATTACTCCACTGAGATGGAGTGAAGTTGAAGGTGCTGAGTTTTATGATCTTGAACTTTCTGAATCTGATCAGTTTGTTCAAGGCTCCACAAGGCAAGCCTATGGGCTTACAAACAGAGGCTATAGCTTTAATAACATGGAAGAGGATACTGAGTATTTTTGGAGAGTAAGGTCAAGAAACGAATATGGAATAAGCGATTGGAGTGAGGTAAGCTCATTCACAACTGGTAAATTCCCGCCTGATCAAGTTAGGCTTCTCGGTCCTTCAAACGCATCTACAGATCTTGATACAATGATCACTTTTGTATGGTCTAAAGTTGATGATATATCACTGTATGATTTCCAGCTTTCAGAAAACGAAAATTTCAATAGTATAGTTGAAGATGCCAATGATCTAACAGATACTACATTTACAGTAAGTGGTTTATCAAATATGACAACTTATTATTGGCGGGTTAGGTCTAAGAATCAGACTAATATCCTACCTTGGCCTATGGCTTTTAGGTTTACCACAATAGATAAGATAGTTGACGAAGCCCCTGAACTGCTGGCGCCTACAGATGGACAAGAAAACGTTTCGCTGATCGCAGAACCGTTTTCCTGGTCCGAAGTTCCGCGGGCCGATAGCTATAATATTCAGATATCTGAAGACTCAGCTTTCCCTGATGATAATTTGTTTTTCAACAGAGAAAAAATTTCATCTACTAGCCTTTCCGTTTTTGGGCTGGAAGGTATAACTACTTACTACTGGCGGGTGCAGGCACAAAACGCGGCTGGAAAAGGCCCGTGGTCTGATCCAAATAGTTTTATAACTTTTGATCCAACCTCGGTAAGTCAAATAAGCGCTTCACGGTTTAAAGTTGTGCCTAACCCGGCGAGGGAAAGAGTCGATATTACATTCGATCATGGCTTATCTTTACCTTACGGGGTTCAGATAATAGACCGTTCTGGTAGAATGATACAGATTACTGATTTCATGTTTTCTGGCGGTACACTTTCTATCGATCTCGGTAAATACAGACTATCGAATGGTAGTTATGATATTGTTATCATCGGTTCGGATTTTTCAACCGTACTACAGCTTGTGATATCTGATTAAAGATAGCTATAGACTCTAATTAGAAATAATAACATCAAAGAAAACAAATGATGGCTCTTGGATAAACTTTCAAGAGCCATCGCTGTATTTGATTCGTAAGTCAATTATCTGTACTTTAGCGGAGAGTACAAGTATATAATAAATGAAAGCCTACTTAATGAAATCTATCTCAATCGCGTTACTAGTATTATTTTCTTTAAATGAAGTATTTTCCTGTACTAACTTTATAGTGGCAAAAGGGGCAGGTAAAGACGGTTCAACCTTCCTTACCTACGCCGCTGATGCGGGCGGATTTATGGAACCTCTTTACTTTTGGCCGGGCGGTAATCATCCCGAAGGTACCAAAGTAGAGGTTTATGACTGGGATACAGGCAAGTACTTAGGCGATATAGATCAAGCAGATAAAACGTATCGAGTTGTTGGCAATATGAACGAGTATCAACTAGCTATCGGAGAAACTACTTTTACGGGTCTTGATTCCCTAAGGGACACAACTGGCATTATGGATTACGGGTCCTTGATCAGAATAACACTACAACGGGCTAAATCGGCTCGCGAAGCGATTGATGTTATCGTTGATCTCACGGGTAGATACGGATATTATTCAACTGGTGAATCTTTTTCTATTGTTGATAAAAACGAGGCATGGATAATGGAGATCCATCCTAAAGGGGTAGGGAACAAAGGGATAATATGGGCCGCCAGAAAAATTCCTGAAGGGCATATCGCAGCTCATGCCAATCAGGCAAGGATAAGGGAACTACCTGAAAATGATAATGGCACATTGTATTCAGATGATGTAGAATCCTTCGCGCGCAAAGCCGGGATATATCAGGAGCGAAACGGGAAATTCTCCTTTGCCGATACCTACAATCCACTCGATCCTTCTGGCACTCTGTTCTGTGAAGGTAGGGTCTGGAGGTATTACACGCTCGCCGCTCCCTCGCTTGAGCTATCTGATGATTATTGGAGAGCAGACCAGACCGCAGAACCTTACCCTCTATTTATTAAGCCAGACAATCCTATTGGATTCGAAGAGCTGTCCACTTGGATGCGAGATCATTTCGAGGATACTGAGTATGATATGACAAAAGGGCTGGCTGCTGGGCCTTATGGATGCCCATACAGATGGAAATCTCTCCGTTGGGAAGTTGATGGTGACTCAACCAAACAGTTCGCTTGGGAAAGGCCAATAGCAACACAACAAACAGCTTGGTCAATGATAGCACAGATGCGGTCCGACCTGCCAGATGAGATAGGCGGAGTTTTCTGGTACGGGGTTGATGCTGCTAGCACATCGTGCTATATGCCTCTTTATACTACAATGGAAGAAGTACCAGAGCCGCTTGAAGGCGGTAGTATCGATCGTTTCGACTGGGATTCGATGTTTTGGTCTTTCAATACCGTAGCTAACAGAAGCTATCTTCAGTTCAACCAGATTTATCCAGATATTCAGAAAGTTCAGAATTATTTTGAAAGTAAATTCACAGCTTTGCAGCCTGCTGTTGAATCTACTGCTATGAGGCTTATGAATGAAGATCCGCAACTTGCCAGACACTATCTGAATGACTACGCAAGCGGTAACGTAAACCGTGTACATAACAGGTGGAAAGACCTTTGGGAGTATATAACGGTCAAATTCAATGATGGCTATATGAACGACGTTACTAAGAATAACGGAAGATCACCTAAATCACTTGGGTACGATAATGACTTCCTTAAAGAAGTTATCGAGTCCAGGCCAGGCTATTATGATCTGAAATGGAAGAAAAAAGCTCAGTAACCTGCCATTAAATCGGCTAAATCTAACATAAAAGGCTAAATCGATGGATGCTTTTGTAGGGTTCGATGTAATGGTGATCTATTACTTTTTAATAGGGATCATAGTTGGTTTTCTATCTTCTACGATGGGTTTGGGCGGAAGTATCCTGGCGATACTGATTCTCCTTTTCGATATGGATAACTCTTTGTCTCTTGAGTTTACAGGGTATGATAAGGTAAGGACCATTATAGCCAATACCATGGTAGCTATGGTGGCAACCAACTCGGCGGTAGCCTTAAGAAAGAAAAGTACTGATCAGTTTGATAAGAAAATTCTCTTCGGTGTATTAATGCCTTCCCTTATAGCAGCTGTCGGTACTACCCTTCTGATCATAAATTACGATATGATCTCTCTATATACCTATACGCTTCTTTTTATGTTGATGATGGGATATACCTGTTACATTATCTTCAAAACCAGAGAAAGCGGGCTTGAAGGTGTTTGCCGATCCCGCGGCACTCTTGATAAGGTTAAGACGTTATTGGCCGGTATCTCCTCGGGGGGTATTTCCGCTCTTACAGGTACCGAGTCATCCCCCATAATTGTACCGATGTTAAATGAAAAGTGCGGTTTAAGCATAAGCCGTTCGGTAGCCTTGTTCAGTATGGTGTTCTACATCATATCTTTAGCTATACTCGTTGGTTATCTGTTTGCTCAACCCGCCTACCCACTCCCGTTCAAAGGGCCTATAGCTGGTTATGTTATAATAATGAAATCCATACCAATGGCTTTAGGTGCTTTTATAACAGCTTATCTGGGGTATGATATTTTCAGACAGACAAATATCAGATACGTGGCATACATAACTACTTTTATTCTCAGCTTATTTACTCTCAGGGTTTTCTTTATGGATATTATAAAACCTTTATACTGATATTCCCCCGAAAATTTACTGTATTGGTTCATCTATAAACGGTAGCCGTGATCTCTTTCTGAAAGATTACCATTGTAGTGTTAAACCTTTGTAGTAGTTTATCGTCTAAATATTAAATCATTTTAATATACAATAATCTCATAAGGTTCAATATGAAACACTTGTTGATAACAACAATTGCTACTCTATCAGTTTTTAATGTTGCTAATGCAGATAATACAGATCTTAGACAGAGACTCGCACACAAACAGCAACAGCAGAGAATAGAAACCATATCCAAGCAGCTTGACCTTACAGATCAGCAGAGAGACGATCTGAAGGCCATAAACAAAGAATTCGAGCATAAATTAGAAACTCTGAGGGGAAAAGACCGCACCCGCACAGAAAAAGCGTTAGAAAAGAAAGATATCCTTGACAGTAGAAAAGAGGCTATTAAATCTATTCTGACCGAAGAGCAGCGAGAAAGAGCTGAATACTTAAAAATGTCTTTCCTAAAAGACCAAAAGAAAAAAAAGCGTATAGGAAAACTTACTCCGGAGCAGAGAGCTCAGAAAATGACTTTCAAAATGAAGCAGAAGCTGGACTTGACAGAAAACCAAGCCGCGGATGTTGCACAGATCAATGCTAAGTATGCTAAAGAGTTTCAAGATCTTATCGAACAAAACATCATAAAAGAACAGATACATGATCTTCGTAAAAGACAGAGAGAGGATCTTGACGGTGTACTGACTCAAGAACAGATGGTTAAATTAGATAACTTTGAAAGCCAAAGGCGTATGGCAAGCGGTAGAAAAAGAAATAGATAAAGAAATAGATAATAGATAGTATTTATTTATTCTTTAAAGACACCATATCAATAGGTGTCTTTTTTTTTATTTCCTAAATTTGAAAAAAAAGAAAGCGAGATTATTTGAAAGTATCAGAGTTACTCTTAAAGCTTGAAAAGCCTATAAGGCCAGCAGTTGTAAGGACTTTACCCAAAATTGGCGTGAAGCTGTACTCAAACGGCAAAAAAATATTTATGAAGGAGTTCATCAAGAACCCTATAGGTACTAATGTAAAGATACCGGATGAATATAATATCAGGCTGTGGGGTATAAATTTTGCGTGTCCGCTTTTTAATGCGGCGGGAATGTTCAAAAACGGTGATGGTTACCATATTGTATCAGCCCAAGGGGCAGGGGCGTTCCTTACAGGAACTACGACAGCTTTGCCGCGAAAAGGGAATATAAAAAACGGGATCAAACATCCTTTTGCTCCATTCCCAAAGTCAATGGCCTCTTCTAATTGGATGGGACTACCCAATGACGGGCATGCCGAGGTAGCCAAAAGACTTTCGCGCATAGTCAAAAGAAGCAAATGCCCGATTGGTGCCAGCCTTTCTTTAGATCCTGATCAAACCGGTAAGGAAGCTCTTGACGGACTGCTCAGCGGTATTCAGCTATATGAAAAAGCAAACGTTGATTTCGTGGAGATAAACGAAAGCTGCCCGAATGTGCCACACGATGAAAAAAAGACATTAAGCGATGATAATGATTCTGAAAATGAAGACAAAGGCCTTATCGACAAGAATCTCATCAACAGACTGGAGTTCATAAAACAGTTTTTTATCGATAAGAAATCAAGAAATCTTCCTATCATACTGAAATTCTCAAATGATACGGCGCCGAGTTTAGTTCCGCACCTTATCGATATATTGGTAGATATGGGATTCGATGGTGTCAATTTCGGCAACACATCTACTTTATATGATGAAATCCGGCCGGAGATAGCGCTTAATGACAGAAAGATATATGATTATTTTACAAAGGAATACGGCGGGGGCATATCTGGCCTACCTTTAAAAGTGAAGTCTCTCAGTCTGGGTAGGCAAGCAGTAAAGTATGTATCGTATAAAGAACTACATAAAGAGTTCCATGTTATAAGGACCGGCGGTATTACAGGTAGAGAGGATCTGGAGCATTCAGCTCAAGCCGGAATAGCACTTAATCAGTGGTACACAGGATATTTTGATAATTTTTCGAAGAACGGTAATAAGCTATACAGAAGTATATTCTATTGAAATCTAAAACGCTTCTTTAACATTCAGATATATACCTGGCCCCTCTGAAGTGAAGCCTATATCGAGCCTTGCACTCAGTTTGGATTCTTTATCCCAGACAAACCTTCCACCGATACCGCCAGCAAAAACATATTTATTCCCAAATAATCCCATCATATCTTGAGATACTGTTCCCGCCCCGCCAAACAGTGTGCCTCTCAATCTCCAGAACAAGGGGTATCGGTATTCCGCTTGAAAAGCCATTACATTGTGATCTCGAAAACGCCCTTCATAATAGCCCCTCATTATCATATCTGATCCTATCATGAACATCTCATTAAAAGGGATCTCTCCATATGACATTCCAAGTGTACTCTGAAGGCCAAGTATATGTCCTTGGCCGGCAGTGTTACCGTAAAGTTCTATGAAATATCTCATATCTGTGAAAAAAGTAAGGTAGTTAAAGTCCTGACTGCCCTGTGCGACATGATACAACAGTTCGGATGATAGAAAATATCCGGAATCTGGGCTGAATACGTTATTCCTAAAATCAGCAATTACTGCAAGCCCAGTACTGTAAACACTGTTTCCTTCAAAACCCGGTGCGGTGTTTTCAAAGAACTTTAACGTCTCGGGGCTTATTGTTGTACTGGTCTCCTTGGCTTGAACCGTTAATCCGCCATAAACATCTTTTCCAGCATGTCTGTAGAGCGCTCTTTCCAGAGTCAAACGTGCTATGTAGTTATCCCTTGTATATTCAACTTCGTCCACTTCACGGCTATCTATTCCAATACCATAGTAGAAATCAGGGAAATGTAGAAATGAGAGCCGGGCATTTAATCTCCATCCGCCATCGAAGTAAAAAGTTGGCTCTACTTTACCGGAATACTGGTTTCGCTGTGTGTACTGAACGTAGAACTCGATTTCATCAGGGTATGGGAATATTTCCCTGTTGTTTGTGTCATGGCTTACATAATAAGCTCCCAGGCCCCCCGCCAAACCTGTTTCCGGGGCATATATCAGAAAGGGCAGTACTATAAAATCCCTGTACAGGTTCTCTGCGGATACCGTGTCCTGAGCTCTCGAAATTACAGTACATAGGAAGGTGAGAACAAAGATAAAAATAGCTTTGTGTATATCAATATAATTTTTTTTTAGCATTACTGCCATCTACAAAGCCCTATTTGTTATCTTGAACACAATTACAGTGTGGATTCTTCTGATAGTTTTACCGCTTTTGCAACCAGTACTCTGATTAATATATGTCTTTGGATTTTTCTGAACTATACCAACTCTCAAAAGAGAGTGTTGCTAAAGGTACAAGGCGCCTTGCAAGAGAAAAAGCTCTTCAGGTTATTATGGCTAAAGACATCTGCGGGGAGGATATGCAAAACCTTTTCGCGCATATCATGGGCCGCAAGTTCAATTTCGGTGATTATGAAGAACCTAAAGGTAGGCTTCTGAAACCATCGGAGATCTACGAACTTGAATCTGATAAACCAATTAACTGGAAGCCTGAAGACAAACAATTCGGCCAAGAGCTGGTACGTAGAGTTATTGCCAACCGCGAAGAGCTTGATAAACTAATCGATAAATACGCAAAAAACTGGGAGCTGGAAAGAATAGCTCAGCTAGACAGGATTTTGCTGCAAATGGCAACTGTGGAACTACTCTTTTTCCCTGAGATCCCACCTAAAGTATCTATTAACGAAGCTATCGACATCTCTAAAAAATTCTCTACTGATAAAAGCAAAGTCTTTGTCAACGGTATATTGGACTCTATACTCGAAGAACTCAAAAAAGACAACCGCCTCAATAAATCCGGCAGGGGACTGAACGAAGGATTAAAGAAAAGGCCGGACCCAAAAAAGCCCGACCAAACAAGTAGAGAATTAGATAATATCCAGTTCAATAAACCAAAATCCGAGCCTACAAAAGATTCTAATACATCCGGTTCTATTCAGTGATGTATCTCTGGTAAGCAACGAGTTTTATCGCTTATTCCTGTTCTTCATTCTGATTGGTGTACTCTAAGATTTTTCTATAAAGCTCGTCCTCATCGCCTGGCATATAACCGTTGTGTTCCCAGACTATTTTGCCTTCACCGTTTATCAGTAAAGTGTGTGGCGGATTATTGATGTTAAGTGCTCTTCTAAGATCACTGTTCTCATCTGTATAGACCTCGTAGTCCCAACCGCGGCCTTTCACAAAAGGAGCTACTCTTCTAACGTTTCTCGAATCATCAATTGATACCGCTACTATCTTTATGCCTGTCTCATCTTGCCAATCCTCGTAAACATCGTTGATATTATCAAGTTCAGATATACATGGCTTGCACCAGGTAGCCCAGAAGTTTATTACCATAGGTTTGCCATCATTGGAAAGCGATGAAAAATCAACCTTTTCGCCTTTCAGATTTTTCAGTTCAACAGCAGGGAGCGATTCACCGCTTTTATCTGCTGATAAACCAAAACTGAAGCCAAATAGAGCTGATAATATTAATAAAGTAATGTTTTTCATGCGATTCCTAAAGTTTGATTTGCGTTTTGTGTAACATGATAGCTATTTTTGTTGTTACTATAATGTAATATATAATATACGGAGAATATATGAACAAGTTTTTTACTTGCTTAGTGGCGATGATAGCAATGGTAACTATGGCAAACTCACAAGGTTTAGAGGTGAGTCTGGAAAATTCGGTTAGTACACACGATATACCTAGTGAAGGTGTGGTAGAGGCGAACACTTATGTTTACCTTACAAACAACACAAGCGAAAAGTTGGTAATTGATGCCGGGGTAAGGGTTGTGAGTGAAGAGCAATATACTGTGAATTACTGTTATGGTTATCCTTGGGCTGAGTGTGTTACTATACCAGCAGCGGAACATAATACCGGCCAGTATTATTTCATTTCGCCGGAGCATGAATTAGGCCCAGGAGAAACTTCTGAACAGGGTGATAACAACAAACTCCAATTGCTACTGGATCCTAGTTCGCCCAAAGGACAAGTAATACTGGATCTTATTTATGTTACTGGGTTTAACAGCCCTCAGGCAGAGATAACACAGATATTTGACATAGGTACTACATCCGTTTCAGAAAATCCTTTAGGAGTGGAATTCGGGAGCGTTTTCCCAAATCCAGCCACAGATTTCATCAGTATTGAATTCGCATCTCCATCTATAAAAGATGCAGAGTACATTGTGCTAGATGTAAACGGAACAAGAGTAGCTGAAGGATCACTGGATATGGGTCAATCCAACCTCGAGATCGCAACCGATCAGTTACCTGCTGGTAATTATTTCTTTGTTGCTGCCGATAGCGGTGTTTACAGTGCTGTCAAGAAATTCTCAGTTAGATAATACTGGTTACAAGAACAGTTATTAAGCTATGCTTTATGAAAAGAGACCTTACTGGGTCTCTTTTTTTGTTGAAGCCTGTCTTTTGTCTTCAGGGTGGATTTCATTATATCTGGCAAGTAATAGCTGCATATCTTCCCATACGTTTTTCTTCCAGTTCGGATTTCTGAGAAGTGCGGCAGGGTGGTAGGTAATCATAAGCGGCACAGATTCAAAAGAAAGAAAACTGCCCCTGACATCTTTCATTTTGAATTTATTACCAGTAAGTGATTCTGCCGCAGTTAAACCTAAGGCTACTATAAAATCTGGTTTTACTAGCTCTATTTGTTTGATAAGATATGGCTTGCATTCGGCTACTTCCTCTTTCTCCGGCCTTCTGTTTGCCGGTGGCCTGCATTTAATCACGTTGGCGATAAATACTTCTTCTCTGTCAAACCCGATAGCGTTTATTATCTTAGTCAGTAGTTTGCCTGCCCTACCGATAAAAGGTCTGCCATGTTTGTCCTCGTCAGCACCCGGCGCTTCACCGACAATCATTATCGATGCATTTGGATTACCTTCCCCGAATACGAACTCATTCCTTGTGTAACCTAATTTGCAGGCCACACAGCTGTTAATCGCCTCATCTAATTGTGGGAGTGTGGTTTTATTGATCCAGTCCTTATCAACGTTATCAGATTTGTCTTTGTTTGTTTCTACTTCAGAAATACTTTCTTTCAATTCTTTTGCCAACTCTATGTCTCTTTCTTTTTTCTTAACGGCTGCCAAAAATTCATTCTGCATTTCACTTTTGGAAAGCCGCTTTTGTGCAGTATCTTTTTTGTCCATACCTGACGGTGCAGGGTAAGATTGATTATCGATTTGGCTAGGCTTTCGGTTATCTTCAGCTTTCTCTTCTATTTGCGACTGATTCTTATGTCTTCTGCTATTAATCTCATCATTACTATTGGCATTCGCAATATTGGCAATAGACTCTCTCTGTTTTTCATCGAGATAAAGTATATCCTGGCCTGTCCAGTGAAGAAACTGGAACACATTTATTAATTTGTCGGGGTATTGATTTGGCATGATTTAAAAATAAGTCAATTCTTAACTCCGAACAAGATTTGTTACCAACTGATTGATATATGAGCAACAACAGAAACTCCAGTATGACGAAAAAGTTCCCGGATTCGATTATACTCATATTCGGAGTAATGGTTTTGGTTGCTTTGCTAACTTGGATACTTCCTTCAGGAAATTTTGAACGGGAAGTTATTACTTATGGGGTGGACGAATCGCTTACTAAGGAAATAGTAATACCTAACTCTTATACAGAGGTAAATCCTAACCCAGTAGGATTCTGGGATTTCTTGATGTATCCTTTAAAGGGTATTGTATCCGCTTCTAGCATAATTGCTTTTATACTACTATTGGGCGGTGTGTTCTCTATTATAAACGCCACCGGGGCTATTAATACTGGTCTATTCAGGTTACTGGAGATATCGGAGAAAAACAAATTGCTGCGTACTGCTATTATACCAGTGCTCATGCTTGTATTCTCTATCTGCGGTGCAACCTTCGGTATGGCAGAAGAGACATTACTCTTTGTAATGATCACCATCCCACTTGCCGAAAGGCTCGGATATGATAAGTTCGTAGGCTTGGCGATACCGTTTTTGGGTGCAGGAGCCGGGTTTGCGGGTGCATTCGTCAATCCATTTACTTTACAGATCGCACAGGGAATAGCGGACTTGCAACCACTATCTGGCACTGCCTACAGGCTTGTAGTTTGGGCTTTGTTCACTACTGCCGCCATTGCTTTTGTAATGCGGTACGCTAGTAGAATAAATAGATCCAGGGATTTCCAGGCAACCGAAATCTTAGGCTCTCAAGAAAAGACGATGAGTACAGCTCAAACATTCGTGATAATCTTTTTTGTTGCAGCTATAATCGTTCTTATCATAGGTTCTATGAAGCTGGGCTGGTATATTGAGGAGATAAGTGCTCTTTTTCTACTTTTGGGGTTGATTTCAGCCGCTGTTTCTAAGATCAGTCTAGATGATATGGTAGCTAGTTTTATCAGTGGGGTAAAGGATATGGTTCATCCGGCACTTCTTGTAGGTTTTGCAAAAGCCATCCTTCTGATAGCCGATGAGGGAAAAATCATAGATACTGTACTTTTCGCTATCGCTAATTCCGCTGGTGATATGCCTAATTGGATTAATGCGAATATTATGTTTCTTGTTCAGTCAGGTATAAACTTTGTAGTTCCATCCGGATCGGGGCAGGCCGCTCTTACAATGCCCGTAATGACTCCTTTGGCAGATGTCTTAGGTTTAAGCAGGCAAACCGCTGTCCTCGCATATCAGTTCGGGGATGGCATATCAAATCTGATAATACCGACTTCGGGGGTTACGATGGGGCTACTTTCATTATCGAAAATCAATTATAAAGATTGGGTGAAATGGCTTCTGCCGTTCTTCATAACATTGAATATTCTCGCATTTGTGTTGCTTGCCTTCGCAGAGCTTTTTGAAGTATGGAATTGGAGTATATTCTGATGGATGCCATATCAGTAAGCCGAGAAATTACAGACCCTACAGAAGATATCGATTCAGATATTTTAGATGGTAAGAAAGACGGTTTTCTTGTCTCTATCGAAACAACAGGTAGCGTTCTCTCTGTTGCTATCGCCAAGTATGAGGTAAATAATAATCTTATAATACTTTGCGAGACTAATCATTATACCAAAAACAGCCACGACAGACTTTTGGCTAAATCATTAAGTGACCTGCTTGGCAGTCTTGGTATATCGGCCGGAGATGTAGATGCATATTTAATCTCGAACGGCCCTGGCGCTTTTACAGGGCTCAGGATAGGCCTGTCGTTTGTTAAGGGTTTGGCTTTTGCTACCGATAAACCTGTTATGCTATTCAATTCTTTAGAAGCGATCAAAGCTATCAAAACAGAGCAATCAGATATCCAATATAATGAGGCAAAATCAGCAGTAATAAGGCATAGCCACGCAGATAAATTTTATATCCTCATTAAAGGTGCAACAAAGTTTGTCGATCTATCAGAATTAAAGGATAGCATACAGGATATAGATACTATATATACCGATAGTATGTTTACAAAGTCGTTAGATAGAGATAAATTAGATTCGTTATTGGCTGGCAAGAATATGGTGTTGTTTGATTATAAGGCCGTAAATCTATTAAA
>CAYWYR010000015.1:0-82029 GCA_964462685.1 uncultured Hyphomicrobiales bacterium | reverse complement strand
AGGATCATAAGCGATTCAGGTATTGCTTCCCACAGTCTTGTGAAGGAGTAGGATAAAGGATAATGAAACATATAATCTTTACGGTAATATCACTGTTCCTTTGTTTTCAGATGTCAAGTTCACATTTTGGGGTTTAACCATAAACCGTTTGCCGACAAGAATAGTTGATACTTCAATTGTTAACGCTTTATTAAATACTATTGTAAATTTGCATTACTCTTCTTTAATCATATATTAGTGTTGTCGATGCTATTAGTCATTCTTATACCTTGAGGTAACCCCATGAAAGTAAAATATTTTTTAACAGCCATAGCCCTAATAGCGGCAGGTGCTATAGCCCACTCCCAACCCTACCAGTGGCCTGATATACCAGGACTGATTTGGTACACAGATATTTCGGGTGCTCTTTCAACCGATATGAACCCAGAGGGTACGATCATAGCAAGCGGCAATGAATACAACACAATATACATTTTAGATGCCCGAACAGGCGAGATACTGAACGAACTCGAAGGCCGGGGTAAGACAATTAGAGCGATTGATTTTTCCGATGATGGTACGTTGATGCTCTCCGGCACGGCTGACAGGGTATCGGTCTGGGATGTAGCTACCTGGGAAAGAATCTCAGAGATCGCGATATTACCTTCTAAGGATTTTATATTCTATATGGCTAAATTCAGCCCTGATTCAAAAAAGGTAGCAATAGCAGCCGGCCAGTTCGGGATAGTACTCCTTGACTTAGAGACAGAGAAATGGGGACATTGGCAGGGTAACCCTGTGATTGACAAATACGGTACTCGGGCGATGATGGACGGAGTAAGTTTCTCTGCTGACGGCACACTGCTTTCAGGATCATGCGATCACCCTCGATCGAAATTTACTATCATCTTCGATACCGAGACGATGGAAGAGTTGATGAGATTCCCGAATATTCCTTACGCCGAGTTCAGCCCCAAAGACAAAGACCTGCTGATGCTAAAAGGCAGCCTTGATATAGACGATGGCGAGAACGACCTTCGGTATATTACTCTGTATGATTTCGATTCTCGTGAGATAAAGGAAGTATTCAATCCCTATGATATGCATATTCACAATACGAGATTCAGTAACGAAGGGAATTATCTGGTAAACTCATATTCGTACTTATCCTTATGGAATATAGAAGAAATGAGGGAGACAAAAAGTCTTCATATTCTTGTTTCAGGGGCACAACTGACATATCATGAGAGTACAGGTTTCGTTAATTTTGGAACTGCAGTGATAGATATGAACATTGTAAGCGTAGATGAGGAAACCATCAGCGGTATATCAGTTTATCCAAATCCCGTGAAAAAAGGTGTAACTACCATTAGCTCAAACACTCCCTTTAACAGCGTAGAGATAGTAAACACTCGCGGCGGTATAGTTCTGGTAGAGCAGTTCGAATCACCTTTGACAGAAGTAGAACTAGACCTAAGCTCCCTTTCGCCGGGTTCATATACCGCAAGGATCATAAGCGATTCAGGTATTGCTTCCCACAGTCTTGTGAAGGAGTAGGATAGAACTACTTTCTCAGATACAAATATGGACAGAATCTCTCATTCCTAGAATTGATAAGATGAGGCATCGAATATAGCCTGCAATCCAATGCTGTATTAAATTAATGTTGATGCCAATTCGGCGTATTGCTATCATTGCAATAGGGATTCTTCGGCAGTGCCCCTACACTTCGACAAGCCCAGTATGACACTTCCTCAGAATGACAAGAAATTTAATGTAGCTCGCTTGCGAGGTCAGGTTCTGGAGTCTAGACAACAGAACCTGGGTGTGGTTCTCGTCGTCATTCCGAGAGTGCGCAGCACCGAGGAATCCAGTGATTTTGGGAAGATCGATCTTGATATTATAATTATTAAGTTTAAATAAATATCTATTATCAGTATAAGATATGAATTACTCACCCCGCCCTCAACTTTAAAAGAAGCTAATATTTATACATCAACTATAAAATCTATAGGTGTATAACTATTTTCGATAACTCCGCAATAAGGCTTAAACACTCACGTTTTATATAAAGTCCGTAAGGACTTCATGACAAACCATCCTCCAAATAGACCTGCTGGCAGTTCACTGCAAGTAGGTCTTTTTTTGTTATCTTATCATATCGCATTTGCCACAATGATAAACCCAAATGATAAGATTAATCTTTCTTGTTATCTATATAGCTTTTACAATGAGTAAAGCTGACGCTTTGAGACCAGCTGTATATAATGAAAGGGTTTCACTCGGGGCATCTTTTACCGTCAATATGTTCCAGCAACAGGTAAAGCCGGAGATAGGGGACGAGCGTGGCGAAAGGCTAACTTTCGATTACGGCCTTGGTCTTGATATTTACGGATATTACATGATAAATGAATATATTGAGGTAGGTGCTTTTATTAGGTATGATAACGGATCTAACAGGGCGGCGATGTTCGATTCTATTTCACCTACCGGAACCGCAGTAACCAGCGGCACAATCGAAGGGGACAATAATGAGTTTTGGATCGGACCTAGGCTGCTCATAAGGTATGAGGGGCTGTTCGGAGAATTTGGTTGGGGCGTGTGGGGTATGAGAAATGACGAATCTCGTACTGATATTCCCGATAAAAACGGAAACACAGACAATGCGTTAGATCTTAATCCAGCATTTGCAATGCAGATAAATCTCGGTTACGAGCTTAGACTTAGTAAGAATTGGGGAGCATTCGCTAAGCTGGAATGGCGATTAAGATATTATGACGGCCGAGCTGGCGAACCTCTTTTCGATGAGATAGAACACGGCACAATGAACCTCAACCCGTTTATCGGTATCAATTATAGAATAAGATATTTGCAGAAGCAGAACTACAAGTCCGATCCTTTCAATGACCCATAATCAAAACAAAATAAATAAAATATGGCAGTATCAACACAAAAAATAGCACCGATTAATTTCCAAAAATGGATAGATGAAAATCGGGACAAGCTGAAGCCACCTGTAGGTAACAAAGAGGTATATCCCGAAGGCGAAATGATAATTATGGTCGTTGGCGGCCCTAACGGCCGAAAGGACTATCATTATAACGAAACACCGGAGTTCTTCTATCAAGTGGAAGGGGATATAACAGTTAAGATTATAGACGATGGAGAATTCCATGATGTCAATATACAGGAAGGGGAAATATTCCTGCTTCCAGGAAAGATACCGCATTCACCACAGAGGCCAGCAAATACCGTTGGGCTGGTAATAGAACAGAAAAGGCAACCAGGGATGATGGACGCACTCGAATGGTATTGCGAAAACTGCCATAATCAGCTCTGGAGAACGGAGTTTCCTATGAGTGATATTGTTAAAGAGCTCCCAGTGGCTATGGAAGCATTCTTCTCGGATAAGGATAAAAGGACGTGTGACAATTGCGGAACGGTAATGGAAAAACCGGATAAAAGATGATATTTTATCCCCCAAATGACCATAGCAAGCCTATGGTTGGCATATAGACTATACGGTCCCGCAGGCCTATTCTTACATCTGTGTTACCTGATGAACTCAACTGCATTATTGGGATGAACAGATTATTCTGTAAATATGCCCTGATATTTGATTTTTCGAACCTGTAGCTTACGCTAGGGTTTATATGTGTGCCTAAAAAATGTGAATGCCAATTAGCATCACTTCCGTCATCATCGAAGCCGAATGTTGACATATAATTATAAGCACCCCCAAACTCCATAGTTATCTGTAACTGTGAATTTTCATCCAATATATCATACCCAGTTCCAACTGCGACTGAGGAGAACATAATATCACCATTACCGGCTGGTGCCTGTAATGTTGTTACTATATTCTGATCTATGTTGAGAGATAGGAAAACAATACTTGTATAAAGCGACCATTCACTATCTTCAAACTCATATCCACCTTTCAGATCTACTCCGAATGACGCATTGCCGCCTGGGCCATCCATAAACAGATTGGATGCCATTAGTGCCGCATCGGAAAACTCACCATCACCAAAACCCTCAGAATCTTCAACGCCGTGGGATATGATATTGGCAGTAGTGGCGACCGTGGAAGTATTTAGGCCCAGCCCAACCCCGCTATAGATGAAAAAACCGTCTGCCAGAGTAACAGAAGCAGCTGTAATCAAGACAATTATAGTATAGATAATCTTCATGGGTTTGCCTCGCCTTGCTTAAGATCGATTACAATAATCACGGTTTTTACATTTAACAATTATTACCTTGGAAAGGTTACATTAAAAATAATTAATTATAAGATGGTTCTATATTGACTTTCTTGGGGATAATCAAACGGAACTCGGTACCGTTCCCTGGATGGCTTATAGCTTTTATACTTCCGTTATGTATTCTTATCACATCACCTACCAGTACCATACCAAGCCCTGATCCGCCTTCCATCTCAGTACCTTTGGTTGTATGGAAGTGCTCGGGGTCAAAAATATGATCGGCTATTACCTGCTCCATCCCCACTCCGGAATCTTTGAGAGAAATGTGAACATTATCTGTATCATCGGAGTTGGCTTTAATAGATATAACACCTTTTTGAGGAGTAAATTTTATACAGTTTGATACGATATTCGTGAGGGCGGAATTGAACATCGTGGTATCGACATTTATAGCTAGTCCTTTTTCAATATCTACAATAAAGTCTATTTCTTTATTCATAATATTGGAACTGTAAAGTTCTTTTATATTTTCTATGAACATTGTCAGGTCAATCTCATCAGGTTTTAGTTCATACCTGCCGATCTGCATATTACCCCATTTCAGCAGATCTTCCATAAAGTTGTACTGTCTTCTTAGGGTCTGGTAGATTGAGGACGTAAACTCTTCTCGTTCTTCTTTTGTCAGACTGTCCGCATCTTCATTCAGGATCCTGGTAAGCCCTAAAATACCACCCATAGGGCTTCGCAAATCATGGGATATGATAGAAACGAATTTGTTTTTAGCTGCATCCGCTGCTTTTAATTGCCTATTGGATTCCTCCAACTCAACAGATCGCTGCCTTAATGTGAGATAGTTGACGAGCTTCATAATCAGCTCCGTATGATTAAATGGCTTTGTGATATAATCTATCGCTCCCAGATTATAACCATTGATCATATCATCGCGATCATCCCTTGCCGTAAGAAATATCAGCGGAATATCACAGATATCAGGGTCTTCCTTAATTAACTTACATGCATCATAGCCTGTTAGAACCGGCATATTAACGTCCATCAGTATAAGGTCTGGCACAATCGTCTTTGCGATTTCAACCCCTTTTTCACCGTTGACAGCTATGGAGATATCAACTCCTGTTTTACGCAGAAGTGTTCCCAGGACTTTGAGGTTTTCTGGAATATCATCAACTATAAGTATTTTCTTATCTCTTAAAATCTCCAGATGCTCTTTCCTAAGCTTCATATTTTTACCTGTTGTTTCTGTTATCCGATATCTGAAACGCAAGATTGTATGCGTCAACCAGACTTTGCGGATTGGATATGTTTTTACCTGCGATATCCATCGCTGTACCGTGGTCAGGGGATGTCCTGATAATCTGCAAACCACCAGTATAATTAACCCCGCCGCCTTCTGCCAATAGCTTCAGCGGTATCAGCCCTTGGTCATGATAACTAGCTATTATGCCGTCGTATTTCTTATAAGCTCCATGTGCGAAAAAACCATCAGCCGGGAATGGTCCTTCAACAACATATTCATCATTGGAATAACCATTGATTTCATCAATAGTAGCATTGTAGATGTCGAGCTCCTCTGTACCGATGCTGCCGTTTTCCCCGCCGTGTGGGTTCAATGCTAATAGGGCAATTCGGGGTTTATCCACCCCAAAATCACTATTTACAGATCTGATAAATTTTTCAGTAATGGATTTTATACGATATGGTGTGATATAATTAGGTACATCCTTTAACGGTATATGAATGGTAAGCAGACAAACGCGTGTGCCCTTGCTTTCCATTATCATTAGGGGATCCTTGACGCCACACCTTGAGGCGATCATTTCTGTATGACCCGGATAAGTCCATCCGGCAAGATAAACACTTTCCTTTTGTATTGGAAGAGTCACCATAGCATCTTGCTCGCCTGATAAACAGCAGGAAACTGCCTTTTCTATTGATTCACCGGCCAAAAGACCTGCATCTTTAGATATTTTTCCGAAATCCAGTTCTGGATATGTAGTGCATTCCACAATTGAGAAACTGCGTCCGGCAATATTGGCTATTTCAGCTTCTATAATGAGATCATAATAAAGATGTTCGGCTGTCTCTGCTAATATTTCAGAATTAGTTATCAGTGAAATTTTGGAAGAGTCAAAAGCACCATCGGAAAAGGCTTTTAAAAAAGTTTCTAAGCCGATACCGTTAATATCCCCAGAGGTAAAACAGATTTTTTTCTTTATTCGGCTCAATTAATCTTTAAGTACTTTCTTGAGTATTTCAGTGAATCTAAATACATCATAAAATGAATTGTATAATGGCACAGGGGCAACCCTTATCACATCGGGCTCTCTCCAGTCGCAGATAACACCTTCATTTGTGATAGTGTCATAGAGTGATTTATCAGCGTCTTTTACTCTTATCGATAGCTGTGCGCCTCGCCTTTCCGGGTCCGTTGGGGTAATAATCTCGATACTGGCATCGCCTATGTTAATAAGCATCTGTTCTAGATATGCTGTCAGTCTTAACGACTTGTCTCTAAGATTACTGATTCCAGCTTCGGCGAAAATATCCAGTGATGCCTTTTTGCATGCCATAGGTAAAATTGCGGGGTTGGAATTTTGCCAACCTTCTGCTCCTGGCATAGGTTCGAAATCAGGATCCATCAAAAAACGTTTTTTCGTATCGTGCCCCCACCAGCCAGCTAGCCTTGGTATATCGAATGAGTATGCGTGTTTTTCGTGAACAAAAAGGCCTGCTGTAGCTCCCGGGCCCGCATTAAGATATTTATAACTGCACCATACCGCGAAATCTACTTCGTTTTCATGTAAATTCAGGGGAAGATTACCTATAGCATGAGCTAGATCGAACCCTGCGTAAGCTCCTACAGCATGGGCTGCTTTGGTTATGGCTTCAAGATCCATAAACTCACCTGAGTAATAGTTGACAGCCCCGAACATAACAGTGCCCAGCTCTTCGCCTGCTTCCTTTATAGCAGTGAGAATATCATCAGTTCTAAGGTAAGCCTCACCATCTTTAGGGAATAACTTTATAAGGCATTCTTCCGGATTCAGCCCATGCAGTCTGATATGTGATTCGACCGCGTAGATATCACTCGGAAAAGCTTTCCCTTCGATCATTATCTTGCGCCTCTTACCCTCTGGCCTGTAGAAGGATATAAGAATAGAATTCAGGTTGTTGGTAAGCGTATCCATCGCTACCACTTCAACTGGCTTTGCGCCTAAAATCTCGGCTAAAGGTT
The DNA here is from genome assembly GCA_964462685.1 of uncultured Hyphomicrobiales bacterium. Lineage (GTDB taxonomy): Bacteria > Bacteroidota > Ignavibacteria > Kapaibacteriales > UBA2268 > CAYWYR01. The sequence continues at coordinate 74,592 of CAYWYR010000015.1, read as the reverse complement.
CGGTCAGTAAAGCGTGATACTCCTTCCACGGATTTCTCGCCATAAAGTGGCCGTCGACACCGTACTTTTTCCAGTCCTCCATTTCCTTGGCTACAGCTTCTTCCGCAGATTTTGGTTGTAGGCCCAGGGAGTTTCCGCAAAGATAAACTACTTTTTCTCCACTCTCCATTTTAGGGAAATGGAATTTTTCTCTGAAGTGATTCAAATTATCAGCTTTGTCTAATTCTTTCGCTCCTGAGCTGGTAAAATGATTGGGTTCAAATTTTTCGGTCATAAAAAAGCTGTCTGATCAATGTATAAAGTAAGAGATTATTTTGAAACACCTGCAAAGACTTCCATATAACTCTGGATATTTGGCTTCTCCCTTAAATCATTAGCAGTAAGGCCTAAAATGCCTGTTAAGCTTTTTAGTACGTTTGCTTCCTCTGTACTTACCATTTTCTCATCGTAGTCGCTACCGCTTATGTTTGCCACATAAAAGCCAATGGCTATCAATGCTTTTTTGAAACCGACTATAATTCTCTGCTCAATACCGGACTTATCAAAAATGACCAATAGATCATTCATACCTTCTCTGAAATTTCTTTGGTCGGATATGGATTTCCTGAAATTACCAGGAATATCTATTGAGATATCATCTATGACTTCTCTTACAAAGCCGTTTTCTATCCAGACTGCATTCTCTGTAATCTTTTTAAGTGCGAGCTGCTCATTAGTGTCGATATTTCCATCTGCCCCTGCAACAGCTCTAAATATCCTCATAACGGATATCTTTATAGTATCCCATTCCTTCTCACTGAAAAGCGGTTTGTATGTCATGACGATATCTCCCGAGATTAATGGAAAGCTACTACTTTAACTTATCGGCAAGTTCCTGTACAGTAGGGCTTTGCTGAAGTTGCGTAACTGAAAGATTGAGGTAGCTACCTACCTTTTTAAGTGCGTTTACTTCATCATCGGATAAATTAGAACCGAAAAAACCACCGGAACTGTTAGCAACGTGAAGGCCTAAAGCCATCATTGTTTTCTTAAAATTAAGAGAATCATCTTGTTCGATATTACCCTTTAAAGCTTCATCAACTTGTTGAAGTTTTAAAGCGATATCCGATAGAGTATAATCCGGGATAGTTTCAGATTCAGAAAACTGGCTTTTTGCTGATTCTAATACCTCTGCGGAAAGTGGCTGAGATATATTATTGGAAGCTAAAGCACTAGAGAATGCTTTTTTTTCTTTCTTATCGATTTTACCGTCGGCCCCTGCTACAGCCTGAAATATCAATAGCGGGGTATGAGTCAAAGATGACCATTCCTCGCTAGAAAATTTATCTTTGTAAGTCATTATGGTATTCTCAGTTGAGTTAGTGTGTCTATTTAAAAAATAAATGAGACGAATCCGTACCCATTAAGATACTAATATACTATATTACGAAATTAATTGCGATCGTATCAGCTGCAAATTATAAAACTATAGTCCAGAATGGAAAATTTAGAGGATTTCGCCAGAAAAGATGGTGTTTTTTTGGCAGCCCACAGGGGGGCGAGCGGTCTTGTTACCGAAAATACACTCTTAGCTTATGAAAGAGCCATAGAGGAAGGTGCCGATATGATAGAAACCGATATCAGGCTAAGTAGTGACGGTAAAGTATATTCCTACCATGACGACGTTTCGGTTGCCAGTGATGGAACTGAGATCAATCTTTGGGAAAAAGACTTTGAAAATACATCCCGATTATTAGACAGCAGGCCGCCTCTGTTGGATGATATACTGGAGTTAGTCAAGAATAAGACTTATCTGATGATAGAGATAAAAAGTGATTTTTCAGACGGTATCGTAAAAAGGGCGATTCAGATAGTTGAGAAAGTAAAAGAACACCGATATCTGGACTATACTCTATTCGGTAGCTTTGATTACAGGATACTTGAAGCTATCAACAAGAATTATGATAACGTGAATACCGCTGCTATAAAAATCCCGGGTGATACAACTCCTATACTTGAATTAAAAGACAAACTTGGTATAAAGGCTCTTGTGTGCTCAACAGAAGAATGTAATAATGGGTTAATGGAGCAGGCAAAAGCAAGTGATGTGCTTGTAGGGGTTTACGGTATAAACTCCGCCGATACTTATAAGGAAATGATCGCACTCGGCATAAAATGTGTTGTGACGGACTATCCTGATAGAATCAAAAAGCTTATGCTATGAACCTTTACAATTAATGAGATATTCATATTCAATCTATATACCTTAATTTCGTACTGTAGTATTGAACTGAAAACTCATTCAAACATAATACAATGAATATCCACCTTTCTGATTCCCATAACCAAAACGACACCGTACATATTATTAATAAAGGTACTAATCCATCTGCCATTTCTGGATTAGACAAAGCACAGTCCGACGCGATAACCAGTACTATGGAGCTTGAAAAAGATCATGTTATCCTAAGAGAAGCCGGAACTGTTATAGCAGTGGTTATAGCTGATACTACCGCTACGACCGATCTCAAAAATGAGAAAATAAGAAAAACAGCTGATAAGATTGCGACAATCACAAGCGAGTATAAAAGCAAATCTGTTTCTGTAATCGATCATACTGATGAAAAAGAGAACGGTTTGGCTTTCTGCGAAGGTTACGGACTCTCGAAATATCAGTTCCTGAAATATTTTAGCGACAAGGACAAAAAAAGCAACCGGTTTGAGTCTGTTCATCTTTCAGGTACCGCGACTCAGAGCGATATCGATGAGCTATCAGCTAAGGTTCAAGGCGTTTACAAAGCCCGGGATCTTGTTAATGAGCCGAATATGTACATGACAGCCCCTCAGATGGCTAAAGAGTTTGAGGCTATGTGTGAAGAGGCCGGAATATCAATAGAGGTCTTTGACAAGAAGAGGATTATAAAAGAAGAGATGGGCGGCCTTTTGGCTGTCAATCTTGGTTCTATTGAAGAGCCCCGTTTTTCTATAATGGAATATAAGCCCGAAGGTGCTACCAATGCAAAACCCTATGTTATGGTAGGTAAAGGGGTAGTTTATGATACTGGAGGGATGAGCTTGAAGCCCACTGCTGACAGTATGGACTTTATGAAGTCTGATATGGGCGGGGCGGCTGCGGTATCAGGGGCCATTTACGCGATAGCTAAAGCGAAGCTGAATATACATGTTATAGCTATTGTGCCTTCTACTGATAACCGACCTGACGGTAATGCCTATGTACCCGGCGATGTCATCACAATGCATAACAAGATGACTGTTGAGGTGTTGAATACAGATGCTGAAGGTCGTATGATACTTGCCGACGCTCTCAGCTGGGCTAAAAACTACGATCCAGAACTAGTGGTTGACTGTGCTACACTTACAGGTGCGGCGGCGGCGGCTATCGGCAAACAGGGCGTTGTAGCTATGGGTAACGCGGACCGCCATTATATGGAAAGCTTGAAAGAATCTGGACACAGTGTACATGAGCGAATCGCTGAATTCCCTTTTTGGGATGACTATGCGGAACTGCTCAAATCCGATATCGCGGATATGAAAAATATAGGTGGTAGGCTCGCCGGGGCAATTACAGCAGGTAAGTTCTTAGAGAAATTCACCGACTATCCATACATACATATTGATATTGCGGGATCCGCTTTCAATAAAACCAAGGACTCATATAATGGTATTGGCGGGTCAGGTGTAGGCGTGCGTTTACTATTCGATTTTTTCAAAAGAAAAGCTAACTGATTGATGCCTTCAGTAAACAACGATAATCTATATATGTCTCTTCCAGGTCTGCCAGAACCCAAAAGGGGGAAGGTGCGAGATATCTATGATTTGGGGGAGACTGTACTTTTCGTATCCACCGATAGGATATCCGCTTTTGATCATATAATGCCTGATCTGATACCTGATAAAGGTATCATTTTGAATAAGATTTCCGAGTGGTGGTTCAGGAATACAGATCATATTATTGATAATCATCTCATCAGTACTCAAATAACATCTCTGCCGGAAAAAGTACAGCAGTACTCATCCGAGCTCACTGGCCGATCGATGCTTGCAAAAAAAGCTATCACTCTACCTATCGAATTCATAGTGAGAGGAGCTATAACGGGCGGCGGATGGAAGGAATATGAATCCACAGGAGCGATAGGCGGTAATAAGTTGCCTGCCGGCCTTCCAAAAGACACAGAATTAGAAGAGCCGGTCTTTACTCCTTCTACAAAGGCCGAGGTAGGGCATGATATCAATATAGATTACAATCAATACAAAGAAATACTTAAAGTTTTCTGTAATGAGCATGATGCAGATATCAATGCCGATCATTTAAAGGATAAAGCTATTGAGCTTTTTGATTTCGGTAAGAATACTTTAAAGAAAAAAGGGATTCTTCTTGCCGATACCAAGTTTGAATTTGGCCTTTTGCCAGATACAGGCAAGGTTATATTGATAGATGAAGCGCTTACCCCTGATTCCTCAAGGTTCTGGGATATAGATAGCGGCTGGAAGCCTGGCCAAAAAAGGATCAATTACGACAAGCAGATTCTGAGAGACTGGCTTGAATCTACAGGATGGGACAAAGAAAAAGCCCCACCCAGATTGCCTAATGAGATAGTAGAAAGTACAAGTGATAAATACCGCCATGTATTAAAACTTATCACGGGGCATGAGCTTGTCTGAAAATCAAATCGATAAAGGCGGAGAAAACCCTTCAAAAGAGTATTTGTTTAGATATAGATGGTATATCTCTCTGCTTAATTTCCTGCAACCCGGATTAGGGTTTGCCTCACATAAAAAATGGGTTGATACGGTTATAACTTTTGTGATTTACATAGCCGGATTCTATCTTTCCTTTGTATCACTGGGTGATCACTCAGGGCCGATACGGCAGGTGTATATTGGCGTAGGGCTTGTTCTCATAGCTTTTATTTATTCTATCGTAAAACCATTGTTGATACTTACCCCTGATACGGTAAAAAACAACAGCGCCAATGATAGCCCGGTTAAAACAAACGCCAGGGTAAGAGGTGGTATCACAAGGTTCTGGCTCTTGCAGTTTCTGAACAGACTCTGGCCTGGTTTAGGACTTTTAGCTACTCGGTACTGGCATATCGGTATTGCGGTTGTACTGCTTGGTGTTGGTATGTATGTACTGCCTTCTACCCTATGGCCTGAAAGCCAGGTATGGGCAAGAAAAATCCTTTTTATCCTGACTTTCTCAGTTGCGTTTTATGTAACTCTAAAAATTTTCGGATATGGTGGCGATGAGAAGCAAAGGACACTTGTTGTGATCGGTACGTTTGCTATCCTATCTCTTCTGAATGTGAGATATTCCGATATGATACGGGATAATTACGTGCTGACCGTAGTTGGTCAGGAATTTCCCGATACCTATGGTCTCAGAAGCGGGGATCTTTTGATATCAAAAGTAATCCACGGATTGCCTTCCGATATCCCGAAAGGTCATCTTGTATTATACGGTGATAACAATTATAGAGAAAATGCGACTATCATACCGTATTCGGGGTTTTTGGAACAGGATTCTGTTTTTGCGGTTACAGTGCAGACTGTTTTCCCCGACCCTATGCCTATAGGAAGGCCAAACCAAAACTTTGCATCCAGAACGCCAGATCCCAATGTTAAAGTCAGCCGGACCGAGGATTAATAGATGCTGACAAAAGACCTTAATGTAAGTATCGATCAACGTGAGCGTTTCATCGTCTTTGATTTTAAGACATTTTCCGTAGCGTTGGGCTTGATAATAATCGGTTTATTGTCTATATATAGCTCTACCGCAACGGAAACAAGCGCTACACTTTTTACCAAGCAACTGATATCTACAGGTATCGGTTTTGTGATAATGCTTGTAGTAGCGTTCCTTCCGAAGAATATCATAAAGTATAGTACCTTCGCGGTTTATGGGATAGCTGTGGCTCTGCTCGGGGCTGTACTTGTTGTCGGTAAAGCGGTCTATGGTACGAAAGGCTGGCTTGTGGTAGGTGGCTTATCAATTCAGCCTGCCGAAATGGCAAAGCTGGGTGTTATCATGATGATAGCGTATTGGCTTGCCCGGCCTAAAACAGATATCAATAAAGTAAAGGATCTTCTTATATGCGGGCTAATAGTAGCTGTACCTCTGGGATTGATAGTGTTACAGCCCGATATCGGCTCGGCTTCTGTTCTCGGTATCATATTCCTGGGTATTCTTTATTGGTCAGGCTTTAGTCTGCTGTTTATATTTATGGTCGTATCGATGCCTATCCTTATCATTGCTTCTATAAATGACCAAGCTATATTCGTTATTACAGCATCGGTTTTAGGATTTATCGCATTATTTATTAAAAGCAGGATCTGGGCCAAGATAGTTGTTATTGGGATGTTCGTAGTTGCGGGATTCGCCGCACCTATAGTATATGATAATCTAGAGCCACACCAAAAGAACAGGATTGATTCATTCATCGACCCCATGTCTGATCCACAAGGTAAAGGGTATAATGTGATTCAGTCCCAAACGGCAGTGGGTTCTGGCGGATTATGGGGAAAAGGCTATCTGGAAGGTACACAGACCCAGCTTCGGTATATACCGATGCAGTGGACTGACTTTATTTATTCCGTACCTACAGAAGAGTTCGGTTTCGTTGGCGGTGTTATTGTAATATTGCTGCACTGCTTGCTTGTCTATAGATGTCTCAGGCTGGCGATTCAGTCCACGGGACCATTCTACTCGGTGATTGCTTTCGCGATAGGTGCTATGCTTTTCTATCATATTTTGATAAACATCGGTATGGTGATTGGGGTAATGCCTGTGATGGGTATACCTCTACCGTTTATGAGTTACGGCGGTACTAATATGATACTCAATCTATTCCTTCTAGGCCTGCTGATCAATATCTACAGAGACAAAGAAAAGGCGTGATGTGGCAATGGACTGGAAAAGACTCGCCAGCCGAACGGCAAAAAAATCAAATATTCGCCCTATCAGCAAACTGTATAAAGCTGCCCACATCGCAGGATGGCTTATCTTCGGCATATCGATTATTTATTTTGTGACATCTAATTATATTGGAGAAACCCCTGTGATAACTGCTTTCGGGCAGTTGGTGATAACGAATATACTTACTGGATACCTATGGGGCAAAAGGCAGGCTGGCAAACGTGAGTTTATTTACAATGTGATCACTTTTGGTTTGCAGATAGTGGCATTGGTTTTCATTCTTTTCCCAGAGCAAGGATATAGTAGCCCTAAAGATATTCTTATGCTTGTATCATGGATACCGCTTGTCGGTATATTCACTTTAATCAATTACCTATTGGTAAAGAGGCTAAGCACCCACACCCGGAACAAATAAAGCCCCACGGTATTTCCACAGTGAGGCTTGGCTGATTGATTGCAAGGGTTGTTTTACGAATAAATTTTTTATGGGTTTGCTATACAAGAGCATTGTAACGGCAATGATACTTATAAGACTAAATTAGGCTCATAAAATCTCAGTATTAAAGAGTTTTAGATAGGAGATTTGGATACAATTGAATCAATCTACCCTTTTATTTACATACTCTCAAAAAAGACTTTATATTGAATTTAGTTTGTGCATCTATAGTCTTATCTAAGATTAGCTTTTCTATTTCTTTATAGAAATCCGGGTTATTGCTTAATAGATATGCTCTTCGATTATAATCGAATGTAAGGGCAGGGTTTGCCTCTGTTGCATAAGCCATAGTATTATAATATTCTACTTGATCTTCCAAACTAGAAATAAATTTCTTGAAGTTATCCTTGAAACTATGATTGTATTTGATGTACTCTGTTCTTACAAAATCAGATGGAATATCAAAGTCATCTGTCTTAATGACTATCGTATCTTTACCGTGAGAATTCATAACTCCCAGTTCGTAGAAGATATTAGCTAGCGTCTTTTTGGTCATAGAATTAGTAACAATCGCTATACCTACGGGTACGCCTATTAGCAAACCCCATATCTTTGAAAGATAATCCTTCCCACCAACGAAAGAAGAAGCGTCTATCATTTCATAACTGTTTTTCTCAAGTAAGCCACTTATAATACTGCGTATGTTTATTATTGTATCTGGTACAGGTTCACCAAGTTGTGTCATTATAAAGCAGGTTTTGGGCTTATACATAATCGAATCATAATTGACCTTACCATCGAAATTATAGTAAATCATGCCTGTTTACTTTTCCTTATAATTGGAACACCGGCATATTTACCATCTGTTTTTTTGACGGATAAAATCAAACCTTTAGTTCTATCGATTTTAATCCATTTGCCTGTCCTAGGATTTTTCACCTGTCCGATTTTAGGTTCAGTAGATGACTTGTTACTTTTTAGTGATCTTGTTTGTGGCATTAGGCTTCCTAAATAATAAAGACTGCTTGTAATACTAATACAACATTAAAGAAAAAAAGTTTATCATACTATAAGTTTGCTGATTAATGCATTAAGGCAAATACGAAACCATGGCTTAGCATAACAAGCAAAAAGGGTATATCTCAAAAGCCGATAGTAATATTATCTATCTATATTACTACCCACACCCGGAACAAATAAAGCCCCACGGTATTTCCACAGTGAGGCTTGGCTGATATACGTAAGGTATATGTCGTGATCTGTTCTGCTTATTTAGCGGCCGCAAATCCGTTTTTCAGATCTTCAAACAAATCATCCACTTCTTCTATCCCAACAGAGATGCGGATCAGATTATCCTTTAGGCCGATTTTTTCCCTTTCTTCTTTCGGTATGGAAGCGTGAGTCATTATAGCGGGATGTTCGATAAGGCTTTCTACCCCGCCAAGGCTTTCTGCAAGTACGAATACTTTTACGTTCTCAAGGAATTTACGGCTGGCTTCTAGCCCTCCTTTTATGAAGAAGGTTATCATACCGCTGAACCCAGACATCTGCTTTTTAGCTACTTCATGATTCGGATGAGACTTAAGACCTGGATATACAACCTTCTCGACCTGGTCATGGTTTTCCAGCCATTCGGCTATTTTTTGTGCATTGCTGGCGTGTCGTTCCATTCGGATACCGAGTGTTTTTACTCCTCGCAGTACAAGCCAACTATCGAATGGGCTTAGGGTAGGGCCTGTGTTGTTTTGCATTTTATGGAGTTTCTCGTGCCATTCGCTGTCGTTCAGCATTATAGCACCTGCAACTATATCACTATGCCCGTTCATATATTTGCTCATAGAGTGATATGCTATATCAGCACCTAACTCTAAAGGATTCTGGAAGTATGGGGAGGCAAAAGTATTATCGACTACTACTTTAGCACCGACTTCTTTGGCTTTGATACATATCTTTTCTATATCACAGACTTTAAGCAAAGGGTTTGTAGGAGTCTCAAGCCAGATAAGATAGGGCTTTTCTTCTTCGAGTAACGCGATTAAGTCATCGGTTCTGGAAGAATCTGCAAAAGAGAATTCGAAATCGTTTTGAAGTACAGTCGTAAATAGCCTGTAAGTGCCACCGTAAACATCATCTCCCGATACGATCTTACTACCTCTAGGTACTGTAAGCATTATAAGCTGGGTAGCGGCCATTCCGGTAGCGGTAACAACACAATGTTCAGCTTTTTCAAGCGATGCGAGGCATTCCTGCAGTCTGTCGCGAGTAGGGTTATGTGTGCGGGAGTACTCATAGCCCTGATGCTCTCCAGGGGAGCGCTGTACGTAAGTTGAGGTTTGGTAGATAGCCGGGGCTACGGCACCGTTGATTGGATCCGGATCGTTACCCACATGGAGTGCTCGGGTCTGGAATCCCTTGTTTCTAAAGTCTTTTGACATCGATTGATCTTTGGTTTTAATTTAAAAATATATACAAAGATAAGGATATGATATTAAAAGATCAGATACGGGTATCGTGGCAGTTAAAAAGGCAAAGTGTATATTGGGGGAGGCTTGGATAAACTATAGGTTGGAATCGCCTATCATTATAAGATAAGCCAGGAGTTCAGGAAAACTTCCTTTTATGCTCATAATCGTAGAGTGCGACTTTATCCAATACTGTTTTGTTATTATGTAGCAAAACAGAATATTTTAGCCTATTGGATAATGTACCGAGTACTTTATAGGCTTCTGTGATCTCCTCGAATCTTTCACGCATAGTGGCTTCATCCTGCGGTTGATTGGCATCAGGGTGATACCTTCTCGCAAGTTCTTTATACTTCTTTTTGATCTGGGCGGTGGTAGCTGTTCTGTCTACCCCCAGTATCTTATAGTAATCCTTTACTTTATTTGTATTTCCTGCCACCGAGTCCCGATTGTACTGATAATTCATATTCTAACTAAATATTTTTTCATAATCAAATATATATAGATAACGCCTAAAGGTGCTAAGTAGTTATAACTATACTTCAGCTTTCTCAGGTAGGCGCAGTTCTACGGTGGCCTGTAGCTCCACATCGGTTTCAGGTGGCAGCTCTGTATAGCTGATAACAGATACCATCGGGAACTTTGTATGTATCATGCGATAAAAGAAAGGCCTTATCTGTGCTGAACAGATAACTATCGGTAAATGCCCGGATAGGGTAACATCGTTTATTGCGTCTTCAAGCGACTGGTTTATAACCTTCATATCATTTGGGGATAAACCCATCGAAGGAGCGATAGCGGTAGTGTCGCCAGTAGTCTGCAGATTTTGGCTTAGCTGATCCTCGAGCCTTGGATCTACTGCTATCGCATGGATTACACCGTTCTCGTTCTCATAAAGTTTCTTGATCGTTTCCGATAGGTTGTGGCGAACATATTCAGTAAGAACATCTACATTTTTCGTAACGCTTATATATTCCAATAGCGATTCTAGTATCATAGCTAGATCTCGTATCGGGACTCCTTCGCTGAGAAGATTCTGAAGCACTTTCTGGAGGATAGATGCTGGCAGTAGTTCAGGTGTAGCTTCTTCCACAAGTGCTGGATAATCATCTTTTAGGTTTTCGATAAGATGTTTTACATCCTGTCTAGTAAGCAGTTTATCAGCGTTTCGGCGTAGTAATTCCGTAAGGTGAGTTGTCAGCACAGTAGGGGATTCCACTACTGTATAACCCATTATCTCAGCATTCTCACGGTCGTAATTCTGAACCCAGGTTGCAGGCAAGCCAAATACCGGTTCTGTAACGTGTATGCCCTGCAGATCGCCTTCAGCGGTTCCGGGATTCATAGCGAGAAGTCTATTTGGCTGAAGTTGGTTTGTAGCGATCTCATTCCCCCTGATCTTGACGATATATGTTTCGGGGTCGAGCTGTAGATTATCCCTGACGCGAACCGGGGGCACTATGATACCAAGCTCCTGAGCCAACTGCCGCCTTACATTAGTAATACGCTTGAATACATCGCCGCCTTGGGTTTCATCAACTAATTGAATCAGTGAATAGCCAAGCTCTATTTCAATCGGATCAACCCGAAGCAGACTTTCTACGGGCTGTTCGGATGGTTCTTTGTTTTCTTCGGCTTCCGCGAGTTTTAATCGCGTTTCGTTTTCAGAATCTTCTCTGATAGTTTTTTGTCTGAGATATCCGATAGCGGCAAGTGTGGTAGCTATAGCTAAAAATGGTATCATCGGGAAGCCGGGTAGGATACTCATCATTGCAAGTGTTCCGGCAGCCATATAAAGTGGCTTAGGTTTGGAACCAAACTGCTGGCCTATCTCCACATCAAGATTATCATCCGCACCAGAGCGGGTAACAACTAGACCGCCGGCTACAGATATCAGTAGTGATGGAATCTGTGATACAAGCCCGTCACCGATAGTCAAAATAGAATAAGTGGTTATGGAAGTATCAAATGACATATCATACTGGAAGATACCGATAAGGAAACCACCCATAAGGTTGATTATCGTTATGATAATCCCGGCTATCGCATCACCCTTGATGAACTTTGCCGCACCATCCATAGAGCCATAAAAATCAGATTCGCGTGTAAGGTCTTTTCTTCTGGCTTTTGCAGTTTGCTCGTCGATATACCCGGCGTTTAGGTCGGCGTCGATTGACATCTGTTTACCGGGGAGTGCGTCTAAGGCAAAGCGAGCACCTACTTCGGCGATACGGCTGGAACCTTTGATTACGACGATAAAATTGATAATCAGTAGTATCAGAAATATAATAATACCGACGACATAATTACCTTCTATCACAAAGTTCCCGAAGGCATGGATGATATCACCAGCTTCCGCCTTACCGAGTATAAGCCTGGTTGAGGCAACATTCAGCCCCAAGCGAAACAGGGTAGTGATCAGCAGAACGGAAGGAAATGATGAAAACTCCAGTGGAGTCTTTAAGTAAACCGCTATCAGCAATATCAATACAGAAAAAGATATATTGACTGCCAAAAACAGATCCAGCAGCATAGGTGGCAGCGGGATAATCAGAAGCCCAAGGATCAGTATCACACCTACGGCAAGCCCCAGATCGGGATTTGCCGAAATAAATGGCATAGCCCGCCTACCGACATTGCCAATATTGGCCATTCCGCCGGAGCTGAATCTGCTTTTCTGTTTCCCTTTAGCCATTTACTATAGTTTTAGTGCTTTACTGAGCTTTCTTTTTACTCTCGCAATGTACGTGCCTGAAATTTTAGGAGTGGTTCTAAATTTATTCTGATCTGATTATATTACAATCAAATAAACAAAGGTTTCAAAAAGTTATCCACATTATTTGGGGGGGTGATAAAATTTTGCAATATGCAATAAGTCACCTACTGAGAAGCGGATATTATTTGTTAGGTATTTTATGGCTGCCGCACATCTATTCTCTCGCTTGCCAATGACTCATTATTTAGACAGTCCTAGTAGATGGTTTTTTTGAATGTTGCAGTTATTCGCTTAACAGCATATTTAAACTTACTATCACAGCGATGCTGGGTTTATTCTTTTTTAAAAAATTTGGAAAACCGAAATGAAAAAAATAATGAATGGAGCAATAGCCTCCATAGGTCTCCTTGTTCTCCTTTTGGGGAGTACAGAGTTGAATTCTCAGTACTACCCTGGAATCACTGAAGAAGATAATAATTCTGATTTTGAATTATATCCTAACCCTACAGCTAATGTTATCAATCTTAAATCCAGCCTCCAGTATGAAGGTTATGATAGATTTGTGATAGTATCTTATGAGGGACTTCATATCATGACAAAGATCGTAAATGATATAAGTGCTGAAACAGAATATTCTTTTGACATGAGCAATATTCCAATCGGTAAATATTATATTATCGCAGAAGGAAAGTTCGGTCAAATGCAGATTGGTTCATTTGTTAAAGAATAATTTATCAATGTGTCCAGTGGCTGTAATAGTCATTGGGCACTTTTAATTTTGGAGTTATTATATGAAAAAGATTTTACTGACTTTATTTCTGTTTCTAGCTGGAGTATTTTGCCTACTATCCGAAGGGGAGTTTGAATATCAGACTGGGCTGAAGGAATGGTCCGATATTACCACACCCTTTAGTGCTTATGCCGGAATAGACTGCCAGGGGGATACCTGCGTGGCCACGGTAAATCTCGAATCCTATAAACCATATCTGTTTATGTCCTATGATAGGGGCAATACTTGGGAACAGAGATTAACAGATTCATTAGCCACAAAAGGGCCGAAAGGGGCGGTATCTTGGAAAAACATTATCAACCCTACCATACAGGATAATTATGTTTACGCTACAGGGGATTCTAATATAGTATATCTATCCAAGGATTATGGCGAGACCTTTGAAAGGATTAGGCTAATGGAACCATATTTAAGGCATTACAACCTTAATAAGAGACCTGATAATTTTCAATATATCACTTATATCAAGAATGATACATTACATTATCACGGGTTAATGCAGCATGCTACATTAGATATTAACACAGGCAGGATTGATACTCTAGAAGATAAAATTTTTCAGGATAAAGACCAGTCTAGTAGTACGTTTTATGGATATACATTTATTAATGATACTAATTATTTATTATGGACTAAATCTACATTCACACCTTCAAAAACAGTTGGTACTCGATATTTGTTAAAAAAAAATGAAAACGAATGGAATGAGGAACTTTATTTGAACGATACTTTAAGCCAGAGCAACATAAGATTTGGTGATCGATTTTGGGGTATGAATAATTCTCTACTTGCATTAACTTCCCGTGGCAAGAATATTTATCTTGGTGGTTGGTACGGTAATTATGTTATCGATACCGATACCATTTTTATAGCTCACGACTATATACTCCGCTATGATACAGAGACTAAGGCATTGGATACTGTTCTCAATACAAGAATCACTCCAGTACCAAACATGGAAGCCGACGGGATCAACAAGATAATGTTCTATAATGACTCTATAGCCTACGCCAACTCCTACCACCAGATTTACAGAACAGAGGACGCTTGGGAGACATTCGAGGTTATCAGGGGGTTTGAAGATATCGATTCTCCCGCTTTATACAGAGATAACATCGAATCTTTCGATATTATGGATGACGAAACACTTATACTTACAACGGTACAAGGTCACATCTACCGCTACCATCACTACCCAGTATCGGTGGAAGAAGAGTTAGGTGATAACGATTATGTCAATGGCGGTATAGTAGTTTATCCACAGCCGGCTTTGGGTGGCAATCTCAATGTTAATACGATTGGTGGCGGTTTGCTCAAACTGTATTCTCTAACTGGGAAGCTATTAAAAGAATCTTTTTTAGAGGGCGGTATGCAGACCACAAGCCTTGATATAACAGAACTAACATCAGGTAGTTATCTGCTGGTTTTCCAGCCTTCAGATGGCGAAGTGATCATGAAGAATATCGTGGTTGGCAGATAAGGCATTCTTACCTAGAATACCGCCTTATCGCCTTACCGCCACTCGCGTAGGTGCTTCATCGGGAACTATCATGCCGAGCGTCTCTCTGGCGATACGGTCTATTCGTTCCGGGTTCTGCAACTCGATATAGCGAGCATGGAGCAGCTTGTTAGTTGACGTAAGGTCGCGTAGCTGCTCTCTTTTCTGTTCCAGAAGCTGCAGTTGCATATCTATCTGCTTTACGTTGTCTATATAAACTACCAGCGTAAAGGTAAGGGCTACCATAAACAGCAGATAAGTCCAGCGGCTCAGGTTTCTGGCAGTTTGCATATAGTCCGATACAAAGCTGTTTTTATATAGGCCATGTATTTTTTCACTAAGCATCATCCGGAACCGTATTTTATATATTTGAAATAATAGATAGAGTGTATGCGTTTAATATAGCTATAGGATAATGAATATTTTATCCTTTATGTTCGCAACTATCATGAAAACAAATTTAGTCATTATGAAAAAACTGACCCTACTACCCCTTTTACTTATAATATTCGCAGTATCATGCGATGATGATGACCCGGTATCGAATTCTCTTTCCACCGAGGTTAGCGTACTGTCGATGAATCTTTATGCCGGCGGCGATTTTACAGTGCTCAACAGTGTTATTTCGATAGAGCAGCTTACCGAAACAACTCAGGATATCTGGGTAGATGCCCTTGCTAACAACGATAACCGCAGATTTGATGCAATAGCTGATCTTATAGAGGATAAGTCACCCGATGTCATTTTGCTACAGGATGTAGCTACTTGGTATGAACAATCCCCAGGGGACTTTTTGAGCGGTGATTATACTTTGAACGCCACCGATCTTGTCTTTGATAATCTTTTGGATCTGATGGATAATATGACAGCCACCTACGAGATAGCCGATAGAGTTGTGACTTCCGACTGGGAATTCCCCCGCAGAGTTGGGGTTCAGGCCAACTCTACGGATGTAAGAATAGTTCTGGAAAATGTGGTACTTGTAAAAAGCGGTGTAACGGTGGAATCTGTATCCACATCAAAGCAATTCACCAACAACGATCAATTTACCATAGATAATTATGAGTTAAACCTTACCAATGGTTTCCAAGTTGTTGAGCTTATGAAAGGCGCTGTGGGTTTCACAGTAGCCAACGGTAAGCTTATAGGTAGTGACTACGCAGCGAAACAGCTTAATCAAACCGCCGAGATATTAAATGCTCTACCTGATTCAAGGCCCGTAATCGCAGGATTCAACGTTAATAATACACCTGGTTCAAATTCAGTACAGAATATAATAAACAGTAATTACGCGGACGCGTGGTCCACAGTACGCGGTAACGCAAATGGTTTCACTTGCTGTATATCTTCTGATCTGCGTGATGCAAGTGGTCTTTCTCAGAGAACATCTTATCAGTTCTATAGCACCGGGGATGTAGAGGCAAGAAACATAGAGCTTATAGGTGATGACGCTACCGAAAGAATAGAGGATAATACCGAAGAGTATCTTAGTAATGAATACGGTCTTTTCGGCAGATACAGAGTTGTAGTGCCTGGATAATGGCTCAGTTAATGTGCCAATGATTAAATTACACTCTTATTTAACGAGCATTCACAAGGGAAATCCACCCGTTTGGACTTTATAGCATCATTAGGCAGAAAGGTACTTGATTTTATATCTGAATTCGGCAGGATTATCATGCTGCTGTTCGGGATACTGAAGTTTTTTCCTCGTGCCTTCAAAGATAGAAAACTCGTACTGGAACAGATGGCGGTCGTGGGCTCGGACTCTCTGCCTCTGATTCTTCTAATTGGCTCATTCACAGGTGCGATAGCCGCGCTTCAAGCTACTAATCTGTTCGAGAGATTCAATCTTATTGATATAGCGACACCTTTTATCGGTTCATCAATATCAACTGTAGTATTCACCGAACTATCCCCGGTATTGATAGCCCTTATTATCGCTGGTAGGGTAGGTGGAGCAATGGCTGCGCAGCTCGGCACTATGAACGTTACCGAACAGATTGACGCGCTTGAGATGATGGCTATTGACGTTAACCGCTTCTTGGGTATGCCGAGGCTTTTGGCTGGGCTTGTTATGCTACCGATACTTGCCGTATTCGCTAATATTGTCGCACTTGCAGGTGGCTTTATACTTACGAATCTGCAGTTCGGATTTTCAGCCTATACCTTTTTCGATTCAGTACAGTCCTACTTCACCTTTTATGATGTATTCGTAGGATTGTTCAAATCCTTTGTATTCGGTGGGATAACCGCACTCATTGGTGTCTATGTAGGTTTTTCTACTTCAGGTGGTGCGGAAGGTGTGGGTAAGGCAACAGTTAGGGCCTTTACTCTCTCCGCTGCTACCATACTCATCATGGATGCATTGTTCGGTATAATACTGTAATACTCATATCGCTATTTAGAAGCAGCAGCCCTGATACTTACCCCTGATTTACAGCAAATCAAGCTCGTCATTCAGAGGGAATGTCATACTGAGCTTGTCGAAGTATAAGACATGACCGAAGAATCTCTATTGCGGTGGTTGCTACACTACAACATCACCCATCGCCCTAGCGGGCACTTCCCTCAAGGGAAGACATGGGATATTTACAATGCCGCATTGGCATCAAAATTAATCTCATACAGCCCTGGATTCCTCGGTGCTTCGCACACTCGGAATGGCGACGAGAGATTAACTAAGAGCCTGTCATTCAGAGGCAGTGTTAAACCGAGTGTCACCCTGAGCTTGTCGAAGGGCCTGCCGAAGTGTTAATGTCACACTGAGCCCCTCATTCAGAGGGAGTGTCACACTGAGCCTGTCGATGTGCCTGTCGAAATGTAAGACACGACCGGAGAATCTCTATACCGGTGATAGCAAGACAACAAGATTACCCATCGCCCTTCGGGCACTGAAGACATGAGATATGGCAACTATCATTCTATAGCTTCGGCACTTCTTCCCATCAGTATCTCCAGCTCGGTTTCCGCTAGCTTTGCTTGGTAAAGTGCGGAGCTGATGCGTGTTTGTGTATTCAGCAACTGAAGCTGAGCGTCACGGAGTTCGAGGGAATTGATCCTCCCGGTTTTGTAAAGCTCCGATGCTCTTTCAAAGCTGCTTTTTGCGGCCGCAAGCGAGTTTCTTTCAAGTTCGTATAATGTAAGCCTCTGTGCATAGTTATCATAGGCGATCATCACATTCATATCGACTGTATTGCGTATTCTTTTGATGGCGATTTCTTTCTGTTCTTCGGCTATCTGATTGTTTTCAGCTGCTGTGGCGGTTCTAAAACCATCGAAAAGATTCCACTGCAGATTAGCGCCCACGTTATATCCAATAGCCTCATTAAATAGAAGGAAACCCCCGTTTGATTCCTGCTGGGTTATTGAATAACCGCCCGTTAAGGTAAGTCTTGGATAATATTGTGAAATTATAAGGTCGTACTCGCTTTGGGTAAGTTCTCTATCCTTAACTGCCAAAAGTATAGCAGTATTTTGATTAAGTGCTGTTTTTCTTACCTCTCTCAGATCAGGCAGATCCCCTAATTCTACATCACTACTGATATCGTAGTCAATTTCCTGCATCGCCCCCATCAGATTGTTGAGCTGGTACAAGGTATTGGTATATGCAAGTGTATTCTGTAGTACAGCGGAGCTGTCGGTATTGATGTTTACTTCGGCCCTTAGTATATCAGAGGTACTTGCCTGGCCGTATTCCTGCTGTGTCTCAAGCCGTTCGAGATTCTGGCGGGAGCGCTGAATGGAGTTTTGCAGAAGCTCAATACTGTTTCTCGCGATAACCCCGTTATAGTAGGCTTGAGCGATACTCCGAATAGTGTTTTCTATCTCTAACTGAAGCTGTATCTGACTCATTTCTGATAACAGTTCAAGCCTATCCATTTGTACGAACATCGCGAAACCATCGAAGACTGTCCAGTCCAACTGTACACCGGCATTGATATTTTCCGTAAAGGCACCTTCTTGGTTCTGTGGGGGAAGCCCACCTGCAAATTCCAGCTCGATATCATTGTTCTGATACTGATAGCCAGCATTGGCGTTTAAGGAAGGCAATGCACCTGATTGCCCTAATTTGTTATCTAATAGATTATCGGAAACCAATACATCTGCTTTTCTGATCTGTATCGAATAGTTGTTCATCAGAGCCCGCTGAACAGCTTCATTGAAAGTCAGTGTTTTCTGTGCATCAGCCAATCCGGAAAAGGCTATTAGGGATGCTAATATGATAGTGATTTTCTTCATTTATTTCTTATTGAGGCGACTAACCAATATCAATTGGACATTAATGTATCAACTTCTTTTTTCCCGAGGTTTTTACCGATATATCTCACTTCTTTGACTGCTGGCTCTACTTCTTCTCTTGAAGGTAAACCTTCGTATTTTTTACCATGCCAAGCCCAGTCCCATAATTTTACCCTTAGTCTCCTTAGATCGTTCCATAGTACTATAAGGCTGGGCAGGAATAACAGTACAAAGAATGACACAACAATCAGCCCATAAGCAACCGAGATGGCCATTGGGATAAGGAATTGTGCCTGTAAAGATGTCTCTACCATAAGAGGGAAAAGGCCGAGAACTGTGGTGAGCGTGGTGAGCAGAATAGGCCTGAACCGTGAAATACCCGCATCTACCACAGCATCCCAAAATGATCTGCCACCGCGCAGGTTAGCGTTGAATTGATTGACAAGCACGATCGAGTCATTGACTATGATACCTATTAATGCTATCATCCCATACAGCGACATTATCGATACTATCTTACCTTGGATAACATGACCCCACATAGCGCCGAATATTCCTATTGGCAATAAAGTAAATATTAAAAGAGTCTGGGCGAACGATCTGAAAGAAAGTGTGACAATAAAATACATAAGAACAAGAGCAACTGGGAATGCTACGGCGTTCTGCTGGAATTTATTGAACTGCCGTTGCTGTCCGGAATCAACTGTTTCCACCGATGGATAGTTGGCAAGCAGCGGCATGAGAATGTTCTCCTGTATGCCTGCGACGATTTTCGGAACTTCAGAATCAGGATCTTGAAGCTCGGCATCAATAGTAATTTCTCTTTTACCGTCGATGTGATTGATTTTTACAGATCCGCGCTCGATATTGTAATCTACAAGCTCCCTGAGCAGATAGTTACCACCGTCGGGTGTTCGTATTCTCATATTATCGAGATTGCTAAGAGAGCGGCGGTCGGTATCTTCATACTTTACCCATACCTTGATTTCTTCGTCCATTCTCTGAAGTCTCTGCACTTCATCGCCGAAAAATGCCTGGCGTATCTGTTGCGCTATCGATGCTTCGCTCAAGCCTAATAGATAAGCTTGCGGTTTTAGCTTGATATTGACTTCTCTAAGCCCTTGTGGGTCATTATCCCCGACCCCTTTAAGCCTTGGGTCAGATATAAGGGCTGTTTTCAGCTCACTTTTTACCGCTTTCAGCTCCTCAAGGTTCGTTGATACCAGTGTTATCGATATTGGCTTACCGAAGAAAGAGGACGATCCGTACTCAACCTTTTCAGCCCCGTAGATAGGTCCGGTTTTTTCTCTAACGCGAGATGCGAATTCCAGTGCTGATACAGTTCTGATATCACCAGATACGAGTCTGGCGTCAATATTACCCATATTCCCACCGCCAGCTTCCGCGGTAAAATTGAAGTTGATCGGCTTTACCCCGAGATTGGTAACTACCCGCTCGAGAATATAATAGCCTTCATCTTCTTTGATATCCTGGGCTACTTCCAGTATGGAGTTCTGGATTTTCTCTAAGGCTTGTTCGGTTATGTTTTCTCTTGTTCCTGAAGGCATTTCAACTACGAAAACAACATTGTCAACATCTATCTGTGGGAAGAAAGTAGTCCTTATTGTGCCTCCAGCAAGTCCAGCTAATGTCAAAATGATAAAGCCAAAAAAAACTGATATAGGTATAAGTTTGTTCCATCCCTTTATAGACCATTTGAGTGCAGGTGCAAAAAACTTATCACGGGGAGCTAAGATGGCGTTGTTTACCGTTTCCATCCATTTGGAAGATTTACCTTCTTTAGTCATAGCCTTACTGTGTGCAAGGTGTGTAGGAAGTATAAACAATACCTCAAGCAAAGAGAAAACAAGTGCGAATATCACAACGAAGGACATATCAGAGATTCTAGGCCCAGGCGTCTCGAAAAAGAAGAAAGGCATGAACATCACTATCGTCGTTAGTATCGCATAGAATACTGAAGGCAGAACCTGAAGCGTGCCCTGTATAGCCGCTTCATAAGGTTTCATCCCTTTTTCATAATTCTGATATATCTGTTCGGCTATAACTATACCGTCATCGACAATTATCCCGACGACGACTATCGCACCGAAAAGCGATATTACATTGATAGTAATACCTGATATATATGCTACAAAGAACATGCCGAGAAAACAGAACGGTATCGATAGTGCTACCCAGATCGAAAGCCGCCAGTTCAGGAATATCGCCAGGGAAATCACTACCAGCAATACCCCGAAGAGCCCGTTTTCTACAAGCATATTTATCCTGTCCCTTAGGGTTTCGGATACATCGGCTACAATTACTGCTTGAGTATTGTCATATCGTTGGTTGAAGTCCTCAACATAAGCTCTTACGTCATCGGTTATCTGGATTATATCTTCGCCGAGAAGCTTATAAACGGTAACACTTGCGGTAAGTGTATCATTAAGATAAGTACGTTGCGGGTCATCCCCAAAGCCTTCTTTGACATCTGCTATGTCGCTGACCCTTACTGTCCGCCCGTCGGGGAATGCTCTGACGACGGTATTTTCTAGGAGTCTGCCATAATACTGCTTTGATCGCAGGCGTATAAGAAATTCCTCTCTATCGCCTTTTATAGTACCGGAGGTAAGATCGAGATTAGCCCCACGAAGAGCGTTAGTTACTTCAGTAAAAGTGATTCCGTAGGATTGCATTACTGATTCATTCAGCTCTATCGTGATTTCCTCATCGGGGAAACCGCTTATTGTTACCTGTGAGATACCTTTGATACCCCGCAGATCGTTTTCTACTATTTTAGTGATCGATTTTAGTGATGATAGCTCTGGTTCCCCGCCAATAGTTCTAAATGACAGGGCCATAGCGATTTCCTGTACCGGCCGCTTTGATACTACAGGTGGCTCCATACCGACTGGGAAAGAAACTATTCTCTCCACAGCGTTTTTAACATCCTGAAGTACTTCATCTGTATCATAACCCTCTAATACCTCAATTGAAACCGAACCTGCATTCTCCTGAGACACGGATTGGTATCTATCTAGCCCAAGTACACTTTTTAAGTTGTCCTCGATTTTTTGGATTACACCTTTCTCGATCTCCTCCGGTGATGCGCCAGGGTAAACAACAGAGATATTTATATTCTTGGATTCACGCTCTGGGAAGAGTGATGAGCGCATATTGGCGAGTGCCAGTATGCCCGCCCCCATCACAAGGATTTTGATTACATTAGTCCAGATTGGGTACTTTATGAAAAACTTTACGAATCCTCTCATTCCAGACCTTCCTCGATAAGTATATCTTCCTGAACTGTTTCATCAATAGCTTCATCATAGACAGTACCGGCTGGCATTGGCTCTACTTTGTTGCCAAGCGGTATGTTGGAAGGTGGTAGCGTGATAATAGTATCGCCGTTATCAACCCCTCTTACATAAGCGAAATCAACGCCTTTATAAACTATTTCAACTTCCTTCTTCTGAAGTGTTCCGTCTTCGATGACAAATAGAGATCTGTTATCTACTATCGCGTTCCTGTCGATTTTTTCCACCGCTGGAATGTCTTGCCCGTCGATTGTAGCTGTTAGATACATTCCTTCTTTTATATCACTGCCTGAGATTGATACAAATGCGGTAACTGTCTGCGTCATCTGATCTACATTACCGGATAATCTTGTTATCCTGCCTTGCCAGTTCTGGCCAGTCTGTTCATCCTCAAATGATACTTGAGTGCCAACGGAAACAAAAGGCATATCTGCGTCTGATATACCGATTTCGACTTCATAACTTCCAGTAGAGGAAAGTTCGCCTAACTTTTGGCCGGGCGCCACTATCATTCCCGGTTCTGCTTCGGCCATTGTAATTGTTCCGCTGTAAGGGCTTGTGATAACATACTTATCCAGCCTTACCTCGGAGTTTTTTATCGAGTAGAAAAGCCTGTAAACCCCTCTACCTGAAAGGAACATCTTTAGCTGCTCATTGCTAGGTTCCGGCAACGATTTCAGGTTACCGTCTATATCAAAATTCTGGATATAGTTGCTATATGCTGAATAGTCCTCACTGTAATCGAGTTTGATATCAGCCATTAGACCAGTAAGAAGCGATAACATCTCCGCTCTCTGTGTTTTGAGCTGATATTCAAGCTCGCGGCTGTCTATTCTTAATATAGGCTCTCCCGCATTAAAGAAAACCCCCACTTTGAAAGCTTTACCTACCGTTTCCAGCTTCCCTGGCACTTCGGAAAATAGCATAAGTTTTTTGTTGGGGACTACTCTACCGTAAGTAAGTATATCAGCACTCTCTGTACCAAGTGATACTACTTTTGTCATTACAAAGGGTGAGCTTTCAGGTAGTTGGTCTTGAGTTTTATCTTCTTCTTGCACAAGTAGTGAAGATATGCCGATAAATGCAGCCAATATCAAGATGGCTACGAGGATAACAGCTAATTTGCGTCGCATATTTTCTGCCGAACTGGTTGATGGATGAGTAGCAAGTTCATACTTGCTTCGCTGGCAAATATATAATCAGGATTCTTTCTTGACTATTTATATTGCTAACGTCGGCATGTAAACGTAAAACTCAGATATTTATGTTTTACTAAAATATATAGATCAGGCGTATGCCGAAAATGCGGTCTCTATCAGGTTGTTTTGTGCTGCATACACATCACGTATTTGCTGATTATTCCTTTCTGTAGAAGAGACGTTTCGGGGATTGCTTGAAGAAGCGTTTGAAGTTATGTGCTGAACATTGACTTCTTCATCTTCTTCTGGGGCTTGCATTTTCTCCACAGTTGCTCTGCCTATCTGAGCCCTGGCTGCTGATGCTACGGCTTGATCTTGCCCCGAGGGTTCGGCTGGTGCTAATGCAGCCCTTATTACCTGCTGCATTTTCCTTATAGTAGCTTCGGGGTCGCCATCAACTGGGGCATTGTCGATTTGTACTTCTCCCCCTACGGCATATTGCCTACCGTCCGGCCCTTGCTGGTATGAATAAGTTGGGCCACCGGTTATCAGCCCGCCACCTGCTGAAACGTGTGCTTGTTCATGTGCTCTTACTTCCCGGTCTCTCATCTGTAGTTCTTTTACAACATCTTCCTCTTCTTCTGTTAGCTCGCCCTGTGCTTTTTTCTCTTCGCCAGTCGATTCACTTTGAGGGGGATTTTGCTGGCCCGCTACAGCTAAGTTTTCAGTGCTTTCCGGTGAGGTCCCGGAATTGCCTTTAGGCAGACTGTTATAAGCGCTGGATAATTCTAGGGTATCAGATTTATCGGATGTTCTATTCCCACCTGATCCATTGGAGCTGAAATCCGGAATAGGCTGAGCACGATCTTCCTGCCTCGTTAGATTATCCTGCCTATCAGCAGGAGGTCTAAACTGTCCTGCAACAATATTACTTAAAGCTGATATTTCAAGTGAGCTAACCACTTTCTTTTTTTTGTTTTCTGTTTGATTATTTGAGTAAAGTTATCTGGAACGTATAGTTCTGATTGTCAATTTCGCAAACCAGAATATAAACTCCACTTGTAGAACTACTTAAATCGCTTTGTTTCAATACTGCTGTATTAGAATTCGACTGTATCGCAATATCTCTACTTCTTGCAATAATTGATCCTTTAATATCGTAAAGGCTGAAATTACCTGTGGAATTAATACCCGTATCATTGATAATGATAATATTATCTGACATTCTGTCATAAAAAGCATTGTACTGTAAAGAGGAATTCTCTTCATTTTCTTCTATAGATGAAAGCAAATTGCTGATCTGCAGATTATCAACTATCCATTCTCCCCTTTCAAGAAAGTTGTCCGATTCGAAAAGTAGCCTTATAAACACTATATCACCAGGGCTATATGGCTCATCAAATCTAATAGTCTCATATCTCCAGTCTTCCGAAGTTATTTCCTGATCACCCCATGACTCTTTATCCGATGAGGAAAATTCCGATATGAGCTGCCAGTTTCTCAGATCCGTTGAAATTTCCACACTTGCATTATCGTTATTGGCAATCTGAAGTATCTGATTAAAATGAAGGTATTTCGGTTCATCATCTATTTTGACAGGTGGCATCAGTATCTGTGCCTTAGTATTTCTTGTGTATCTATCAGGCAAGCCGATCGATAGGCTTTGCATAGCCGAAGTTATATGAGTTGTATTCACATTCCAAGCTGAATCTATTATTACCAAGCGTGAGTCTGGATTTTCTTCTGCAAAGTAATATTCATCGATACTACCTACTGCAAAAACAACTTTGTTACTGAAAGGTGACCTTTGTTCGCCGAATCCGAGTTCTGTGAAGTCGGCCACAATAACTGCCTCTGCTTCATAATAACCATCCTCTAAAACCGGGCCTCTGAGTTCAACCGATTTTGCTGTATCGGTAGGGCTGATATCTATAGTGCTGTAAAGTTCCCCATCCAGATAAAGTTCGATTGCTTTTGCGTTCACAAGTGGGGTTATACTGTCACGGCGAAGGCTAGGTACATCAACGGTGATTGAATACTCCTCTGCATTCCAGCTCTTA
Organism: uncultured Hyphomicrobiales bacterium; assembly: GCA_964462685.1. Taxonomy (GTDB): domain Bacteria; phylum Bacteroidota; class Ignavibacteria; order Kapaibacteriales; family UBA2268; genus CAYWYR01. The sequence goes on along the minus strand of CAYWYR010000015.1, from coordinate 49,016 downwards.
GCTTCTATAACGGGCGGTAAAGGTTCTTTTGCCCCACCTGAAAAACCAATCTCTTCTCTGGGCGCGCTTGTTCTGCCATCATACAAGGCACGTATAGTATAGTCATACTCTGCAAAAGGTTCTGGGGTGATATCTGTAAGCTCTGTTATATCTGAGGGGAGTATATTAACCAGCTCAGTATCACGGTATATTTCATATCTGATAGCCGATGGTTCTATAATTCTACCGAAAGTGGTTTCAAGTACTGGCTCCCAAGAAAGCTGGACTTTATCGGGTTCGGCAGGAATCGTAGTCGTTGTAAAATTATCAGGCGGTGAAGGGGCTCTGGTATCCATTATCGCTGTGTAAACATCGCTGTCCCAGCCTTGCGGATCATCTTCGTTTCTCATATCCACCCAAGATGGATATATGATACCGTTCCTGAAATCAAGTCCGGAATAGTCACCAGCGAATGACTGGCCTGTAAAAGGGTTGTTTCTCACATCGAACTGGGCACTTGAAGCTTTCCTATCTATCCAAGAGCGTCCTCCATCCTGCGAATAACTTACATAGCATTCAGTTAGAATATTCTCGGGATCGTTACGGCTGTCGAGATACATTACAGCAATATCGCCGGATTCTGGATCAACGCCGAGCCATGGCCACCACTGGTCATTATCTTCTGTTTCGTGTATGATAATCGGATCGCTCCAGTTATCCCCCAAGTCCTCTGACCTAGAAAAATAGATATTGGGTGGATTATCCGCTGCCCATACTACGTAAATATCATCTTTTCTCTCACCCTCTGCAAGGTTTACCTCTATTACAGGATATGCCTCTGCCCTAACTACACCTTTTACAGTGTGCCTCCATCCTTGAGATAGTAATGTAGTTGTACCGAAGATATCATAATTGTGTATAATTCTCTGATCGTCCCATGTGCGGCCTGCATCTGATGACCTGTTAAAGCCGATACCGTGTTCTATACCGTTATTCCAGATTGCATATACATTTCCTTTACTATCTGTGGTAACGAGTGGAAAGCTCTGACCAAATGTCGTATCCTCTGATGAGCCAGGTATTCTAACTGATATATTCACAGGTTCAGACCATGAATCTCCTTTGTCTTCACTCCTCGTAAATACAATTTGAGTGGCTGAATCCCGGGGTGTTACTCTTTTCCATGGTGTATAGATGTTTCCTTCATAAGGTGACTCAGGAGAATTATCGATATGTATATAATATTTATCCTCAAATGTCGAGTCAGGTGTCATCGGTTGGTCATGTAGGATGACTGGCAGATGGGTTTCCCATGTAACTCCTTTATCAAATGAGCGAGACATGAATACACCGTTTTGCCCATCAGTACTGGGGCTAGCACTGGCACCAGGAAAACCACCGTACATCAGATAGGCATTACCTTCTGTATCAAAATGCACCGATGGATCGTTTGTGCTGCGCCATGTAACAAATGGTTTTTCTAGGCTGCGGTTTTCCCAAGTCAGCCCGCCATCATAGGATAGATAAATCCATGTACTGCTTCCGTCTCTGTAATCCACTGCTGAACCGATAAGAAAATCAGGGTCAATCGGGCTAACGGCAATAGAAGATTCGTTTTGGTGGTTACCGCTTCCAGGGCCGTCGTTCGTTGTTGTGGTATCGAGGAATTTTGGCAGTTCATACTCACCTTCTATAGCTACTGAACCAACGGTCTGTTTATATGATCCCTTTTTTGCGTAAGGTATGTAGCCAGGGTTCGGTGTTGGATGCGCCGATTCCATCAGTTTTTTGAAATACTCATTATCCACAGGTTTTTCTTGGGAGCTCTGTTTATCTTCGTCGGCTAAAAGCACGACGCTGCTCAGTAGAAAAACGATCAATACATTAAGTATAAGTTGAAGGGAGGAAGTTCGGCACATAGTATTTCGCTACAGTAAGTTAAGGATGCGGAATAAGCCAAATATTGGTTCATTCAGGTACAACGTACAATATAGTAAAATACTATGTATTATTCCCAATCGTATCTATCAAACAGGATATTTTTAGACCGGTAATCTTACCTTATCATAATAGCAATAAGGCGGCTGCGAAGCAAGAAAGCAAGCCAAGTAAAGCACCAGCCAAGACATCGCTGGAAAAGTGCATCCCGAGATATATCCTTGATATACCTACGCCGAAAGCCCAGATAACAATACTAATCAACCCAAAAGCACCAAGCATATCATAACTTAGAACTTGGATTAATGAGTATGTCATTATAACAGCACCCGCGGTATGCCCGCTGGGGAAGGAATACATGTCCGGCGGTGCAATAAATCCATTTATACCCTTACCAGCAGCAAACGGCCTACTTCTTCTGAATCTGTTTTTAATAAGTTTTTGTGCAGGTATTTCAATAGCGAACGCCAGAAGCGCAAAGGCGGATAGCTGAAGGGCGAGATCTACATCAACCGCTGCGATAAGTGCCGCCATCACGAAATACATATAACCGTCGGCCGATCTTGTCAAGTATCTCATGACTAATCTAAGAACAGGGCTACCCATATTTTTCTGGACTTTGATACTCAGATTATTATCAATAGTTTCAATGGACTCTATAACAGGGTTGATAAAAGAAATTGATTCGGGATCAATAAGGGGGTTCAGATAGTTACTTGGGGATTTTCTTGAATTATTCATGATATAACTTCATTTGTATCTATTTATGAACGCTAAATTATCAACCGTTTATTAATCTAATATAAAGATACCAACTAATAGTGTGATGAAAAATTCACGTGATCTTAACTAATAAGGAAAAGCAATTCGTTATCTTTGACTGATGGCTTTTAAAAATATACAAGAATTTTCGATAGACTTTATCGGCGTAAGGGATTTGACTGAAAAGCTATGCTCAAGTCTTCTCCCAGAGGATATGGTATGCCAAACAAATGATGACGTATCACCACCGAAATGGCATCTAGGGCATACCACATGGTATTTTGAGGTATTCGTTCTCGGTGAATTCGATAAGGAATACCGAAATTCTGACGATCGGTACCATTACCTGTTCAATAGTTACTATAACAGCCTCGGTCCGAGGGTATCCAAGTCTATGAGAGGAACTCTAAGTAGGCCGCCGGTGGAAAAAATCCTCGAATATCGTAAGTATGTTACCGATGCAGTTCTGGACTTTCTGAAAAACCGATTCGGCGATCTTACGGATGGGGAAAAGAAAAAAGCTGAGTTGATCCTGAATATAGGCATAAACCATGAGCAGCAACACCAAGAATTATTGATATATGATATCAAGCATATTTTCGGTACGAATCCGCTTTTCCCTTCATATAGTTCAGATATCAAACTCTCTGATCCGCATTATAAGAAAGTGCAGCCTACAGGTGAGATTGATTATAAATCTATAAATGGCGGTATAGTTGAGATTGGTTTTTCAAGTGGAGCTAATGACTTTTTCTACGATAATGAACAGCCCCCACATAAATTCTATCTACAGCCCTACGGTATTGCCAATAGGCTTGTATCTAATTCTGAATATCTTGATTTTATGAACGATGGTGGGTATCAAAATCCACTTTTATGGCTATCAGATGGTTGGGATTGGCTAAATAGAAATGAAATTGACAGACCTTTGTATTGGTATAGCCGAGATCAGGTTTCCGATAGCGAAGTATCAGCAACTACCAAAAGAAACTCTAGGGATATCGGCAAGAAAGAATGGCTTGAATACGACCTCTCAGGACTCAATCAACTTGACCTGAACAAACCTGTCATGAATATCTCATACTATGAGGCAGATGCTTTTGCAAGGTGGGCTGGCAGAAGATTACCCACGGAACAAGAATGGGAAGCTGCTGCAAGAAAACTTGAGCCCACTTCCAATATCGATAGTCTGAAAAATGGCTTTTTATTGGATAATGATGTTATCGGCCAAAGATATGATGAAAATGGTAACAGCCCCTTTGCTGGTGGGTTATGGGAATGGACCGGCTCGGCTTATCTGCCATACCCTGGATATAAAAGAGATCAAGGAGCTCTCGGTGAGTATAATGGTAAATTTATGTCTGGCCAGATGGTGCTGAAAGGTGGAAGTATAGCAACACCATATACCCATTACAGGCATACATATAGAAATTTTTATTGCCCGGATAAGCGCTGGCAATTCAGCGGTATCAGATTAGCTAAAGATATATAATATGACAGATAAGATATCAAAACTCGGCGAAGAGAAAAAAAGATTCGCAAATGCCGTATATGAAGGGCTTTCAAGAAAGAGAAAATATATATCATCGATGTATATATATGACAAAAAAGGAAGTCAGCTCTTTCAGGAAATAATGAAACTACCTGAGTATTATCTTACAGGATGTGAGTATGAGATATTGCAGACTCAGTCATCTGATATACTTGACGCAATAGGTTCAACCGGTACGCAGACCCTTATCACTGAGTTCGGTGCGGGCGACGGCACAAAAACAAAACTTCTACTCAAAAAGCTGACCGAGAGAAAAGATAAGTTCGTTTACATGCCTATTGACATAAGCCGAGACGCGATCCAGACATTGCTTGACAATCTTGCCGTTAGCTTGCCTAACCTGCATACCAGGCCAGTTAATATGGAGTACTTCCAGGCTTTGGATATGATAAAGGATGAAGGACGCAAAAAACTCGTACTTTTCTTGGGTTCCAATATCGGTAATTTCCTTGAGGAAGATAGTATCAGTTTTCTCAGTAAGATAAATGATAGACTGAACCCCGGGGATTATCTTTTGATAGGCATGGATATGAAAAAGAACCCTCATCTAATACGCGCCGCATATAATGATCCTCAAGGGGTTACCGCCAGATTCAACAAAAATCTACTGCATAGGATAAACAAAGAGTTGGGAGGGGATTTTGATGTGCAGTCATTCACACATTACGAGTCTTACGACCCCGTTGAAGGGATTTGCCGTAGTTATCTGATATCAAACAAAAAGCAATCAGTTTGCATAAACGATATCGGCCTGGAACTGGATTTTGAATATGCTGAACCCATACATACAGAAATATCTCGGAAATACTCTATGGGTGATATCGAGCGGTTGGCATCTCTTAGCGGATTTTCAATAGTAGAGAACTTTCAGGATTGCAAAGGCTATTTCACCGACAGTCTATGGATAAAGGTTTGAGGATAAAGGTCTGAGGATAAAGGTCTGATAATCTCTTGCCCTTGCACTGACACTAAATAGATATAAAAAACAAAAGCACCCCCACTGGGGTGCCTTTGCCTCTCTCATCCAATCAATATCTGGGAGCTTAAAGGTAGGAAGTAGGCGCACAGCTCCCGTGGGCTCTCAAACCCGCTCGCCTACCAAAGTCTATTTATCCTACACAAAGCCCACATCAAGCCAGAGTAGTATTCCGTTGATTACCCCGAGCGGGAATATAATCAGCCCTATCAGGCCTAATATCCAACTCCCTTCTGAAAAGGTGTAAAAAATATGGGTAACCCATGCCGCAAAGAACAGTATTGATAATATCGCGTTTAAAACTCTCATTTTCCATCTCCAAAGATTAAATTTAATAGTGTAAGCATCACTTACAAAATATTAGACGCAAATGTAGCTAAAATTATTTTATATAAAATTAGAAATATAGTTTTTAGTAGTGTCTCTCTTTTTCTTATAAAATGTTAAATTGTAAATGCAGCATATTACTCAATCCCTAACTGTTTCTTCTATAGGTGTTAAATAATAATAGTGGCTACCCTTCTTTATGGGCAGATCAAAGAACAGTTGAGAGTTGATATTCGTACCGGCAATTAGGATATATTTCTAAGGCGGGTATAACTCAAGTGTTCCATGCTGAATCATATATCATTAATCGGACTGTACCGGTTCTGCTTACCCAATTTTATCAGATATTAAAATTATGGCTCACCCATTTTTCAAAAAGCAAACCCCAATTGGTCGGAAAAGAATCATTCAACCGTTGTTTGGTAGAATAATTTATATTCTCGCTGGCATTCTTTTGATCGGCTCTACTGATCTGGTAGCTCAGATGAATGTGCCGGGATACCGCTATGGTTCGGAATTCCTTGTTATGGCTCAGAGGGATTTCGGTATCGGTTTGCTTAAAAAGGCGGAAAGAGATCTACAGACCCTATATATGGAGTTCCCGGACAATGTAGCTATTGAAAAGGCTTTGCTATTAGAGGTAGATATTGACCTATCTACAGGCAACTTTACAATGGCTGATTCCAAATTAGGCGAGTTCATAAAATCATACCCTAACTCTCCATTTGTATCATTCGCAGCCTTTAAAAGGGGAGTAATAAATTTTGAGAGAAACAGTTTTCGTGAAGCCTCTGAATATTTCCAGACAGCTAAACTAATTGCAGAGTCCGATTACGAATACAGAAGAAACGATCCCGTTTACAGAGAGCTGGCAGGGCAGGCTCTATTCTGGGAAGGTGTTGCATTATCAAGAAACGGAGAGTTTGATGCTGCATATCCGATATTTGACGAAGTAATGCTGCGCTATGACGATAGCGATTACGCCGATGACGCGCTTTACTCACTCGGTAAAATTGATGAGATGAGAGAGCTATATGATGATGCGATTGATAAGTTCAAGAAAGTAAGGATCAATTATCCTTTCTCCAATACCTATGTAGCCTCTCTTATAAGGGAAGCCAACAACAATATCACACTCCGAAAATACGAACAAGCTACTCTGAATCTTGAACGAGCAGATGCTGTTATCTCCCACATTATAAAAGGGGACACTATTGGTGAAAAATATCCAGAGCAGACAAATGCTGAGTTCGCCCGCCAAGAAATACTTTATCTGAGGGGTGAGGCCGCAAACCTCGCGGGTAATTACAGTGAAGCCCTGGATTATTTTGATACTTACCTTAATACCTTTAGAAATAGCGATCTGACGGATTATGTGAGACTCGGGGCGGGGTGGGCTAATCTTAATACAGGCGGCTATGATAAAGCAAAGGAATACTACGATTCTGTGATCTTCGATTCTGAAAAAGAAAACGAAGGGCTTAGAGACATCGCCAAATTATATAGAGCAATTACCTATAAATATAAAGGTGATCTGGCTCAGGCGCGAAAAGAGTTTTTCGCTTTAGCTGTTCAGTCAGGCTACCCTTATCAGGGGCAGGTACTTCTGGAGCTCGCACAGTTACAGTATGAAGAAGGCGAGTATATCGAAGCGAGAAAAACACTTGAAAGAGCTGAGAACGAACTTATCAGAAGCCAGTCAATGGTAAGGATTAAGTTGCTTTTGGGTGCAGTGTACTTGCACCTGAAACAATATGAAAAAGCGGCGGATTCTTATGAGGAAGCAGAAGTGCTTGCAGACGGTGCCAAGCAGTATAATATGCCGAAGAAGCAATGGTATATCAAGGAATCCAGACTAAAGAAAGGCATTGCCCAGGTAATGGCGGGGGATAATGCGAGGGCAATATCAAGTCTTTCGTCGTATTTAGCTGTTGCGGAAACCGACACCAGAGCTGATGAAGCATTATTTTGGCTTTCAGAGGCATACTTCCAAAAAAACGCTTATAATAATGCTATACAGTCATTTGAGACATTACTAGATAAGTACCCAGAAACAGACCGAAGAGAAGAAGCATTGTATGCGATCGGATGGTCGCAGTTCATGCTAAGAGACTTCAAAAATTCCTCACGCACTTTCGACAGGCTTATAGGAGAATACCCAAAAAGTAAATTCGGGCCAGAAGTTATGACTAGGCAGGGCGACGGTTTCTATTTGAACAAACAATATGGCCCTGCCGCTGCATCATATAAAAAAGCGATGGAATTAGGGGCAGGTACAGAGCTTGGTCAATACTCTGCATATCAGAGAGCAAATGCTCTGTTCAAAATGGGTAGTTACGACCAGTCAATAGTAGCGCTTGATAGATTCGTTACCGAATACAGGGGTAGCCCGTTCGCACCCAACGCTTTGTATTTGATAGGTTGGGTAAAATTCCAGAAGGGCAATTACGAAGGAGCGGTTGAAAGCTACAGATATCTTATCGAGGCTTTCCCCAACAGTGATTACATCCCAAGAACACATTACGGTATCGCAGATGCATTCTACAATGCCGGACAGTATGATATGGCGCGTGAAAAGTATCAGTATGTTATCGATACTTACCCCGCAAGTGAGCTGGCTCCCGAGGCTCTGAGAGGAATACAGCAATCGCTTATGCTTGTAGGCAGGGAAGATGAAGCAATAGAGGTAATAAATAAATACACTACAGACAATCAATCTTCCCCCTTCGTAAGAGATTTTAAAGAGCGAAAAGCTACTATACTGTTTTCTAACGGCAGGTATAAGGATGCAATTGACGAGTACGAAGCACTTATAGAAACCGAAGGTACTACAGAAGAGAACGCAGAAGCTATGTATTGGATAGGCGTATCCTATATCAATATGGGTGAGCCGCAAGAAGCTGAAGAAGCTTTCTCAAGACTTAGAAATAAATTCCCTGAAAGTCAGTGGGCCGCGAAAGGAGCTCTGGATAATGCCATACTCTGGAAAAAGCAAGCTAACGTGCCTAAGTCTGATTCGCTGTTTGCCAATGTTATAAGGGATTATCCAGGCGAAATCGTGGCTGCACAGGCAGGATTTGAAAGGGCGATACTTCAATACGGCATTCGCGATACCGTAGAGGCTTTGAGGATGTTCGCTTTTGTGGCAGATAGCTTCCCGAATAATGAATACGGGGTAAACGCAAGATATAAACTCGGGATGTTCGCCCGAAAGCAAGAGAAAAATGATGAGGCTAGAATGCACTTCGCTGCACTTGTCCAGAATGAGGTTGATCCGGGCTTTGCCGCCGAAGCAAGCTACAGAATAGGTGAGCTCCTGATGATGGATGAATTCTACGGGGAAGCCATCGACGCATTTGAGAAAACCAAAACTGAGTTCTCCGCTTACGAGGACTGGTTCGCAAAAGCTTTACTGGATCAGGGGCTGGCATATCAGAAACTCGAGAGATATAATGAAGCGCTCGAAGTTTATAAAGCTTTGAGAGAGCTAAGGACAGATGATGATTTCGGCATGACAGCTGATACGCGCATAAAGAATATCGAAGAGCTTATGGGGGGTGACCAATGAGATATTTAAAGAATATATTTGTTTTTTCGGTTCTGATTTTTGTCTCGGTGACTGCTAACTCCCAAGAGAGATCGCGACAGGTTCAAAGAACTGTGCCTGATGGTAGTACCGGCGAGCCGTTTAATCTACCGAACACTATCATATATGGGACACAGCAAAACAGGGTAGCATCTCTGGAAAAGAGACTGCCAGACTTGGAATATAGACTTCCTGATAATATCCTCGATTCTATTAATTCTTTGGAAAAGCAGACACCGATGCTATTGCCCCTTCCGCCACTGCCTAACGAGATACCCCAACCGGATGACAGGAACGGATATGTGCAGGCCAGCTTCGGTTCATTTGTTACACCGAGGGCAGAAGCAGGAGTAGGTTTTGCTCTAGGTCGATTCGATATGTATCTTGATGGTTCAGCTGAATTATCTGATGGCCATTTGAACGAGGCAGGTTATTCACGTTTTTTCGCAAGACTTGAATCTGATTATGTTGCCGAGGATAAATTCTGGATATTTGGGGGAAGTGAAACTAAGACAACTATATCTACCGAAAACAACAACTATAATAACTTCGCTGCCGGTGACGCTCAAAATATCTCTGTACTCGATCTGAACGGTAGCATTTTCACCGACGGAAGTTATGAAGGATATATCTTCAAACTAAAGGGTGGCGTACGGTCTTTATCGCTTATCACAGATATAGAAGAAAGCGGAACGGATCTCGGTTTAAACGGTTATGCTTTAGTTGAAGGAACCGGAGATCTTGCCAACTTCGGGGCCGAAACAGAATTTTCACTAAATACTTATGAAACAGGCGAGTATCTGAGATTTTCAGGTGGGATCGTTTGGGATTTATTCGGGAAGGATTTTACTTTAAATAGCAGACTTGGTGCTGTTTTCGTAGAACCGACTGTTGGTGAGGGAATTATCTGGCCTCAGGCAAAAGTAAATCTTAATCTACCGCTCGGTAGGGTGTTCACGGTTCAGGCAACTGGCAGAACCGGTGTGAACAATAATACCTTCGCGGATATGATCTCTCAGAATCCATATCTAAACGGCCAGTCCGAAGTGCTATTCACAAAGAATATTTTCGGTGGTGATGTTGTGATGCGGCACCATCCGGCAACTAAGTTCGGTTTTATGCTTGGTGGCGGATTCGATGCTTATGAGGACTATCAGTTTTTTACTGACGCCGCAGAAGCTACTTTTATGGCTACTTATGCAGATGCACAGATAGCCAGAGGTTTCTTTGAAGGATACTGGACACCGACCGATGAAGATAAGCTGACCGGTAATATCACTTATAATTATGGTTTGCTAAGCGGTGATGATATTCTCGGTGATGATTTGAGTGTTCCGTATCTGCCTGATTTTCAGATAGAGTTTGATTATCAGAAAACTCTCTTTGATTTTTTGGTTATATCTCCTGAGATAGCATATATTTCTCAGCGATTCGCCGATCTGGCCAATGAAGATGAATTGCCAGGTTACGTTGATCTAAGGTTTATGGCTGATGCTGAACTCGGTAGCGGTTTGGTATTGAATTTTGAGGCACGTAATTTGCTGGACAGCAATGTGTATGTTTGGAACGGCTATCGTGCGCGCGGTTTGTTTTTTAATGGTGGCGCTACTTGGCGTTTTTAAAGTAATTCAGTAAAAGATCGATATATACTTTTGAAATAAGGTATATTGTTATAAATGGCATCATTTGATTCAGATAATCCAAACCCTGAAGAAGAGATAGGCGGCTTTCAAGCCGGCGAACAGGGGGACGAGACGTTCAAGATATCTTCGATGGATAGCTACCCGGGTGATATGCCCGAAGCATTCCCGTCGGACGATAAGCCACTTTATGATTCGGCAACTGATGAAACGATTATTTCGACTGATTCGCCTGATGAAAGCGACGAGCCTGCCGGTGACGGCGATGAAGACTTAGAAGCGGAAACCCCGGCTGATGATCAAGACGATCAAGACGATCAAGATGATCAATGGGATATGATGGACGATACCGAAGAGGATTTCATCGGTATCAGCGAATCAGAACCTACCAGTGATACCGAAAATACAGATGACGCCGAAGAAAAAGACCCGTATGATGATCTTTTCGGTGATAAACCTGTCAGTAAAGAAGAGGTTACTTCTAAGAATCCCGCCTTAGTTGAAGAAAGCTTTGATGATGATTTGAAAGATATCATCAATAGTGAACTAGCTAGAAGTAAAAAAAGAAAAGAAGATAAACCTGAAGATGAAAACCCTTTCGATGAAAAGATAATCGCGGCAGCTCCGCTTGTTGTCAGCGAGGAGCCAGAAGGAACAACCTCTGAAGTAGACCTAAGCGACATAGATGCTGACCGGCCAAGCACTTATGGTTTGGAGAAAAGCGATACTACAATAGCACCTCAGCCGCCACAACCCGAATTAAAATCAGATAAACCTGATAAAAAGAAAAAGAAGAGATCCGGTCTGTTTTGGCCTGCGGTTATAGGATCGGCAGCACTATTGATGGTAGCCACGGCACTTGGAACTTGGTATCTAATAAATAATGATAGTGATGACGAAGAAAATTATAGACTTTATTTAAGTCTTAAAAATTTCGGTTTCGAGTTAGATATACCTGAAGGTGTTGATACTGTAGAATTTGTCAGTGAGAGAATGGAAGATTTTCTCGATGATGAAGGAACAGTTGATAATACTAAAGTTAAAGAATATCTTGAAAAAAACGGCTTGGCGGATAATACCTTCCAACAGGAACAGCCAAACCTCAATGATAGTGATGATATATCAATGACCGTTGATACTATCGTCCCTGATCAGTCTGTGTTGCTCAATGATACTGTAAATACTTTGGATGAAGCAAATCCATTCCGCGATGATATAAAGCTGAACCCCGACTCGGAGATAGACAACTATATCATAACTCAGGATGATCTGGTATCAGTCAAAAAGCCGGCTAATCAAAAATCCAAAAGCGAGAATATCCCTGCCAAACCTCTGAGAAATACGGTTAAAGAGGATATCACTAAGAACCCATTCCGGAATAATGAAAATGAAAAAACGGATGAAACCGTCTATCCGTTAGATGAAGACGTTGCAGAATTAGAACAGACCACTCCGAAGCCTATCGGTAAATCCGATAGAGCAGACGATATCTTAGACAAGATAAGGGATAGACAAGAGCCTGATTCTGACAGTCAACGTTCCTATACCGTTCAGGTTTTCTCTACACTAAGTGAGGAAGATGCTGAGATCTGGAAGCAAAAGCTCCAAAACAGAAGGGTGGGGCAGGCATATATCTCTGAACATATCATAAGGGATCAGACTTGGTATCGTGTTAGGGTAGGGGATTATCCGACTAGAGAAGAAGCTATGCGCGTGGCGCGTAAACTCGGGTACGCCCAGGTATGGGTCGATAGGATACGTTAAGTCATATTGAGTATTCTCTCCTTAGATAATCAGCAACAAACATCAATCGCATAAGTAATATACTTAAACTCTGAAGTGGACTATATAGAACATAAGAAAAATATTTATGTGTCATCTCGGCACGAAGCTAGTAGCGGCTTAAACCTCAGTATTCCTTGGGACTCGAATGCCTTTAAGGGGCTGGTAGGTGGTGTTTCGATTACAATGTTGATTTTGTTGCTAATCGGTTTCTTCGAGGTTGATTCTTCAAGCAGCAGAACTTTATACCAAAAAAACTATGTTCCGTTGGAATTGCTTTCGTTCGGATCGGGTGATGGCACAGGTGTCAAATCCGGTAATCTGACTGAGGAAGGGGCTAAGGCAAAAGGCCAAGAGCGCCAGACCGAACTTCAAGATGCTGAAATCGCCAAAAAAGATATATCAAAGAGCAATACCGATCAGGCCACCAATGACGATGTTTCAGATAGATATGTAGCCGTCAAAGAAACCACTACGAGCAAAGAAGTGGAGGACAATCAGAACCCAGGAAATTCCAATAAATCAGTCGGTAGCAGCGATGGTAGCGACCTCGGCTCCGGGCTTAAGGTTCGGGGGAGCGGAAGCGGTGCTGGCGACGGATTTGGTGACATAGACTGGGGCGGTGGCGGTAACCGTGTCGTTCTAAAGAAAGTACTCCCTAAGATGCCTTCTGGCGTTCAGGCCTCCGCAAAAGTCGTACTCAGGTTCCGTGTACTCCCCAACGGCTTAGTATCAACTGTAACGCCTACCACTAAAGCCGATCCAGCTCTGGAAAGAGCGGCAATCGAAGCGCTTAAGCAATGGAGATTTAATCCGCTTGAATCGGACGCTGTTATGGAAGGTGTTATCCCGCTTACTTTTATTCTGAGATAGATCAAGATCGAAGCTGGTTCAATCCTTAATAGTTTATACTGTTTCTACATCTTAGAAACTGGTTAATTTTATTCTTCACAGTTTATCGCGATTTCTTGTTATAGTCAAAAGATACAGTTCATCAATACCCGTTTTCAGAACCAATATACTTAAATTGCAATCTACCGTTATACATTTTGTTGTATGATATCTCTATTTCTTTAATTAATCTAATTATTAAGTGGAATTTGATCAGATCCTTGTCAGGATAGCCGATATGCCTATTGGTCTATGGATAATTGTGGGTATTTTCGCATTGTTACTCGTATTGGCGATTGTCCGTAAATTATTTAAGGTCGGCTGCCTTATAACAGTTATCATTTTAATCGTATTCGGTGTAGCACAGATCATATAACTGTGATTATACCTTTAACAAGCAATCTTTTCGGGGTGAAATGTCTTTCAATATATCAGTGATCGGAACAGGATACGTAGGCATCGTTTCAGGTACTACGTTTGCGGAAACAGGCAATAAAGTTCTCTGTGTAGATATAGACGCTGCTAAAGTAGATAGAATGAAAAAAGGCGAATCGCCGATTTACGAGCCAGGGCTTGAACTGCTTCTCAAAAGAAATATCGAGGCTTCGAGATTGGACTTCACAACTGATCTGGCACAGGCCGTTCAGCACGGGGAGATTATTTTTCTCTGCCTGCCTACACCGCCAAACGAGGACGGCTCGGCCGACCTTCAGCATGTTATGAAGGTTGCCGGTGATATAGCTGATATTATCTCTGAAAAAAAAATCGAACGCGATATTATCGTTATAAACAAATCAACTGTTCCAGTTGGTACAGGCGATCAGGTCAAATCTATTTTCGACAGTAAGCTTGGCGATAGCAACAGGATAACCATAGCGAGCAATCCGGAGTTTCTGAGGGAAGGCTTCGCTGTTGAAGATGCTATGAAGCCGGAGAGGATTGTTATCGGTACAGGCAATGAGGATGTGGCCGAAAAGCTTGAGCAGCTTTATATGCCATTTGTCAGAAGCGGTGCACCGATATTTATATTCGATATCAAATCGGCTGAAGTGACTAAATATGCTGCTAACTCATTCCTTGCTACTAAGATTTCCTTTATGAATGATTTGTCTGCCTATTGTGAAAAGGTAGGGGCTGATATAGAGAACGTAAGGCGTGGAATAGGCTCAGATACTCGAATCGGAAAGAGGTTTTTGTTTGCAGGTGTTGGTTATGGAGGCTCTTGTTTTCCTAAAGATGTTCGGGCTCTTGCTTTTTCAGCAAGAGAGGCCGGTACGCCACTTAAGATAGTCGAAGCCACTCAAGAAGTAAACAAGGATCAGATAAACAGATTCTCCAGCAAGGTCAAATCATATTTCGGGGAAAGCATAGAAGGTAGGAAACTATCTGTTTGGGGGCTGGCGTTTAAGCCAAATACCGATGATATCAGAGAAGCACCCGCATTCGAAGTTATTGAAGATCTGCTTGCGGCAGGGGCGATTATCTCCGCTTACGACGAAGAGGCAATCGGAAGGACAAAAGAACGGTTCGGCGATAGGATTGAATATGCCGATAGCCCGTACAAGGCAACAGAAGACTCATCGGCACTGCTTATAATAACCGAGTGGAATGCCTTCAGGAATCCGGATTTTGATAAACTGGCAAGCACTTTGAAGGATAAAGTTATATTCGACGGAAGAAACCTCTATGATCCCGAGATGATAGAGAAAATGGGCTTCAAGTACTTCAGCATAGGAAGACGGCAGATAGGATAAGCGTTTATAATGGCCAATATCCGCCAATTGTTGCTATGTATTATTACTTGCTGAATATTTAAAACTTTGAAGATATATTGATCTTTAAAGAAATATAGCTTTTTTACCGATAAGTAAGATTACTTATATTGAAAATCAAGCAAAACTAATCATACTGGCATTTTATGGCAGAAGATATACAAGAGCAGCCTGCCGAAGAACAGGCACCTGCGAAAAAAGAAAAGAAGAAAGACGGTAAGATGTCCTTGCCACTTATCATCGGTATCATAGCCGGTGTGGTGGTGCTTCAGGTAGTTATCATACTTGTTGTGGTGAACGTATTTTTCTCCGAACCAGATACTGGCGATGAGACAGCCGAGGGTAGTAATACCGAAATGATTGAAGGCGAGCCGAGAGAGCTCTCTGAAGATGAGATAGCCGAACGGGAATTCTTTACCGATGACACGAAGAAAAAGTACATGGAAACGGGTAAGATCGTTACCAACCCAAGGGATTCGTATAAATATGTAGCCCTGAACGTTGGGCTCATGTATATTCCGAAGGAAAGTGTAGAAGAAGAAATGCTTGCGGACGGAAGCGATATGATTATGAAGCTGCAAGCTGAGATAAAATCGCGAATAATAATGACGATCGGTTCCATGACCCCAGAAGAATTACAGAGCAACAGGGATATCCTGACTAATATCCTAAAAGAGGAACTGAAACCTATATTCAGGGAAAGAGACATATATCTGAGAAAAGTACTGATATCAGAATATATAATGCAGTAATTAATGCATATATGAATGAAAAGTACTAAGGTGGATTGTGATACTGGTATTGCACTATTATCAGCAAAGGGAAAACAGATACCGCCAATATAGCCGCAAAAGGATTTTGCAAAAGACAAGAAGTGAGAGGATATGGCTGACGTACTATCGCAAAATGAAATAGACAACCTGTTATCGGACATGACCGCCGGCGCGATCGATGTCGATGAGGTTATTTCCAACCGGAACGCAAAAGGCGATATCGTTAATTACGATTTCCGCAGACCTAATCGTATATCAAAAAATCAGGTCCGTACCCTTCAAAACGTCCACGAGAGTTTTGCCGAGGTTTTCGGATATTATCTGGTTTCCAAACTCCAGACTGTTGTTTCGATATCCGTTACTTCAGTAGATCAGCTTTTCTACTCAGAGTTTATTCTGTCAGTCTCCAACCCCAGCTGTCTTTATGTATTCGATATCGAAGGTACTGACGGGCAAGGTATTATGGAGATCAGCCCGCAGTTAGCACTTACCCTTATGGAGCGCCTATTGGGCGGTTCGGCCGAAACGCCCCCGAAACCGCGAACAATAACACCGATAGAACAGGCCGTTATCCGCGGTATAACTGAACACGCACTTTCCGATCTGAAAAACGCATGGAAGTCGATAGCGGACATAAACTTTAAGTATTCCCGACTGGAAATGGAGGCCGATTTCGTACAGGTAGCTCCCGCTTCGGAAATTGTAGTGGTTGTATCATTCGATGTGCACGTAGGTGTAAACACATTTCTGATGAATCTTTGTTTTCCTACTTTCGCATTAGAAGAAGTACTGGCAAGGCTGAACAAGCAGCAGGTTACCGCTTCCGCGGTTCGCCAGACTAAAGCCAGGCAAAAAGAAAACTTCGCTTCGATAAAATCGCAGCTTGAAACAACTTATCTTCCCGTTATCGCAGAGCTCGGAAAAACTTCCATAACGGTTGGCGAGGTAATGGAGCTTAAAGAAGGCGACGTTATAAAGCTGGACCGCCGAATATCCGACGAGATAGAGATATGGATAGGAAAAAAACGAAAACTTGCGGGCCGCCCGGGATCGGTTGAAGGCAAAAAGGGCATCAAGATCACAAGACTGCTTAAAGATGAAGATATGGTCGATCAGGACCTTAGTTATAAAGATGATATATCGTAAACAAATACCGATAAGGATTAAGCCATGACAATGACTCAAGAAGAAATAGACGCTCTGATATCCAGCGGTGACTTAGATACAGATAACACTGATGCAGCATCGGAGGCCACCGATGCCGCCACTTCAGTAAGCTCCGCCGATTTTGATGAGATGGATTTCGACAGTTCCTCATCATCTGGCGGAGGCGGTGGAGGCTACTCCCAGCTAGATTCCAAACTAGAACTGCTATATGATCTGCAGCTTCCGGTATCGATAGAGCTCGGCCGTACTAACATGCTTATCAGAAACATTCTAAGGCTGGGCCGCGGTTCTGTCGTGGAATTTGATAAACTGGTATCCGAGCCGGTTGATATTCTAGTGAACGGTAAGAAAATCGCCGAGGGTGAGGTAGTTGTAATCGACAAGCACTTCGGTATCCGTATCACCACACTTGTGGATCCCGCCGAAAGACTGAAAGGGCTGAGAAGCTGAGAGATACTTCTATTGGCATTTCTTGCCATATTGAATAAAAGTGTTGACTTAGTTTCTCGAAAGTAGTGTAAAACCTAAGTATATCGAATATATAAAGCCTGATATTTTTTATGCCTAAAAGAAGTGATGAATTAAAAAGGCTGAGGCGGTAGATTATCAAAATCTACGTTAAAATTGATCCCGGTAAGTGAATCACCTGGGTTTAATATTAGGCTTTGCTGCTGCTCCCCGCCGTAAACTGCCGCTACGCGCTGGGCTGTAATACTATCCTGAAACTGCCACGCCACTACTATATATTCCAGCTGAACTGGCGCATCACCAACGTTTATCGTGTAATTAATGCTGTTCTGATAAGTACCGAGGCTTTGAAAGGTAAAGTAGGCGTTGCCATCTATAACCTCTCCTATCAATGATGACGGGTCGCTGGTTTTGAAAGCGCCGACTCTGATACCGAACATCTCGGTCGTATCAGGCCAAGAGATTGAATCATCCTCAAAATAAATAGTACCGGAAAATGATGCAGCCCCTTCGATTTTATCATCAGGCGTTAGGCTCTCATTGCAGGAGATAAGTGAAAAGCCGAGGGTAAGTGTTATTATCAGATATTTGATAGTTATCATAATTCAGTCTCCAAAGTTAATTGGATAAGGCGGGTTGGCCCGAGATTACCCACCATAATCGTGTATTGGTGATCAAGTGCGTTTGCCACGTTTAGGATAGCGGAAACCGGTAAACCTGTCAGATTCTCGAAATCATATCTTACCCGCAAGTCTATTACGCTTGGCCCGTTGAAGACAAAAGCGTCGTCAACTTGGGAAGCCAAAAGCACATCGATACTCTCAAACTCAGATTTATATCTATAATCCGCCGAGAACACGAAATCACCCCACGGTAAAAGCAGTCTGGAATACCATAAGGTGTTACTTCTGTAGTTAAGGTATGCGTCTGTATCAAGGTTGCGAGGGTTAAGTATAGTCACTGCGGTTTCCAGACCGATAAGGCCACCTATAAAAGTCCTAACAGCGATCTCTGCTCCGGAAATCTCAGCATTGACGATATTATCGAAGAATATAAGGCCGTTTTCGTTAAAAGTCGGTTCTATAAGGTCATTCATCAGATTATAGAATCCTGAGGCTTCGATCGAAAGTGGAAACCCGACATCAAAATTGTAGATACCGCCTACCTCTGCCGACCATGATGTCTCCGGCTTGAGGTCCAGATTTGGTATCACATTAAATCCCGCAAAACTTGCCGCGGCATACCGCTCTGCGATTATCGGCGCCCTAAAGCCGCGACCGATGGAACTCCGGAAGCTCAGCTCTTCAGTTGGCGAGTATGACACTCCGAATTTTGGAGAGAACTGCAGCGGAGAGGCTATGGTATCGGTCTGTTCTTGATCCAGCCTGGCGCCAACTGTGAATATAAAGTCTTCAATATCTGATATTTCCAGTTGTGAATAGCCAGAGAATATAGTTTGTGTATTGTCACCGAAGTTAAGGCTGTTAACATCGTTTACCTGAGCAGATATGCCGCCGGTAAAGAAATAGCCATCTGTAATAAAAGCATTATACTGCACCTCGGAATTAAACGCAATGGCATCGCTCTGCCTTAGCTGTGCGTTATAATCGATAAAGTTCTCAACTGGTACATTCAGCCCTGCCAGGCCATTATTGAATGAAGTTATATAAACCCCAGCTCGTGCGTTAAAAAAAGCGCCGTTATCCAGTATGTGGTTTAGCCCGAGCATCGCCGTAATCTTATCGGAAGTAGTCTGGGTATAAGGTTCTTCGAGTGGAGCCCCAGTAATCTGCCAGTTTTCCCTAAGTGCGGGAAGTGTAGCGGAATCTACGCCACGCCAGTAAACCCAGTCATCTTTTGTTTCTGTGGCATACCCTGTAAGCAGTCGCAGCTTTGTCATATCTGTTGCGTTCCAAACTAGATTTGCGTATGTATTTAACCTCATCGACTCGTTATAGTCTCTATAACCTGTGGCATCTACAACACCCCCGTTAACAGTAAGATCAAAATCACCTAATCTAGCAGAATACGCAATATCAGCACCATTGTCAAAGGTTGGGCCGTCAGCAAACTGCCACTCCTCAAACTGACTTTGGGGATATAACCCAGAATAAGCTCTGAATCGCAGTGAAGGCTCTTCGGTAGGGGATTCGGTTACTATATTGATAACGCCACCTATAGCTGATGTGCCATATAATGCCGAACCAGCACCTTTGATTACTTCTATTCTTTCGATATTATATACTGGTAGAGCATCAAACTTAACGTCACCGTTATCCGCCGCTATAAGCGGAAAACCATCTAAAAGTACAACAGCTCTACTACCTATACCAAAGCTAAAGCCGGAACTGCCTCTGATACTTATATTATCTTGGTTGATTTCCACGCCAGGTACATATTGCAGGGCTTGGTCAAGTGTAGTAGTGTTTCTCAGCCTCATCATATCGCCCTGTATGGCTGATACACTAATCGGTACGTTCTGTACAGCTTGAACCTTAGAAGAAGCCGTAACTGTTATCGTTTCAGCACCAAACTCTTTTGCGAACTCTTCATCCGCCTTGTTTGGGTTTTGATCTACATTTTTCGTTCTCAGGCTATCAGGTACTGAAGTGCTGTCAATCTGGGGTATCTGCGATAGAAGTATTTGTGTAGAAGTAAAAAGTATTACTACCAGTAAGGAGTTTAGTCTGCTCATGATAATCTCATAACGGGATTTATCTATTGATTTGGCTGTAGGTGATAGATGAGGTGATGTTCTTATCCCCTTATAATCTGGCTTTTGTTATGGGTATGCGGGAATTACTAACATCTCGAATATAGCCATTTATTATTTTAGAATTAAGTGATGGGTAAACCGTTGGTTTGTAGCACTTTTTCTTTACGATGATCCTCTACTAAGGCAAGTTACTTGGATATATCATATAAACTAATGGAATTATGAGACGGAATTGCTTAAATTTACAGATTATACTATCGCTAAGGCTTTATAAAAGCAATATGGGTATAACCACTTTGCAATCTCAGCCGTAACGAGTTATGTATTTATCTCTGACAGTATCATATATCAATAAACACTGAAGTATGCAGTTCCAATCGACTAACCGGATTTTCGGTTTCGTTGCCTTTGTGGTTTCTCTTATAGTTTATATGCTCACCGTGCAGGACAGTGTCCCTTTCTGGGATTGTTCTGAATTTGCGGCAGCAGCGATCTGGCAACAAGTACCGCACCCTCCTGGGGCCCCGCTTTTCCTTATAGTAGGTAAAGTTTTCGATATTCTTATCCCTTTTGGCGATCCCGGTTGGAAGATGAATATGGTTTCCGTGCTATCAAGTGCCGTTACCATCTGGCTACTTTATCATATCGGTAGTATGGTTATCAACAATATGGTCGGAAAAAGACCTACTAATACAGGAGGAGTTCTCGCTGTGTGCGGCTCGGCTCTGGTCGGGGCGTTGGCTTTTACTTTTACCGATACATTTTGGTTTAATGCGGTTGAGTCAGAGGTATATGCTATGTCCACCTTGTTTGTGGCAATAGTCGTATATCTGCTAATGCTATGGAATGAAAGGGCTGATGAACCTGGGCATGAAAAGTATCTCTTGCTTATTATGTATGTAATCGGATTAGCCATTGGGGTTCACCTATTGGCGGTACTCGCGATCTTTACCATAGGTCTGGTGGTTTACTTCAGGAAATACACCTCTGGGGATTCAATCAAGATAAACGGCAAGTTCATTATCGCTGGATCGATTATTCTTGTGTTTTTCGCTTTGGTTTACAAGCTGATAGTTATGTCATTGCCTGCTATGATGGCTGGTAATTTCCCTATCAAAAACCTAGCTCAGGATTATGTGATCGCTGATAGCGGCTTTGTTCAGTTCCTTCTAATAGCTATACTTGCAGGGCTGATATTCCTGCTTTACAGAACTTATAATTCAAGGAAGAGCTCTATAGCTCTACTATCGATGGGCTTTTTGTTTGTGCTTATGGGTTATACCACATACACCCATATCCTGATCAGATCGAACGCGAACCCGCCAATGAACGAGAACGAGCCTAAGGACTTTACAGAGCTTGCCCGCTATATCGGCCGTGAGCAATATGGTAATGACGCAAGCTGGCCTCGAAGGGTAAAAAGCTCCTATGAAGGCCGTCATTTCGTTCAGAACTATATAGCGCGTGATTCAGAAAACGAATATGTTTACGGTGAATGGTTCGAACCTGAGTATGAATATGCCACTAACCGTAAGGGAGTGGATGTGCCTTATAAGGAATGGCCAAAGATAAATTCCGGCGGTGAACTGGCTTACCTCTGGAAATTCCAGATGTACCACATGTATTTCAGATATCTATTGTGGAATTATGCTGGTAAGGTAAGCGATGAGCAGGATGCATCAGCCGCGGCTTTCCCGTTCTTGCAAAATGTTAAAGATGAAGCTGCCGCGAGAAACTGGGACTCTGGATATAAGGATTTATACCCGATCAGTTACTTTGCGTTGCCGCTGCTTCTCGGCCTCTTCGGTTTGGTATTCCACTTCTACCGAGACCCTAAGATGGCGTTCTCCTTCCTTGTAATGTTCTTGCTAATGGGCGTTCTGATGGCAGTTGCCCAACAGCAGCAGGACCCACAACCAAGGGAAAGAGATTACTTCTATACAGGATCATTCATGGTATTTGCCATGTGGATAGGACTGGGAGTTTACGGCCTTATCGATATGTTATCGAAAAACGGCAGAGTTAGCACTGGTATCGCAGGCGGTATCACCGCTCTAGGTTTACTTATTGCACCTCTTAACCTTGCAATAGGGAACTGGGAGACACACGATAGAACAGGTAACTATATACCGTTTGACTATTCATATAATATCCTCCAGAGTTTGGATGAGGATGCTATCGTATTCACTTACGGTGATAACGACACCTTCCCGCTTTGGTATCTGCAGGATGTGATGGGTGTAAGGCGTGATGTTAGGATTGTGAACCTATCACTTGCCAATACTATATGGTATGTTGACCAACTAAAAAACAGAGAACCGTGGGGTACTGAGAAAATACCTATCGAGATACCAGATGAGAAGCTAAAACTAAGAGACGAGCTGGACCCCGAAGCACCAGGAAGAGGATATTATCCTATGCTCACAATCGATATGAAGGATATACCAGCGGAGACAATGCGCCGGCATGACCCAGAGTGGGTAGGTAGCACTGGCAGCTTTAATGTTACAATACAGCCGCGCGGCCAAGGCCAGAGAGGGTATAATTATCAGCTGCAAGATATAGTATTGCACGATATAGTTAAGAATACACGTTTTGAGCGGCCTGTGTTCTTCTCTACTACAGTTCCTACCGAAAATTATCGAGGGCTGCAACCTTACCTCCGTGCAGAGGGTATGGCACTTAGGATATGCCCTATTAAAGTTGAAAATAGCTCACTCGGTAACGTGGATATGGCAATCATGGAACAGTGCCTGATGAATGTTGACAATACCGAGAACTTCGCAACCGAACAGCAGTATGGCTTTAAGCTTCGTAGCCTGAACGACCCTACAACTTATTTTGATCCTGTACACCGTAGGCTTACTGATACATATCGTTCACTGTATTTAAGCTTTGCTGAAGAACTATATGATAGATCAAATGATTTAGGTAAGGCATTAAAAGTACTGGATAGCATGGAGGAATATATCAGCGAAACCCAATTCCCTCCACATCTTAAACTTTTATACCAAAGAGCACTCTTGTTAAGGGATATGGATGCAGGCGAAGAATTAAATGAAGCCGCAGAAAAAACTATCGAGCATCTCAACAAAGTGATAAACAATCCTTCGTATAGTCCTGGTGAACTAAGCGTAGAAATCTCCGGGCAGGCTTGGGGGCCATATAGAATGAAGTCAAGCATGCAAGAGCTTCAGGGAGATTATGAAGGCGCGATTGCTACGTTAAAAGAATTAGATCAAAAAGTAGAAGCACGCAGAGCTCAGCTTTTTGGGAGAGGGTATAATCAGCAATCGAAAGAGGTTGAAGATACCTATAGGGCTACCTTCTCTATTCTTGTTGCTATTGAAGGCATTCAGTTTGATAGGGTATACAAGACTGAAGGTTATGAAGCCGCTAAGGAATATGCTGAAGGAAGAATCACCGAGCTATCTGCTAATCCTGACCCGATGTTCCAGCAGGCCGGCATTGAGCTTGGCCGTAAGCTTTCTCAGGCTACAGCAGAGCAGGACAACGTAAGAGTTGATCCAGAAAGAGCTATAATGTAATCAAGATTTGGGGGCTTCCGATATCCAACAGGATAAAAATAATCTGAAAGCCTCTGGCGGGGATAATAATATTGGTAAATCACTAAGTATTATTATCCCTGCTTATAATGAAGAGGAAAGAATCGGATATACCATCGATTCTATTCGCCTCTTCATGGATAACGCTATATCAGACAATACCTCGCTTCCAGGGATATCAGATTATGAGATTCTGGTGGTTGATGACGGGAGTTCTGATAATACAGTGGCAGTTTCGGAAGAAAGAGGTGCCAAAGTATTGGCTCAAACTGAGAACCAGGGTAAGGGCGCAGCTGTAAAAGCAGGTATGCTTGAAGCTGACGGAGACTATCTTTTGTTTAGTGATGCTGATCTTTCTACCCCCATACATGAGCTATTCAGATTATTTGATGTTGTTGCATCGGGTGATACTGATATTGCAATAGGGTCCCGCGGTATAGATTATGATAAGATCAAAAAGCATCAACCCCTGTACAGGGAGTTCATGGGAAGGACTTTCAATAAGATTGTCGGCCTGTTGGCATTTGAGGGTATAAAGGATACGCAGTGCGGTTTCAAGCTTTTCAGTAAGTCTTCAGGTAAAGATATATTCTCAAAGGTTACGGTAAAGGGTTTTGGCTTCGATGTTGAGGTTCTATATCTGGCAAAAAAACTTGGCTACAATATTGCTGAGTTGCCAGTGGAATGGCATAATGATGAAAGAACTAAAGTAAACCCCATAATCGATCCGATAAAGATGCTAATCGATATATCGAGACTTAAAAGAAAACACTCTTATCTTGAAAATAAATGAACCAAAAACTTATATTATCTAATATTTTTATCATATCAGGTGATGGTATATTTGCTGCCACCAGGGGGGTAAATGGCTGATATAAGAGAATCGGAAATATGGCTTGATAGGGGAGATAATTTCCTTAAAGAAGGTGAAAGAGAAAAAGCCCTTGACTGCTACAATAAGGCTCTTACCTATAACCCCCGAGCCGCTTTCGGCTTTTTTAAGAGGGGGAATGTATTCGCTGATAAGGGTATGCATACTGAAGCTATTAATGACTATAGTTCTACCATTCGCCTAAATCCTAGTTTTTCTTTCGTTTACTTCAAAAGGGGGTCTTTATTCCTTGAGCTTAAGCAGTACCCTGAAGCTGAAAGGGATTTTGGAAAAACTATCGAGCTTAACCAGGATTTTGCCTATGCTTATTATAAACGTGCTTATGCGGGCCTATATGTAGGTAAACCGCTGGAAGATGTGGTGCGTGACCTAGAGAAAGCCCTTGAAATCAACCCCGAGTATTACCATGCCTATGTACTGATGGGTAATATATTTTTCGATAGAAAGGAATTCGACAACGCTATCGAATCTTATGACAAAGCTATTAAGATAAATAATAATGACGCAAAAGTCTATATGTCACGCGGGCTTGCAAACGGCAATCTGAAAAAGTTCAGAGAAGCATTATCAGATTATTCCAACGCGATAGCTATTGACCCAAGCCAATACCTGGCTTATAATTATAGAGGCCTTATTTACGCAAAGCTTGAAAACTATACTAACGCCGTTAAAGATTTCTATAAATCCACCAAAGCAAAGCCTGATTATAGTGAGGGTTATAAGAATATGGCTGTTGCATATTATTCTCTAAAGGATTACGATAATGCGATAGAATCAATAACTAAATCCCTTGCAATAGACAATGAACAGGCTCAGCTATATCTTATTCGCGGTAACGCGTATTACAACAAGAAAGACTATATCAATTCTATAGTCGATTATGAAGAAGCAGCCACATTCGATCCCAGAATGGCCCAGGCGTATTTCGGCAAGGGTAACGCTAATTCAGCCCTTAACAGGCTTAAGGAAGCTGTTAAGGACTATAGCCGTGCTATAGCGGTTGATACCGAGTTTCTCCATGCTTATATAAACCGTGCCAACTGCTATCTAAAACTTAAATACTACTCCAAAGCTAAAGAAGACTATACTTTGGCTATAGAGCTGGATTCAGACCAATGGCTGGCTTATCTAAACCGAGGAATATCTTATAGGGAAGAGGGTATGGATGATATGGCCGCTAAAGACTTTAACGAGTTTTTAAAAAGGCAGCCACACAATGGCAATGCCGACAGAATAAGAAGATGGCTTGAAAAAAACGGCTATCCAGTCCTATTTTAAATATATAAAACCTACCCGATGTTGATGAAAAAAAGCCTTTTTGCTGTATTTATAATATGTTCTTTAGTCTTTTTATCCTCTGGATGTGAAAGCGAAACCGATAGCTCGGGTTTTATCAAGGTATATGGTGAAGTATTGAACGCTCGGCTTGAAAACCCCAATAGTATCAATGCTCAGTACGCCGTAGATAGCGTACTTGAATCAAACGGCTATACTCTTCAGACTTTCGGTGAGGATCTGGAGAAGTTCTCTACTCAAAACCCGGATTTCAGCAATATTATCGATTCTCTCAGAAACGCGCTTTCCGATAAAGCTAAGGAGCTTGACTCTCTTGATGCGATAAGAGAAGAGGAATCAGTGAATGAACTCGATAGTATAACCGAGCAATAAACAAACTCCCCTAAGGTAATTCAGCAAAGATAATAAAGTATTCACACCTATCTGTATTGGTACAGAGTAGTCTCTAAAACGCTTAAACCAGTAGGGTATTTATAAGTTTGATAGAGATGTTCTATTAACATGACATGTACTTTTATCGGGTACTGAATAAAATAATCCCGCGATATTGTTATCTTAATGGCTTAGCAATATTTGGAAATATCATTATTAGTAAATTTTCACAATTTTGAATATCAACAAATCTTTCATATCACCACTGCTCATACTAGTTCTGCTTGCTGGTTGTAGCAGTTCGAACGTAGAAAAACCTTGGTCGGACGGCAAGCCTGACAACATCCTCTGGCAGGTATCAGATGGAGATAGCGAGGTCTTTCTGCTTGGTTCAATACATGCCTTAAAAGATGGTATGTACCCTTTGGACGATGAGATTCTTGCGGCTTTCGAAGAGTCCGAGGCTTTGGCAGTAGAATTTGATGTCCGTAATGCGGATCAGATGGCAGCAGCACAATATATGGTATTTCAAGACGGGCGAACTCTGGATAGTGTACTCAGCCCAGAGAAATTCAGGGAAGTGGTAGATAGGCTAATATCTGTTGTACCGCAGATGAATGAACCTATGATCAAAATGTTCAAGCCATGGGCGGCGGGATTAACGATCACGCAAATGGAAATGATGGGTTCTGGCGCTTCGCCGGAAAACGGGATAGATATGCATTTCCTTAAAAAGGCAGACCAAAGAAAAATCGGCGATAAAGATTTCAAGATATATGATATGGAATCCATGGAAGGGCAGCTAAAGCTCTTCGATGATATGTTTACAGGCGGCGATGAGATAATCGACTATTTCTTGGATAGCTCCAACAGCGGTACTGAATTTTTGGACGAGGTTAGTTCTCATTGGGAAAAAGGCGATGCCAAGGCAATTGATAAACTGATCAACGGCGAACTGGGCAAAACCGATATCGCAAGCGAGCTGAAGGAAAAACTACTTACGACAAGAAACAAGAATATGACAGACAAAGTTCTGGGTTATCTTGAAGAGAACAAAAAAGTCTTTGTAGTAGTAGGCGCTGGGCATTTGGTTGGTGATACAGGGATAGTGGAAATGATGAAAAACAAAGATATGAACCTTAATATCATCAAATACTGAGTATGTTAGATAGTATAGTAATTGATCTTATACTTTTCGTTTTAGGATTCGTAGTACTTATCAAAGGTGCCGATTGGCTGGTTGATGGTGCTGCGGGATTGGCCAAGAAATTCAATGTTTCCGATTTAGTAATCGGCCTTACCGTTGTATCTTTTGGTACTTCGGCTCCCGAGCTTTTGGTATCGCTGACAGCTTCACTCACTGGTAGCAGTGATGTAGCTATCGGTAACGTATTCGGATCAAATATCGCCAACGTGTTTCTGATATTAGGGGCTACCGCCCTTTATAGTCAGCTTCGTGTTCAGAAAAGTACGGTTATCTCCGAGATACCGTTTACTCTTACTGCTACACTTTTGGTTGGTTTCCTTGCCAATGTAGCCTGGGAACCAGATACAGGCTTGGTGGGTTCAAATGTGATGGAGATCTCCCGCTGGGACGGAATTATCATATTGAGTTTCTTTATTCTCTTTATGCTTTATATTTTCAATCTTTCTAAAGAAAGCCCCGAAGAGTTGGTAGAGGATATAGAACCCGTTCCCGTTAAGAAAGCTGTTATACTTATCTCCGTTGGTATGCTAGGGCTTTTTCTGGGTGGTAAATGGGTAGTGGACGGTGCAATTGAGATCGCAACGCTTGCTGGCCTGAGTAAGTCTTTTATAGGCTTAACCATCATAGCCTTCGGTACATCCCTTCCGGAGCTGGTAACCTCGATACAGGCGGCAAAAAAGGGCAATGCGGATATCGCAGTGGGTAACGTTATAGGTTCCAACATATTCAACCTGTTATGGATTCTGGGGCTTAACGCTACCATTACGGCACTCCCATTCGATATAGCCTCCAACTTTGATATCATGGTAATGATATTGGCAAGCGCTTTGATTATACTTTCTGTATCCGTGGGTAAAAAACTCACGTTGCAGCGGTGGAACGGATTCGTGTTTATCCTGCTCTATATAGGATATATAATCATGTCCGTTATCCGCGATAAAGGCATCTAATCAAAGCAAACAATGGAAATCTTCAGTAATCCTATAGCGAATGCTTTCGCTATCATGTCACTGTTTGTGGCTGGCCTTGCTATTATTCTTTACTATCTAAAGCGGTTCGCCGAGAAACAGCGAAACCACAATAACGAGGTGGAACTCCGTATCGTATCGCGTGTGCCACTGAGCCAGAAAAGCCAGGTAGTGATTGTGGAGACAGAAGGCAAGCGCGTAATGCTCGGCGTAACCGAAAGCAGCATCACCAGCCTATCGGAAATGGAGGGTAATAGTACTACAAGCCAGAAAGAAGTTGCCAATGCCGCTGGTAAATCCGTAAATACCAGTACAAGGGCAACCCCAGAATCTTTCGGTAGCATCTTCAAGAAAAACCTGAGGAAACAAATAAAAGCTACCTCGCTGACCGGTTCCAAATAGAAGAAACGCACTTTTTCAGCCGCCCCGCCTCTACGACCCCGAGATAGGCATGTTCCTAGCTGTGGACGAGCTATGGGCCGCCCCGCCCGGCTGGGGCCCCTACCACTACGCCATGTTGAGTCCCGTCATGTTTGAGGATAGGAGCGGGTATATAGTGAATTTAGGTACTAGAGAGAGTGGTCAATTAGTATTAAATGATCAAATAGCTTTTACAGGAATGGACTTATTCATTAATGAATTCGGTATGCTAGATTATAATGGTAATTATGATTAAGATAATCCAATTGCTCAGCGCGTACATGACATGACCACAAAAGATAAAGTTTTCAACCCTTCATATGCTAATAGTGAAGGTTCTCATAATAATAAAGTCAAGTCTGCATCTGATATAGATACATTTTAAATTAGCTGGTTGATAGATGGTAGCCAAGAAACTGGACTAGACTGCCGTACAGCGGGATAGGGGAGTATGGAGACTGAAGGGTTTGGGCTATGAGTAGTGCGGAATGAAAAAACTACTTCTCCTCTTACTACTACTACTTCCCTCCCTACTCTCGGCACAGGATGAATATATAATAATGAAAGAAAGCTAGTTCCATGAAAATGTAAAAATTATGTACTTTAGCCCTTACAGTCGGCACTCTATATTCACGGTAATTTACGTGCTATCCTCCTGATATACCAAATCGCCCTCACCTATAAACCTACACATTGACTTATCTATGCATATTTGAACATAATGTTTAAGGTATCTTTCATTTTCTCCAAGTCTTCATCGATACTTGCAGCCCTTCTTTAAGTTCTATGCCAGTGAAAAGTTAAATATTTGTTAAGTTTCAGATAAAACTTTGATGAATGGTTTACTTTAATTAGATTGTTTTGACGCTAACTACTTACAAACAAATTATACATGAGGTGTATAATGAAAAGCCTTCTCCTTTCCTTACTGCTTCTGATCTTTTCATTCTCCTATGCTGAGGAGATACCCGGGCTGCTGTGGATGAACAATCACTATACTAAAAGTACAGCATTCTCGCCCGAAGGGGATTTAATCCTGGCCGGGTGTGATAACTTCAAGATATATATTCATCAAGCCCGAAGCGGAGAGATAATCGGAGAACTGACGGAGAAAGACAAGAACGTCACTCATATTGAGTTCTCTAGAGACGGGGAGTGGATAGTGACAGTAGCGGGTGGCAGATATGTGACCGTGCGGAGGGTTTCTGATTGGGAGGTATTAAAGGAATTCGATTTCAATCCCAATGCTAATCTAAATCCGGAATTATATGCTTATACTGCTAAGTTTTCTCCTGACAGGAGATATGTAGGAATTGCGGGCGGACAGCACGGACTTAGGTTGATCGATACGCAGACTTGGGAGTTCAAGGACTGGACAGCTACACCGATAGTTGATCCGAAGTACGGCACTAGGGCGATGATGGATGAGGTAAGTTTTAGCCATGACAGTCGTTTTGTCTCAATTTCCAATACAATAGGCTGGAACACAGCTCTTATTTTCGATGTCGAAACGTTACAGGAGGTAAGGAGATTTGATGATACGAGATATGTAGAGTTCCATCCTGTGAAAGATGAATACCTTGTTCAAGAAGGCTTTGAAAAGGCTAATGGGGATTCTGATATCGATGATATATACATATATACTATACAGTCAGAAGAATATATTGATAGAATCAAGCCTTATCCAAGTTCAACGACCAGTCTAAAGTATAGCGATCAGGGAAATTATTTGTTGTTCAACGGTGGGAGGATCTACTCTCGCAACAATGGGGAAGAAATCTATTGTTGTGGGAATCCCGTTTATACAATGCACGAGGGTGAGATGCTATATACCCAAGGCAACTATACAATAGACCTGATCACCCTTTTAGTTGTTGATGAAGGTGGTAATTCTGAATTGAACGTAATACCTAACCCTGCCTCAAATGCGATCACTATATCCTCATTCGGCCATTTACCGGGACAGATAGAGCTGTCATTAATCGATATCGCAGGAGTAAGCATCGCAACGGTTTATGAAGGAATGGTGGGTGAAGAGTTCGAGTTTTCCTATGATGTCTCTGATCTGCCCAGTGGACACTATTTCGTACGATTTGTTGATGCGGCAGGCAATTTTTTCTCCACTCCATTTATCAAGGAATAAAGCGATGAAAAGATGTTTGTTATTGCTTGTAATCATATTACAGATTGGCGTGATCTGCGCACAAGACCGTATCGACCCAGCATCATACATGTCAAAACTCACGCTTTCCACATCAATGATCGACACTACACATGATGAGTTCGTGATCGGATGGAACTGGGGGTCAGAATCTAAGAAGCTGGACGAAGCGCTGGGGATAAACTTCTATCACACAGGAACGCCTAGTACTTCCGTAATTTCCACGGCATCTCAGGTCTGGTGGGGGGACAGCTCCCGTTTTATCCACCACCCATACCCAACATTTTCAGGCTACAACTATCCGGCTACCACTCAAGCTGCCGCAATACACTACGAGCCCTATTTTGATGTAAACATCACGAACAGCTTTTACGGGCACAATAATGACTCGACGGGCGCGAGCTTCGGTTTCCTTACCAAACACCCAGATTTTACATCCTTGCAGGACAGCTTCCACCTTTTCAAGATGACGAAGGCACAGCTATCGGGGGACTCTGCTCTCGTGCTTTCCGACCCTTGGCCTGATAACGAACTTTATGACATGAGACACAACATCAGCTCTGGGATTGCCCCTCATGATAGCATGAACGGTGACCGTTGGTATCTCTCGCTCCGCATCAAGCCTTTGGAAACGATAAGACCCTTGGACAATGACACGCTGCTCTGTATAAAGCTGCCTTACACAGCGCAAGACAAATATGAAAGCCTTGGTGTCATAGTTGACAGCCTTGCATATGGCCATATCAGATTTGATTCAATCGCTGACCCCTCAACTACTTCCACATCATTCGACACGCTGTATTCGAATAGGGACACACCGGAATTTCTCGGTGTGGCACGTAAACTCATAGGCGTAAATACTGCAGTAACAGACAGGGTTTATATCACAAGTAAAATGCTGTATTATTCAGCGGGTTCTCTCTCTGAATACGTCACGCTCTCATTCCATTTCCGTACAAATGATGAAATCGGTCATCCAAATTATTCAAATTATAAACTTAAAAATCTTAGGGATGGAAACATTAATATATCTGATCAATACCCCCGTATCACGAATCTCGGGATCGACGTGACCTATTATGGAAATAAGGACGTGGCGATCGACTGGATACGGGTCGAGACGCCGCATTACCGTAATCTCTCCCGCGGGCACTATGACAATGAGATACTAAGGAACGTGGACAGTACACTGAACATCATCCACACGGCCCGCCCAGACATAAGCCTATATAAGATCTTCGGGATCGACGAGTTCTGGACATGCAACAATGCCTCGCAGCGTTATGCAAACAAGCTCCTGGGTGGGCTCGTGACTTCTGAGGTACAGCAGGTATCGCAAGTGCTACCGGGGCATTATTATAACTCCACCGGTATCGACACATACTGGGCCGGAATAACAAGCCTGATACAATCAGAGTCGGCTTCGCCTCTTGTAAAGAGAACCTTTAAGCCACTAGATGCCAATCCTAATGAATATGCTATGCTACTCCCAGATCAAAGAGCAGGATATTGGAACGGTTATTACGGAAAGGAGTACTGGGATATTGGAAGACAAAATTCAAGTGTTTTATTTAGGGATACACTTGGGTCTACGTATGAGACTTTTATCAGTAGAGGTGGCGAAAACTGGCTCAATGACGGGGCTTTGGCGTCGGATCACACCTTGTATGAACATCTTTGGGAGTATGCTCATACCGAGAATTTGTTCGATCTGCCTTTTGGTTCTGACTCGGTATATTACACAAGGGAGATAGAAGGTTTGCTTTGGCACAACGAATATATGTTAAAGAAAAATTGGTACGACCATCAGTCATTGCTATATGGCGGAAACGATTTTTGGGCCCAGCTGTGGCTCCAGGTACCGTTAACACTATATCCAGATACGGACGATATTATCAATTCGAACGGTAGAGCTATGACTGAAGAGGAACTACGTAGACAGCAATGGACATATACAATACTCGGAGCAAAAGGTATCATGTATTACTATGGTGCCACCGACTTTAAGTGGAACGATCCTGCAGTAGAAGATTATTATATTGGAGAATCAGGGCTTTCTAGGATTGATAACTTGACCTTGAACATAGGTTATCAGAACAGCTTGCCCACTGGTCAAGCACTGCTTGATTCTGATCTACTCGGGGGGGATTTTATTGTCCCAAATGATGTCTTTGTCCTCGGTGGACAGAATTTCTGGGACTATATTTCTGATGACATAGATACTCTTACACTGAATCTCCAAAAAGAAAGATTCTATATGGGGACAAGGACATTAAGAAGACAGGTCAAAAAATTCAGTGAAGAGATTTCAGCTACTGAACATAAGTTGCTTCCCTTAGAACTAGCGGCATGGTTTGGACATGGTTTTTCAAAACTATATTCGCAAAAACCAGGATATGAGCCTGATCTATTGCGTAAATTTATCCAATACGACAGCATTAAATCAAGAAGGATATTTACCCCTTCGGCAGACGGCAATCACAACTTTTCTCCAGATTTTGAGAGCTTGGATTCAACCTTTTATGATGTAACACTCTTAGCAGGAATATATCCAATTGACCAGCCACTAGTCGAAGAATTTTATATTGGGATCCAAAACAGGAGAACTGATCCCTTAATATTCTTGCAAGTTCCAAGCTCGAGTCCTTATGATGGTGAACTACAATATTATACTGGTGCTGAATTTGAAGATAGAGTTTTATCTGGGGGGGGAGATTTATTCGGTGTTAATCATTCTTCTAAGTGGTGGAGAGACCAATGGTGGAAAAAACTTGGGGTGAGACAGTTCCATATTCCTCTCAATATAAATGGCGGCCAGAAAATTCATTTCGACAACGATGACTTCACCCAATACGAAGTCCAGGAACTGCACATAGGTACTGATCTCGACACGGTCTGGTGGAAACATCCTGATCTTTCTCATAATATAGATACAGTAATAGGTAGAAAAGGTTCTATCGTAGTCAATATGCTTCCTGGGGAAGGGAAGTTATTAAGGGTAAGGAAAATACATAATAATACCAAGCAGATATCAGGCTTATTGACAAATCAAAACCAAAGAAAGCTAATTGTTTACCCATCGAATGATTCATTGATAGGTTTAGGAGAAACAGGAGATAGTGTTCGATATCATGCAACCTATCACAGAAAGAATAATATTACCGACCGTTTAGAAGTTTTTTACAGACGATCTGAAATCGTTCATAGAAGTAATACAAGTGAAATCATACCTTGGGAGGATCACGAATATCTTATATCAGATACTATAAGCGTACGTTCGTCTTTGAGCCCGCCAGAGGCAAATCTGGACTGTGCATACCCTTCGATTGTAGTTCGATATGACAGCTTAAATTCAGAGTCTAAGGTGTATATAGTTTTTCAGTGTGAAGACGGAGAGCATATTGCAGGATATAATACAGCTACTGGTATGTTTACAAATGCAATAGCAGAGAATACTTTCAGTGCGAACCAACAATCAGTGTTACCAAAGACAGAAACAGATTACAGTTTACTACTTGATAGGGTAGTTGTAAAAAATGATACTAAAGAATTGGTAGTCGATACATTTGATTATGGCCATCCTGTAATAAATGCCTCTGCCTATGGAAATTACTATGCATATTCGGATAAAAATAATGGGATTAAAATCGGTTATAAATCTCCTTCTTCTGAAATATTTGATACATTAAAAAAGTCCAATATTGTCGGTCTTGGCAGTAATTATCATCCCTCATTAAATACCTACTCTAGAATTCACTATAATGAAAACGATTGTGCTTTAGCCTGGGCTTTCGGAACACCTGGCGGGACTGATATTGCTTATACTAGATTATTTATCGATGAACATGGAATGATCGATTATCATGTAGCACCGGATACGTGTTCTGGTTTTTGGCAAGATCCAGCTATCGATCATATACTCGGGGATAAGGCATTAAGCATCAGACCCTACTATGAAACAGTTCGACATGATTTCCCAATGATATACAGAGGAATCGAAAATAAAGCTGAAAGATTGTTGGGTTGGCCTGATGAGTGGAATAAAAACCAAAGAATGGATTTTATCTATTGGACTTCTTATAGTACTGACCCAATGATAAATAACTCAATAATTTCTTATATAGGTATACAGAACGAAGATACCTTAGACTTTAACGGAATATCTAGACCTACTTGTCATATACCATTAGGTACCTCGATTATTGTATCACCGAACTATGCTTTGGGGGATCAATTAAGTGTTGCTCAAGGTACGATGAGTCAAATTGTTACTGGTTCAGATACTATCTATAGTAATTATGAGCAAGCTTTATATCAGGACTCGCTTGCAAGAACCATAGTCCTTGATTTTACCGCAAGGGATGGTAATTATAATGGACTTTGGCAAATTTCACACGGTTACAGGTCGCTTATCAATAACTGGACACAAAACACTTCCAATGTGGATGATGAATGGTTTATATATAGGCACACTCCAGAAGATATCTCATATCCTTCACTTGCAGCACTTCCTGTTTATGAAAAAAATGAGAATTGGGAATCTAATAGACGGATTCTTATTAATAATGCTCAAGGTGATACAGTTATTAGATCTTCTATTGAAGGTTTTCTCCATAAGAAAGCAGATGTAAATTATACAGATATACCTTTGTACGGCTTTAGAGAGAGAAAAGGAAAAGAAGTTGCATTTTCGGGATTAAGTATAGAACGCAATGATAAGGAGTCAAATATTGGTATTAATATTCTAGATCCAAAATTTAAAAATGAGAGTGTATATTTCGTGTCTGATCTATTCGAAATAAAAGATGACGATATTTTGACATATCATTTGGCTTTGAAAGGTAACAAAGAAGGCAACGTATATTTAGTTGATGAACAAAATCATATGTTGGAACTTCCTAAAGATTTTGACCCATATCTATATAACAGGTTCAAGTTAAAATTTATCAATAGCTCGAATAAAGTTTACAGACTAGTCTTTGAAACATCGAAGACTGAAAGCACTTATTTCGAAAAACTTATTTTAGATGCAGAACCACATATACTATATAAATCTAATGATGGTGGAGGTATCTTCAAGGAGTATGAATACGATCTCGAAGAAAGGGAATCAAATATAGTAGTGCCAAATATATATCCAAATCCTAATAATGGAGAAATGACTTTAGAATTACCTTTCTTTAGAGAAGGTGAGTCCCTAATCTTGAGTGTTTATGATCTTAAAGGTTCAGAAGTATATAGAAAGGAGATTACAGATTCCTCATCGAATCATATATTAGATTATCTAACTAGTGGGAATTATTTAGTATCTGTTAAATCATCAGATGGTTTATCTCGCTATGGATCAATTCAGTTCACTATTGACAAGTAGAATCATTTTATAGATACTACTAACACAAAAAAGCCACCTTTTCAGGTGGCTTTTGGCTGTTTAACTGTGTCCGATTCCTCTTTTTATTCTCTTCTCTCGCCGTAGTCTCTCTATTTCTCTGTCTTTGAGTACTGCTTCCTAGCAGTGGACGAGCTGTGGGCCGCCCCGCCCGGCTGGAGTCCCTATCACTACTCCATGTTGAGTCCCGTCATGTTCGAGGATAGGAGCGGGTATAGAATGTCTGCAACCTTATTGCTTTGCTAATACGTATATCACTAATAAGAGCGCGATAGTTTTCAATCTGAAAGTTCAGAGATCTATGTACACATATAAAATCCAACTGCAAAAAGAACCAGAGGGGGGCTATACGGTAACCGTTCCCGCCCTGCCTGGCTGTATCACCTATGGCGAGAATATAGACCAGGCCGTAGCTATGGCTAAAGAAGCCATAGCGCTATATATTCAGAGCCTTCTTGACGAGGGAGATCCTATCCCAACCCAGGAAAATTATCTCGAACAGTTAGTAGCCGTTTCTGTCTGATCTATGAAGAGCATCACACCGAAAGAGCTAATAAAGATACTTAACAAAAAAGGATACTTGTTGCATAGAGTGTCAGGTAGCCACCATATCTATATCCTACCCGATCGTAGTAAACGAATAATCGTCCCTTTGCATAATAAAGACATTCCGAAAGGTACATTGCTTGCAATATTGAAACAGGCCGGTATAAATAAGGATGAAATATAATATTATGCCCCCCAGATAGGCATGTTCCTAGCTGTGGATGAGCTATGGGCCGCCCAGCCCGGCTGGAGCCCCTACCACTATGCCATGAATAATCCGGTTATGAGAATGGAAGTTGATATTATTTATGATAAGGCTGAGATATGTTGTAGAGACTTTCGGGGTCTATATCAGCTCCGTTCGGCCACTCAAGCGTATTGAATATGATCTTAAATGATTGGAAAAGAGTCTTATCAGTAAGTTCCTTATAAATACCTTTATCCAATATATCTTTTAAGTTAGCCTTTCTCGATTCACCGGTTTGATAATGTAGTACGATAGAGTAGTCTCCGTCATATTCTGCCGATATGAGTCTTCTTATCATTTTAACCCTTCTATTTTGAACGGTTGTTCGCCGTTTTGGCAAAGCTCCCAATCAGCCATGAGGTCTTCTCTTCTCAATTCTATCCATGCCTCAACAAGTTTTTGTTTGTTGTTCGGTATTTTACCCTCGATAAGGTTTCCGCTTTTCAGCTCGAATGTAGATTCTTCGCCTTGATAAAAAACATGTATATGGGGTGGGTTATGTTCTTTGGGTGCATAATACATACGAACTATGAGCCCATGGAATATTGAGATTGTAGGCATAAAAATATTAGGTTTGTTAAACTATGTTACGATTGATAAATTGTCCTGTTACTTATAAAGATGAAAGAGTCGTTCTGTATCAGCAGCCCCACTGGAATCCCTACCACTACGCCAATAACTATCCTTCCACTAGAACATGACGGTATAAACACTCCCATATCCAGCCAATCCCCCTTATCTGCTCCGAAAGTGTTATTTTTGTAAGATTATCATCCGGAAAACCACAATCAGAAAGGGAATTCAGCTATGATGAACGACTTTGGTATTGGAAATATCATATTCATTCTTGTTTTTTCTGCGGCTCTCGCAATATTCGCCGTTCAGCTTATATCTAAGTATAAATGGCTGCGATTCGCTAAGAAGGACGATCGCTTCGGCAATATCGGTGAGCGGCTAAAGCAGGTACTGGTTGTCGGTATCGCCCAGAAGAAGATACTACGAGATAAAAAGGCTGGCCCAATACACGCAATGATATTCTGGGGCTTCCTGATATTACTTTTCTCAGCACTCAATACTATCTTCTCAGGTTTTGGACTACACCATATATTTGATTATTTAGGCCCGTTCTACTCTGTAATAACGCTTCTTACTGATGTATTTATATTGCTGATTATCGTTGGAGTATTGGCGGCACTTTACCGCAGATATGTCAGCCCGGTACAGAGGCTGAAGCGAAAAGGAAAGATGTCCACCGAGGCGGGGCTGATTCTGGTTACTATATTCTTTATCGTTACTTCTTTACTTTTTGAAAACGCTTCAATGCATGGCATGGAAGAGCTACAGAAAGGACTTGTGGAAGGAACGATTACCCCGGCTGAGGTTGAAGGATGGAGCGCAGATGAACTGGATGAACTGATACTGATGGAAAATGCCGACTGGGCAGTAAGGCCTTTGGCTACAGCGGTTGCTAGCATTCTACCAGTAGACGCGCTACCTATTATATTTCAGATATCTTGGTGGATACACCTTATCCTGATTCTTGTATTCATGAACGTGCTACCGAATTCAAAGCACTTCCATGTGGTAACATCCCTCCCTAACGTATTCTTCTCTAATTTCAAGCCTACAAATGCTCTACAGCCGATCGACTTTGAGGACGAGACTATCGAAACCTATGGAGTACAGGATATTGAGGACTTGTCTTGGAAAACGCTTCACGATGGCTTCACCTGTACCGAGTGCGGTAGATGTACTTCTGTTTGCCCCGCAAATCAGACTGGTAAGATACTTGATCCTCGGGAAATCATTATCCAGATTAGAAACCGAACCGCAGATAAAGCTCCGATATTGGAAAAGATCGATAAAGGTGTAAAAGCCGGCCAGCAACCTGAAGAAGTTCAGTTGACAGATGAAGAACAGGCTATAATGGAGAAAAAGCTGATTGGCGATTACGTAAGCCCGGAGGCTTTATGGCAGTGTACAACATGTTCTGCATGTATGCAGGAATGCCCTGTTAATATCGAACACGTACCTGCAATAGTTGGTATGCGCCGCTCGCTTGTGATGATGGAAGCGGAATTCCCGGCGGAACTGCAAGTTGCATTCTCTAACGTAGAAAATAACGCATCACCTTGGGCTTTTCCACAGGATGCGCGTGCGGACTGGACAGAGGGTACTAACGTTAAAGAGGCAGCCGAGAAACCTGATTTCGACGTACTGTTCTGGGTTGGCTGTGCGGGATCATTTGATGATAACGCAAAGCGTACTACTCTCGCTTTTGCAAAACTGCTCGATCATGCTGGTGTAAATTTCGCTATCCTTGGTAAAGAGGAGAGCTGTTCTGGTGACCCAGCACGCCGTGGCGGTAATGAGTATCTGGCAGATATGTACGTTAGGATGAACGTAGAGGCTATGAATAACTATAATGTGAAGAAGATAGTGGCTACCTGCCCTCACTGCTTCAACACTTTGAAAAACGAGTACGGCGACTTCGGCGGTAAGTATGAAGTGGTTCACCATACCGAATTCATAGAGCAGCTTATGGCGGAAGGCCGCATAAACGTGAACTCCGAGGCTAAGCGAGAGCTAAACATAGCCTACCACGATTCTTGCTATATCGGCAGGCTGAACGGCGTTTACGATGAGCCAAGAAAAGTAATTGAGAACCTTCCGGGTATGAAAGTACTTGAGCCGAAACGCAACAAGAGCCGTGGCTTCTGCTGTGGTGCTGGCGGCGCGAGAATGTTCATGGAGGAGACTGACGGCAAGATGGTCAACATCGAGCGTACCGAAGAGCTACTGAATACCAAACCAGATCAGATCGCTGTTAACTGCCCCTTCTGCTTCACGATGATGAATGACGGCGTTAAAGCCAAACAACCAGACGAGCAGGTAACCAAAGTTCGCGACATAGCCGAGCTGGTGGCAGAGAATTTGGTGTGAAAAAGGAGTTTTAAACGTAGAAGGGAAAAATATGAAACTGAATTTTGAAAATCTTGGACCTATATCTGATGCTACGTTTGATCTATCAAAAAAGCTAATAGTTTTCTGTGGACAGAATAATACTGGTAAAACATATGCATCATTAGTGATATATGCTTTATTAAAAACCTCTTATCGGTATACTAAACATAGTGATAAAGAAGAATTATTTATCAACAACTTAATTAAAAATAATTCAGCAGAGATTGATATTGATCACTCGACATTATGGAAGTATCGCGAAGATGAGCTACAGAGAACAAAGAATAGCTTGAATATGATATTCGGTATTTCAGATGAGCTTACTGAAAAGCTATTTTCAAATTTTAAACTAAAACAGATTGAAGTAAATGCGAATAAAGATGAAGGTGAAGCAAAATTTGAAAAGATACTACTAGAGTGTGAGTTTGCATACACAATTAACCTAAGCAATGTAAAACTTAGTATAACAAAAGTAAAAAGCTCTACTAAAGTAAAAGTAAAAATTAATCATTCTAATTTATCAAAGGAGTCTATTGAAATAATAGAGTTATTCCTGATAGAAAGAGTGTACTTTTTATTAGCTTTCTACCCAATATCATCTAGCTATGCTCTACCTGTTGAACGTAATTCGATTTATACCTTCAGCAAAGAGTTATCACTTAAAAAACAAGAATTTTTAGATCAAGCTACTGATCTTGTTAATGCAAAAAAAGGGTATAATCCTTTTCAAGCTCTAATTAGAAGATCTACTAGGTATCCTATGGCCATTAAGGACGGTCTAGAAATTGCTGAAGATTTAGTGAACTTTTCAAAAACTAAATCTGAGTTTTATTACTTAGCAGAAGAAATTGAGAACGATCTTTTAAATGGCAAAATAGAATTATCAAAAGATGGCGATGTTGTATTTCAATCAAACAAAGCTAAATCTAAATCAAAAAGATTACCCATTCATCTGACTGCCTCTATTGTTAAATCTCTCTCCAGTCTTGTATTTTACTTAAAATATATAGCCGAGCATAATGAGTTGATAATCATAGATGAACCAGAGTTAAATCTTCATCCTAATAACCAAGTTATCATAGCTAGAGTTTTTGCTAAACTAATCAATAATGGATTTAGGCTTTTGGTAAGTACTCATAGTGATTATATAGTGAGAGAATTAAATAATCTGATCATGGCATCTACTTTGGATAAGAAAACTCTTATAGAAAATAAACTTGAAAATTATCAAAATGGCTATGGAATTAATAAAGCTGATATTGGCGCGTACTTGTTTAATTACGAAAATCCGAACTCTAGGAAGGTTAACGTTAAGCCTATAAAAATAGACAAGTTTGGATTTGAAATTAGTACTATAGATAAAACTGTCGACGAATTAAATTTTAACTCTAATATACTTTATAATCTTACCATAGATCATGAATGAGTTCATTAATCATATCAACAAGGTACTTAATGTTGATATGAAATCTAATACACTTAAACTAGTAGAAGATAAAGTTAATATGACCGTAGATCTTTTACGCCATGGTAATCAACGAATTTCACTTTATAAAATTGACGAATTACCCAAAAGTTTAAAGAGAAATAAACAAAGAATGTTCCCATTTTTAAATTACGAAACAAAGAACGTAACTGCGTTATGTGATTATGTAATATTTGTAAGTGAAAACGAGAAAAACTATGCGCTGTTAGCAGAGCTTAAAAGTGGTAATGATAGAACACTTACTCAATTGGATGCAGGGGAATGTTTAGTCAAGTATGTAATTGACACTGCGAATAGGGTTAATGATTATCATCATGAAGTCATTATTAGAAAAATATCAATTCATAGTAAAAAGCTTAAAGGCAGAACTAAAATTAAGCCAATAATTTATGACGAGAACAACCGAGCTTATGCTGATTGTTCAACTCTAAATCTCAAAAGGTATCTCTATTAACTAACCCCCGTTCCCATAGCCTCTGTAAAATACTCCTGCTGGGTTCGCTGATCGGCTACCCGCTCCATTATGTAGTTTGCCAGATGTCCTTCGGTTGCTGCGATCGCGTCACGGAGCGGCATATCTATCCACCAGTAAAATTGTTTGTTATATATTCGCGGCTCGTCCTCAGCAACTTCTGCTAAGTCTTTGGGTAGGCGTTTGTTGCGGTCGCCCTTTATTTCTTTAAATGTAGATACAAACTGTTTCTCATTAGCAATTTCCTTAAAACCTTCTATATCGCTTGCGATGAACTCGCGTATTTTGAGAAGCTGGTCTTTATCTGGGGCCCACACACCGCCGGCTATCGATAGGTTTATCGCCCCAAGCTCAAAGTAGATTGCCGGGCGGCTGTGGTCTTTCTTGCCGTTTGGTGATATTACCGCGGATCGATTGAGCTTATATGGCGCCTTGTCCTTACTGAAACGGATATCTCTGTTTATCCTGAATATCAGATCTTTAGGAAGCACATGCATTGGCTGGTAGTCGTTTTCAAGCATTATCATTTCCGATACGAGACTTTCAAATGGCTTTTTCACGTGTTTTTCATAGCACTTCTTATTCTCATGGAACCAGTCACGGTGGTTGTTCTTTTCTAATTCGGCGAAAAAATTCTGGTACTCAGTTGTGATCATTATGATTCTTTGGTAACATTATTGGTTTCAAGATCGGAAAGGATCGCTTCGGCAATTGCTTTAGCAGCCGTATTTCCAGTAGCAGCATATTTTGATGCCATATCATTCAGTTTATCTTCTACCGTCATAAGAAGGGAAAGCTTGTCTTTAAAAGTACTTGAAAATTCTTTGTCCTCTATCATGACCGCTCCCCCTAGTTCCTGCATCGCCAAAGCATTCAATTTCTGCTCGCCGCTGCCAGCAGTTGGCAATGGAACTAAAACCGCTGGTTTTTTCAGCATTTTTATCTCGCTGCAGGTAGTTGCTCCAGATCGGCAGATAACAAGATCGGCTGATGCATAAGCCGACCCGACATTATCGATAAATACAGTAGCGGTAACATTGTCTGGGAGTTTGGCGGGGGGCTGATAATTCTTGCCAGTCTGCCATAGAAGTTGCCAACCGCTATCGGCAATAAAATCAAGATTGCTTTCTATAGCTTTATTGATTGATAATGCCCCGAGGCTGCCGCCCATCACTAGAAGTGTTTTCTTATCCTTTTGTAAACCGAGGCTTCCTCTAGCAATGTCCTTCATAGGCACTTTATCCATCTGCTTGCGGAGAGGGTTACCTGTTAGGGTAGCCTTATGTTTGGTACTGTCTGGCAGATAACCCGCTGTTTCAGGGTATGAGGTGAAAATCCTTTTTGCATAAGGTACGAGCTTTGCGTTTGCTTTGCCCAGATTTACATTCGATTCCATCAGATACAGTGGGGTCCCCGTGAAAGTAGCCGCCAGCCCTGGAGGCAAACCGATATAAGCCCCTACGCAGACTACAGCATCAATCCCTTCTTTCTTGATCAACTTTCTGGCACGTAGTAGTGAGCTTGAAAACCCGGCGAGCCAAGGGAACATTTTTGGTATGCTTCGTGGGGGGGATGTTAAAGCCATCATTCGAAAATCATAATCGAGTTTTGGAACAAGCTCGGATTCCATCCTGTCAGTGCCGATAAATATCGGTTCAGCAAGCTTGTTGTCCCGAAGGTAATCCGCCACAGCTATAGCAGGGAAAAGATGCCCGCCCGTTCCCCCGGCGGCAAATAGTATTTTAGGGATATTTTTGATGGGATGAATCAGTCTTATTTCTTTGTGTCGAAGCGTTTTCTCATATCTTCATTAAGCGAT
This sequence comes from uncultured Hyphomicrobiales bacterium, assembly GCA_964462685.1. Taxonomy (GTDB): domain Bacteria; phylum Bacteroidota; class Ignavibacteria; order Kapaibacteriales; family UBA2268; genus CAYWYR01. The sequence goes on along the minus strand of CAYWYR010000015.1, from coordinate 4,882 downwards.
ACGGTATTAGCTCCGCTGTAGCTCTCAATCAATGTACCTTTTTCCCCGCCTGCTTTTACAGTGTAAAGGATCATATTGTCCCCGGGGTCAGTCATTCCCTCGAAACGCCAGAAGTTTTCTATTTCAAATTCCGAAGGTTCAAAAGTTTCTTTGGAATCGACATTTTCGATATAGTCAGGTTTGAGATTGAACTCTGCCTTGTATCCTTGCTTGTTAAGGTCAGCCGTAGCTTCTGAAACTGTGTTATATGATTTCATTTTATACCTATTATGTGAATATAACAGGAATTACGAATCAAGACTGATTTCATTTGGTTGAAATCGAAAGCAAAAAAGTTAGCACTACTTTACCGGAAGCGTAAAAAAGATTGATGTGCCTTTGCCGAGTTCACTTTCGGCCCATATCGTGCCATTGTGCATTTCGATAAAGTCTTTACAAAGTACAAGCCCTAAACCTGTACCGCTTTCGTTATCTGTGCCTTCGGTGGATTCTACTTCTCCCACATTAAAGAGAGTTTTGGCTTTTTGGGGTTTCATGCCTATTCCATTATCCTTTATCTCAATTTCAACATAGTCATTATTGATAGTTGTTGCAGATACCGATATAGAGCCTCCGCTTTGAGTAAATTTCATACTGTTGGTTATCAGATTTCTAAAGACAGTATAAATGAGCTTGGCGTCCCCCCATACCGATAAATCGGGATCAACTTCAGTATTAAGTGCTATATTCTTGAGTTTAGCCTTTATACTTAATAGTTCACTACATTTATCTAGCATAAGTTTAAGGTTCATGTCAGAAGGATCAAAATGCACTGTACCTTTTTGAACATGGGACCAATTTAAAAGAGTTTCTAAAAGAGATGCTGTTGATCGGCTCGTGATATATATATCGTTTATATAATCTTTTAGCTCTTCTGGCTCAAAGCTGTCAAATTGATGATATAACATATTTGATACCTGTTCTAGCGTACCTACAGGGTTTTTAAGATCATGTGCGATGATTGAGAAAATACGGTCTTTTATATTGTTCTGTATCTGTAGTTTTTTTTCTTTATCAGTTTTATTGATAACAGATGACTCAACTTTGGTACCTATAGAAAGTATAAAACAATGATTATCAACTTTACTTTCGGAGTTCTGGAAATAAAATTTATATTGATCAGTTGGTAAAACAAACTGCGAACCATTTCCATTACTCTGTATTGAATCCCATAAATCAGATGTGATGGTATTTGTTGTAACTTTGATTGAGTTAAAAGCGGTATTAGAATAAACTAAATCGCCTTTACTATCAAATATCGCCACTGGGCCAATGAAATTATCATACAGCCCTTGAAAGGTTATTAATATGTCGGTATCGTTCATTAACAAGGTTATAATACTATACTAACGGTTGAAAAGCAACTATTTAGAGTTTCTATTGTTATTATAGTAATGTACTTTACATAAATGTGCATAAAATAAAGTTAAAGTTAATCAAAAAAAATCATATGCAATCATTTGTCATATCTATTCTAGTTTTTTTTTCAAGTTTTGTTGCTGTACTTACACAACCAATCGATGTTCATATATATCCAGCTAATGAGTCCGATCTTTCGGCTCTTTCTATTAAAAAAACTCCAAACAACAGCAGTGGTGAGAGTTATAATCCCGGCTATTTAATGGTCAGGCTCAATCCCGGCACAACGGTTTTTGATCTCCAAAATAGTTTTTCCGGGATAAGACTCGTTTCTGTATCGGACAAAATGAACTTTTCCAGAAAAGTCTACGACGGGAAACTACGAGAAAACAATGATTTGGCTGAAAGAAGATATAGGCTAATGGAGTCGATTAAAGATATCTATTACCTGTTCCCAAAAAGCTTCTCCCAAACTGATTTAACTAAGCTGGCAAAAGACCTTACAGGTTCGGGGATGGTGCGATATGCTGAGTTCCCGCAGGTTCATTATACAAATGTTGTGGAAGAAAGCGGTACAGACCCTCTACTGGATGCTCAAAGGTATTTTGGCCCAATTGGGATGAATCCTTATGATCTGCAGCTTCCGGACGCTTCTGATATTATAGTTGCAATAGTGGATTCCGGCACAGATACAGATCACGAGGATTTAGAGGAAAATATTTATATCAATATAGGCGAAATACCCGGTAATGGTTTGGATGATGATGATAATGGATATATCGATGATGTAAGCGGATGGGATTTTGTAGGTGATGTTGATAGAGATGATATAAGAAGCGGTGAATTTATGCCGGATAATGATCCGGCACCGACTGGATCAAGTAATAATCACGGTACCCATGTAGCTGGATGTGTAAGCGCAGTCAACTTCAATAATGTAGGGGTCGCTTCACCAGGTAGGGGCGCCAAACTGCTACCGATAAAAATCGGCCCTGATTCTGATACGAATTCAGGTCTGTACAATACTTATGAGGGCATTTTGTATGCTTCATACATGGGGGCGGATATTATCAACTGTTCTTGGGGCGGAAGCGGCTTTAGCGAATATGAGTGGGATATTATAAGAAGCGTGGACTTGAGTGGTTCGATAATTATAGCATCAGCCGGTAATGATCTTGAAAACAATGACCTAGGTTATAATTACCCCAATAACTTCCCTGAAGTGATAAGCGTGGGCGCTGCTGTAAACGGCGATAGGCCGGCTGATTTCTCCAACTATGGTATCGATGTTGATGTATTTGCGCCTGGCGTAGATATACTTTCTACAGGTAATAACGGGGTATATTACAGATCATCCGGTACTAGTATGTCAAGCCCGATTGTATCAGGTATGGCGGCTGTCGCCCTTGCGGCAAAGCCAGATCTTTCCAGAGCTGAACTGAGAGCCTTGCTAAGATATACAGCTTCTGATTATACTGATTTCGAGCAAGATGATGAATATTTTGGTATCGCGAATATGGATGGCCTTCTTCGGGAGGATATGTATCCTACACCCGCCGTTATCAAAAGGCAGATACAGAATGAGGTATTAAAAGATGAGACTTTTGATATCGGTATTTATCCAGTTAACGGAATCGTAAACGACCTAAGCTTTGAAATAACCCCTGTAGAGGATTTCTTAGAGTTTGAGACTATAAACGAATTTGTACCGATGCTGGACGATACTATTGTTTATACTGAGACTTTTGATGTAACGGAAGATTCGCCCTGGTATAAAGGTTCTACTTATCTGGGCATATATTCTGATTTTGATGAAGGTGAGGCCGTTGATTCATATAGATTGGACTTTTTGGCCGACAGCAACGGATCTGTAAGCATTTTTCAAGACTGGGTCAATGGTTCGAGGATTGCGTGGAGAAAAACAAAGCGCTATGGAGATGATCTATGGTTTATGGGTATTGATCTAGAAGCTTCAAGAGGGATACTATACAATCTCAACACTGACGAGGAATATTTATTCGGAGAGTTCTATATAACTGATTTTCACCAATATCCGAACGGAGACATGATATTCGCCGCTAGTAACGATGGGGAACTGGTTATATCAACCGATACCTTTGAAACTATTGAAACGCTTGACTATAGCTCGATGGTAAATAACCTTCAGGGTATGGTGGCTTACGATAACGGTGACATCGTGATTATCGGTAGGCCTAACTCTCCTGGCAGAAACATCCAAGTAATCAATACTGATCGCTCAGCTTCTTTTACAGAAGTAAACCAGATATCTGAATTGCTTGACGGAAGCGCTAGTGTTTTTACAGAGTGTATAGATTATGAAGACAATATTATCGCATTTGCCGATACCCGTGGAAGGCTTGTATATTCCTTCAACAGTGGAAATACATGGCAAGTGATGGAAATGCCCGAAAGATACCCACACAGACTGACACTTGGGCACGGAAGCCTTGCTGTTCTTGCGTCCTCTGACAGAAGAAGAGAGGATATCCCAACTTTATACGAGATAAGTCTGGATGATCTTGAGCTTGGGGAACCCAACTTCTTTGTAACAGAAGCCGCTAATATGCCTGAGATACTATTCTATAATTATCTAAGCTTCAACGCGCCAGTCGGAATGGAGTATATCGTTGATGGAGAAGGAGATAGGTCTTTGGCATTTGCGGGCGCACAAGGAGAGCTGGCTCTAAAACGCGTAGGAGCTAACAAAGAGTTTCAATTCATTAGAAACTCCAGATGGAGAGATTATAGGATAAGCCATATAGAATCTCTAAACGAGGGTAGTAATTTTGGTCGGGTGTATTACGCGAGCAATTTCATTCGGGCTCTTACCTTCCCCATGCCAGGTTCCGATATCGACCAGGATTATCTACTTAATGGCATCATTTATTCAGCAGATGATTTTGATAATCTCACTCAGATCAGTGATAGTACTATAGTTGGCCAAAGAGAAGAGATACGCATTCCTTTCCGGGTATCAAGTAGTTCAGATGCCATTTACATAACTCCACTCGATATACCATTCAGAAATGATCTTGTGCTGGAAGAGTATCCTGATGGCTGGTATATGCCAGGGGAAACAGATACAATAGTATTCTCATTCTTACCTGAGGATATAGAAACGGTTGCCGAGGTAATGACTCTTAAAACCGGCGAGTCTATCCATACCATAAGCCTGACTTTAGAATCCCAATGGCCAGTAAGCGTTAAAGAAATCCCAACAATCCAGTCACAGGACAAGCCTTATTATTCTGGTGATATGATTTTCAACCCCAAGCAAACTTATCTCACCTTATATGATCTTAATGGCGGAACTATAGCTCAGCAGAATTCCGATATCAGTACCTCAGGCCTTAGCAAAGGCGTTTATTTCCTTCGGGCTGGGGGCAATGTTTATAAATTGATGGTCAAGTAGATATAAAGATTATCCCAGCAATTCTTATATTGTTAAAAATCATAACAACAT
>CAYWYR010000014.1:0-87633 GCA_964462685.1 uncultured Hyphomicrobiales bacterium | reverse complement strand
ATAGCCCGCTGGGTCGTTTAGATTACTTTCGTAAGAATTTTCCATGCTTTTTACCTTATTGATTAATCTTCGAATTCGGTGTTTTGTAGTAAACCCAATTGGTACATCATTTCCTTTTGTGCCAACAGATAATCATAAACCGCTTGTATCTGTGATATCTTTGATTGGACGAACTGATTGTTGGCGTTAAAATAGTCAAGTATAGAGGCCGCACCGGCTGATAATCTTTCTCTTGAAGATTCAAAGTTGAGCTCGGCTGCACCAAGAGTAGCCTCGGATATGCGTATCTGCTCAACTGCCGCCTGGAGATTGAGATACGCTATCTGTATATTCTGTCGAATACCCTGTAGTTGCCAATTTAGATTCGATTTAGTTTGTTCAATATTGAGTTCAGCCTGTTGCTGTTCAAAGTTAGTACGGAACTGATCGAAAACAGGTATAGATACGTTCAATCCAATCTGCGTTCTTGATAGAAGATCAAAAAAGCCAAGCTCTGGAGATGCATAGAACCAGCCGCCGCTCGCGAATACAGTAGGCATATAGCCCGCGTTAGCTGCTTTTCTAGCATTTTCAGCCGCACTTAGGTTATATTCCAATGCTTTAAGGTCAGGGCGGTTTTCTGTTGCGGTTAGCATTGCGTTTTCCATACTAACAAAAGTCTGCCTAAAATTTTCTATCTCTGCATACACATCAGGAAGTACTATCGGTATATCTTCGATTGTTATCTGCTGTGCGGGGTTCAGGCCCATGATGGCGAGTAGAGCTGATTTCGCTATCTGAAGATCATTGATCGCTCTGATTCTCTCTAATTTTCTCTGCCCAAGATCAGCCTGCTGAGTAAGCAGATCAGAAATAGGCGATACTCCCGCATCATACTGGGCTTGGAATCTCTCCACGTTTTTTTCGCCCAACTCCACATTCTCTGTTCTTACCAGCACAACTTGCGATAAGCGTGCAACCTGCAGATACCTTCTGGAAACCTCGATTTCCACATCGGCTCTGGTCTGGAGCAATCCATAGTATGAACTTTCATAATTATCATCAGCCCTTTCAAAATCCGCTTCCCTTCGGAAACCATTGAAAAGCATATAGCTACCCTGCGCCGATAGAGAATAAGAACTCGCACCGGAGATTATCTGTCCGTTCTCGGTACGGTTTATCGAGGTATTGGATAATATCTTCGAATAACCAGCGTTAGCCGATATACTCGGCAGGTATTGGCCGAACGCTGCGATTTTCTCAGCACGGGCAGTATTAACCCTGGAAATTGCCGGGTCAATATCGAAGTTGTTATTCATGGCGATATCGATGGCTCTTTCCAGACTGATAGGATCATTAGGTTCGATAACAACTATATCCTGGGAATACAGCGATATAAAGGATAAGACAAAGATCAGGATACCAATATACTTCAAATTTACAGGCCGATGTATATTATTAGAAAGGATTTAAACATTGCAGCTTTTTGATAGCAGGGATACGGCTGATCATTTTATCGGTTTCGATGAATGATGATATACTATAAAACTAAGCAGACTTTGGTATTAAATAAGAATTTATAAAAGTGTAATTTTATAAATTGTGCCTTTTGTAGCTAACCAATTTCTGTATGGATATTAAAATAGTAGAAGTAAATTCCGATCAATTGCTGAAAGCTTTTATAGAGACTCAATGGAATTTCTATAGAAGCAATCCCAATTGGGTACCACCGCTCAAGTTTGAGAGGAGACAGCTATTAAATGAAGAAAAGAACCCTATTTTTAAGCATACGAGAATCAAGCATTGGATAGCATATAACGATGAAATAGCTGTCGGTAGGATATCCGCTATTATCAACGGAAATCACAATCAGCAGCATAATGAAAAAACCGGATTCTTCGGATTCTTTGAGTGCGAGAACAGGCAGTCCACCGCAAACGAACTTTTCTGGGTTGCAAGCGAATGGCTGAAAAAAGAAGGCATGGAAAGAATCAGAGGGCCTGTAAACCCTTCCACCAATGATGACTGCGGTTTACTTGTTGATGGCTTCGACAGCCCCCCGGTTGTGCTTATGCCCTACAATCCAGAGTATTACAGTAAACTAATAGAAGGTAGCGGGCTGAGCAAAGCAAAGGATTTATATGCTTACTTACTGGATAACAGCAACTATAGATCAGAAAAATTAGAGCGGCTTCAAACAATAGTAAGAAAGAGATACAACTTAAATATAAGACCGGTTAACTTTTCAAATAAGGCCAAATTCAAAAATGATGTAGAAATATTGAAGAATATCTATAATACGGCGTGGGAGAAGAACTGGGGATTTGTTAAAATGACGGACTCAGAATTTGACAAGCTTGCTTCCGATTTTAAACAAATAGCTGATCCGGATTATGCACTGATAGCAGAGATAAACGGCGAGCCAGTAGGGTTTGCATTAGGGCTACCTGATATTAATCAAGCACTCATACATAATAAATCAGGTGGATTAATAAAGGGAGTAATTCATCTGCTTACAAAAAAATCTAAAATCGATACTCTAAGGATTATAGTAGTCGGTATTGTCCCCAAATATAGAAACAAAGGTATCGACGCGGTATTATATCATGAACTCGGTAAACGAGGGGAGCCAAAGGGTATCAAATACGGGGAGGCCTCGTGGATATTGGAGGATAACGAGCCTATGATCAAAGCCGCTACGCAGGTAATGAAAGGAAAGCTATACAAAACCTACCGCATCTACGAAAAATCAATATAAGCTACTTAAGTATATATTTTCCAAATACTTAACTGCTCTAATTTAACCCTTATTCTCTAAAGTTTCTTCTATCTTTAATAGTGAATCCATTAAACCCGTAAATTCTTGCAGTGGCAACTGAGTTGCGGAATCCGACTTAGCATTCTTTGGATCTGGATGGGTTTCCAGAAACAGACCGTCGATCCCAAAAGCTACCGCGGCCCTTGCCATAGCCGGAATAAGCTCCCTGTAACCTCCGCTTTCTTTTCCTAATGCAGGGCGCTGTAATGAATGGGTAGCATCATAAACGACAGGCGTACCCTCGCTGCTCATAATCTGGAGAGACCTGAAATCCACAACAAGATCATTGTAACCGAAGAAAGTACCTCGCTCACAGTAGTAATAATGCTCATTACCTGTACTGGCTATTTTCTTTCCGGCTTTCAGCATATCGTGGGGTGACATAAACTGGCCTTTCTTCAGATTTATAGGCTTCCCGGTTTCACCCGCTGCGATAAGAAGATCAGTCTGCCGAGCAAGAAATGCCGGAATCTGAATCGCGTCGATATAGTGGCTGGCTAGCTCTACTTCCTGAACCGAATGCACATCAGTTATAGTTGGAACGCCATGTCTTTCACCTACGGATTTGAGTATATCAAGAGCTTTCTGGTCACCTATACCTTCAAAAGAACCATGTGAAGATCTGTTTGCTTTTCTGTAAGAACCCTTGAGATAATATTTAAGACCTCTATCCTTAGTGAAAGGAGCAAGCACTGATGCGACCTCATCCAAAACACTATATGACTCTACCAAACACGGGCCAGCGAGTAAAAACATTTCTACCTTGAGTATTGATCTGAAAAAACAAATATAACCATATAAAAAAGCCGATCAGGTATAAACCTGATCGGCCTTATTATGTTTTGATATGAAATCCTAATTATACTCGGCTATTTGGGCCTTTCTTGTAGGAATCATTATATACGCCGTAACCATTTGATTCGTTATAGTGTCTTGGTTGGTTTTCCGGGGCTGGATTATAAGCGTTCGGATTGTAGCCGCTGTTACCATTCTCGAAACCAGCATCATACGATTGACCGTTAGCTTTAGAACCGTTGTTTCCATTGGATGAGAACTTGTTTTTGAAAACTGAAAAAGCTTTACCTATCGCGTTAACATAAACAGAACCGGTATCCACAGCACCTTCAAGTTTGTTCTTCGCATTTTCAACCACGTGGTTTATCTGTGCTACTTGATCGTTAAGGTTCTTAACTGTGGTATCCACGTTATCCATAGCGGTATTAACTGTTGCTTCTACCCTTGTACCGATATTATTGGTGTTCCCTTCTAAGTTTTTGAGGATTACGCCCCAGGACTCATCAGTTCTTCTTACCATATTATTGGCGGAAACGATCGGCTCTTTAGCTTCTCGCACGATACCTTGTGCTTCTATTATTATACCTCGTGAATCAGCCACTATACCTTTAGCCTCGGCTACGGTAAGTCTTGTTTCTTCAACCACACCATTAGCATTAAGCATTATAGGTTCTGCCTTTTCACGTATCAGAGTTACATCTTTTTTAATAGACTTAGTAGTATCTGTTGCCACTTCCAAAAATTTCTTTAATGTAGATACGGCAAGTGTAGCCACTACCGCAAATACGACCAACGCCACTATTGCTACAATAGTAGCAATACTATACCAAAATTCGAGATCCATTTCCTATTTCCTTATTTTATTTTTCTTTTTATGATAATGATCCGTCAAGATCAAATTTTGAGCCTGCAAGTTTATCAGTAGAGTCACTTTGCTCTTCCTCTATCTGATCAATGGTAAAACCAGGTGCTTTAGCATCAGTTCCGATATAATGCTCATCTTTTTTTACTGTGCTTTTAAGTTCATGGTTGGCTATTTCAGATTTATAAGCCTCAACACCGGCTTTAGTAGCTTCTCTATAAGAAGTAACTTTCTCGCCATAATTAGTTTTAGCGTCAGATGCTTTTAGCTTTGCGTCTTTTAGTACTTGGTCAGCTGATCTTACAAGATTGTCAGCTTGGCGCTTAGCATTATCAATTATACCGTCAGCTTTTACCTTGCCCTCGTTTATAGCAGAGTTTACAGCCGACTGCACGTCACTTTCTATCTTTCTGAAAAGGCCGTTTGCCTTTGTGGTGAGTCCGCTGGATTTTTCAGCGATATCTTTTCTGATTTCATTGCCAGCTTTCGGTGCGAATAATAAAGCTACAGTAGCACCTATCGCGCTACCGATAAGCGAGCCTACGATCAGCCCCTTTGAGTAAGAGCTTGAAGCGTCTTTTTCGATAATTCTTGTCGGCATGTTAACATGCGGGTTTGAGTTGTTGTAGTCCGGTAACATATAATACCTCTTAATATTTAGATTTTAGTTTTCGTTGTGTTTTTTTATGAATTTATTTACCATTCATATTCCAGTTCCGGGTCAATCCCTTTGCTGGAGAAAATTTTATCAGCCAGTTCTCTTAATACGCCTTCGCCACCTTTCGCATCAAGCACGATATCGGCTCTATCCCTTACTTTGGTATGTGCATCTCGGGGGGCGACTTTTAAGCCCGCGACCTCAAATGCGTGGAGATCATTATAATCATCACCTACCATAGCAGCATTTTCCGGATCGCACCCGCTAAGTTCACAGAGCCTTAAGAAGTCTCTGTTCTTGTTTCGGGAACCACCTACTATATGCTCGATACGCATATCTTTGGCTCTTGCTTCAACTATCGGCGAAGTATCGGTAGACAGCAATGATGTCATTATGCCCTGCTTTCTCATAAGCACTATCCCAAGTCCGTCCTTAACGTTGAATCTCTTCATCGCCTGACCTTCTGGGCCGTAGTACTTATAGCCATCGGTTAATGTACCATCTACGTCAGCTACTATTAATTTTAAAGAACTAAGTTTTTTATGGATATTTTTGTCCAATTGATCTTCCAGTAGTTAGTTTTGTTTTTGCTACCGTCAAATCTATATATTAGAACGGAAAGCATAAAACTTTATTGTTACAGTTTTAATAGTCTCATTATGAAAGTTATATCTTATACCAATCTCATTTGCAACATTTATGAAGAGTATCAGGAAATCGCCGTGGCAATGCTCTCTGACTACCCTTTTCAGGGGATAGAGCAAAAAAACGACCAAATTATTATCTCTTTCTATACTAAAGATATAGATGAATCAGTAGTTACGCAAATATCTGGCATTCTAAAAGATATCCACAATGAAGCCAAAATACTCGAAAAAGTGGATCTCAAAGAAAAAAACTGGAACGAAGAATATGAATCGAGAGTGAAAAGTGTGATAGTATCCGATAAGATCGGGATCGCGCCTACCTGGCGAATGAATGAACTTGATCAGGAAATCAAGATAGAAATCAATCCGAAAATGTCATTCGGCACCGGTGAACATGCCACTACCAGACTTGTAGCGAAGATGCAGGAAAAGTACACAGGTAAAGGAGAGTTCTGGATAGATGCGGGAACAGGAACTGGTATATTGGCCATAGTAGCGGAAAAACTCGGAGCTTCCAAGATATATGCTTTCGACAATAATGAATGGTCGATAAATAATTCTATTGAGAATATTAAACTCAATAACTGCAATAAGATAGATATCGAAATGGCGGATATCGACATTATTGAATTACCAAAGGCCGATGGCATAGTTGCCAATATCTTTACCAACCTGATTGTATCATCGATGCCGAAATTTTCAGCTGCTTTGGCTAGGGGTAAACATCTAATTTGTAGTGGGATAATGGTTTATGATAAAGAGAAAGTGATCTCCGCAGCTGAAAAAAACAGTTTTAAACATATAGAACACATCACAGAGGATGAATGGATAGCTTTGGTATTCGAAAAGATCTGAAAGGCAAGATCGCGGTAATTGATATAGGCTCCAACACGCTACTATGTATGATCGCAGAATGCCGAAGCGGCAAAATGGAGATTATCGAAGACCATATAATGATAGCAAGGCTGGGCGAAGGCTTATCTGAATCTGGCAGTATATCTTATAAAAGCCTGGAGCGGGCCGAGGCGATAGTCAAGAACTATATAAAGCTTATAGAAAAACACGAAGCCGATAGCATTATAGCCGTTGCCACCGCCGCGATCCGAGAGGCTAAAAACGGCGAAGAGATCAAGCAGAAGTTAGAGCAGTTGCTGAATACCAGAATCATGATACTACCTTCTGAAAGCGAAGCCGCCCTGAGCTACTATGGCACTTTCGGCAGCAATATGCACGGTAATCTTATAGATATCGGGGGCGGTAGTACTGAGTTCGCAACTATAAATAATGGCGAAGGTAAAGGCAGGCTAGAGAAAATAAGCGTTCCGATCGGTGCGGTAAAGATTAAGGAGATGTTTCTTCATAATGATCCTGCTGAAAAAGACCAGATATCAAATGCAAGAGCGTACATTCAAGAGTCGTTTAACAGCTTTGCGGTTCCGAGGCATGCTGATAATATTAATGCCGTAGCTGGTACCCCTGTAACAATAGCTTCTATTAAGTTAGGGATAGCTGGATATGATTTTGATAAAATACACGGTTACACGATGACAAGCGATGAGCTTGATCAGATCATTAAGCGAATATCGCAGTTGAACAGTAGTGAACTACGGGATATTTTACATGTTCACCCCCACAGATGCGATATAATAGTTGCCGGCGGGCTGATTTTAGATGAGTACATCAAATTTGCATCAGCCGAAAGCTTTACTGTAAATTGCCTAGGGCTTAGGTTCGGGCCATTGGCTGTACCAAGACAAACCAAAGAGTATGATCTGCTTTTCTGAAGTTTTCGTAAATGGCCGTTATCAGTGCTTATGCGAATAAAAAGTAGTGAATTGCTTAGTTTTGGTAATCATATCAATAATAAATATTAAAACAATCAATGAGAAACATCTTAAACTCCATAATTGCCCAGCAGTCTTTGAGATATCTTCTATTCTTTCCCTTTATAGTGGTTATGTCTTGCCAGGCTAATGAAAAATCAGATTCTCAGATATTAGGTAAAACTATTGAAAAGAATAATCTGCTTGAGCTGACAAACGAGATCAAAACCGATGACGGAGTAACTTACGATGATAAAATGGATTTTATCCGTGGCATCCAATTTTTGAGGAACACGCCTGATTCTATTATCGGTAAAACCGTGGCCGAACTTATCCAATACGCCAACAACCGCATGCTAATGGACAATATGAACGCGGCTGAGCAGATGGCTACCCGGTTCGAAATGCAAAATCTTACTCAGTTCAAACTCGCTAAGTTTGAGCCTTTGACACTTGAAAACGGTACGGACAACAATCAGCTTACTTACGAGATCTACAATACTTCCGATCAGCAAATTGATAAAATCACCGGCATGATAAAGCTATTCAACAATACCAATAACGCTCTGATCAAGCAGTTTCCAGTCAATGTTACCGATCCGATTGAGACTGGCAAAGGAAGAGCGCAGTCGGTAAACTACGTTCATGATCCTTCAAACAACAGGGATTTATTTATCAGGGAAAACCTGCAAACCCAGTTAATTCGTTGGGAATGGGTGCCGGATACAGTTAATTTCTCAAGCGGCAAAAGCCTGTCACTGCCAAGGCAGTAAAGAATCCTATGCTTTAATGAGTGTGAACTCCGTTATTTCGGGGTTCACGCCTATTCTTATGGGAGGGCCAGTGGTGCCAGCACCCCTATTGACATACAAATGCTGATCGCCTTCTTTATAGAGCCCGTCATATCTTTGGTATATATATTTTACCGGGGCGAGTTCTAATCCCAATAGCTCTACGGCTATCTGCCCGCCGTGTGTATGGCCACTGAGCATCAAATCAATATCTTTGTAGTCCTTCAAAACAGTGTTATCCCAGTTTCTCGGGTCATGGCATAAAAGAACCGTAGGCGAAAATGGTGATCTTTTAATAGCGGCAGCTGAAAAATCGGCGTAGTCCTGTCTCATTCCAGTATTGTCCACACCCATCAGATTAAAATCAGAACCGTCGATAGTGATGATTCTATTAGAATTGTTGATCTCATCGATATTTGCTGCAGCGATAGCTTTTCTCAGAACTTTGTGGTTTTCATCACTCATGTAATGATCATGATTACCCAAACAACCAAAGACACCTATATCAGCAGATATCTTTGATAGAGAATCGAAATGAGGTTTAATCTCCATCGGGTCGAAATTCACGAAATCACCCGTTATGACTGATATATCAGCTTTCAGATTATTCAACATTCGTACAGCTTCCTGAAAAGGCTTATAATCTGGGAAACTGCCTAAATGAATATCCGACAGCTGCGCGATTCTCAGGCCTTCTAATTCCCTTGGTAGGTCTTTAATAGGGATCGTTACTTTTTTTATTTCAAAATCATATAATGTTTTGAGGCCTCCGTAACCAGTCACAACAAACGGAACACCTGCCAGGCTCCATCCTACGTTTCGAAGGAATCTGCGGCGTTTGTAGCTATCATTCATCATATTACCGGAAGATTCTATAGCTATTTCTCTCCTGGGGGTAGCTATGGGGTCGTTGATAATTTTATCACTTGACTCTTCAATTGAATCGTTGCTTGGGTTACCGCTTTTTTTATCGCTTGTATTACTGATTAGTTTATCATCTGAGTCATCATCTGAGTCATCGCTTGATTCATTTTCATTATCAATACCTGTTTGCTTTATTGACTCAGCTTCAAGATTCCTTCTTCTAATCTGTTCAATATCAATTTTATTAGCATCAGATTCTTTTTTATTGATGAGCCATTTAATACCAGCAATAAGGTGGCTTATAATCAAAAACGGTAAAATGACAAGTTTAGGTAAGTACCAGATCATAGCTATGATGAATACGGAATGTGTAAACTCTCCGGATAGCTCTCTATCTAGACGGTTATTGAATACCCAGCCAGTGAGCAGAAGCATCAGAACCGAAACAAAGGATAGTATGTAAATAATCCAAGGGCTCCACCCTTTGCTTTTTACAAAGCGGGCAAAGCTTGCTATTACGTAAACATCTACAATGATATAAACAGTGAGTATAACTAGATATAGTATGAAAAACTTTCCGATCTTATTCGCCTTTAGATTAAATATGCTGCATATGTTAAAACGAATACCATGTGGTTATTGTTTGTTTACAGCACTAACTTGATAATAATCGTACATATAATTAACATAATCACGAATTTGCTTTTAAGAATCATGCATATTCGATTAAATTGCACTATGCGATAATTGCATACGTATTTTTGTTTTTGCCAATTATAGGCGTATCATCAACTAAGTTATCTTCAAATACTGGAAATAATATGGCCGACGGTTCATTCAACGCATTTAAAATGGCTCAGGAGCAGTTCGACTCGGTAGCCGAAAAACTTGGGCTTGACCAAGCAACACGCGATCTGCTAAGGGAGGCTGACAAAGAGTTCCATTTCAATATCCCAGTCAGAATGGATGATGGCTCTTATAAGGTCTTTCGCGGGTTCCGAGTTCAGCACAACGATGCCAGAGGCCCTAACAAAGGCGGGATCAGGTTCCACCCGCTTGAAACAGTTGATACTGTTAGAGCACTGGCCATGTGGATGACCTGGAAAACCGCAGTTGTGGATATTCCACTCGGTGGCGGTAAAGGTGGTGTGATATGCGATCCTCATAATCTATCCCAAAGAGAACTGGAAGCTGTTTCCAGAGGTTGGGTTCGCCAGGTTCATGAAGTTGTAGGGCCCTTGCAGGACGTACCCGCACCTGATGTAATGACCTCTGGCCAACACATGATCTGGATGCTTGACGAGTTCGAGAAAATCAAAGGGCAAAAGCTACCAGGCTTTATTACCGGAAAACCAGTCGGATCAGGCGGTTCACTTGGCCGAACAGAAGCTACTGGATACGGCACTATATTTATACTCAGGGAAGCACTTGCCGAAAAAGGTATAGATATAAAGAAAACCTGCGCCTCAGTTCAAGGTTTCGGTAACGTTGCCAGATATGCGATAGAAAAATACAATCAGTTAGGTGGTAAAGTAGTAGCTGTTTCTTCTTGGAGTAATTCCGAAAAGAAAGCCTATACCTTCCGCAAAACTCAGGGTTTCACTGGCGCCGAGCTGGACGCTGTTTCGGGTAGGTATGGCGAAATACTACCAGAAAAAGCACGAGAAGCCGGCTTTGAAGTACTTGACGGAGATGCTTGGCTGGAGCAGGACGTTGAGATTCTACTACCGGCCGCGCTTGAGAACCAGATAAACAGTAAAAATGTAGATAAGATCTCAACACAAGTGAAAGTCATATTGGAAGGTGCGAACGGACCAACTACCCCAGAAGCCGATAAAGCTCTAGAGGAAAGAGGTATAGTTGCTATACCTGACTTCCTAGCGAACGCCGGCGGTGTAACTTGCTCATATTTTGAACAAGTACAGAATAACATGAATTACTATTGGGACAAGGAAGAGGTGTTCCAAAAGCTCGATAAGATTATGACGGAAGCATATCACGCTGTATCTTATGTAGCCCAGAACAAAAAAGTACCTATGCGAGACGCCGCTTATATGATAGCGATTCAGCGGGTTGTGGAAAGCTGTAAACTGCGCGGCTGGGTATAAATTAAAACTTTACTTGGAATTAAACCAAAGGCGACCTATATTGAATAGGCCGCCTTTTTTGTATGCACTACTCATATCGCCCTTTCTTATTTCTCAAATCATCAGGATTACAGCTATGTCCAGAAATCTGCCTCAGAAAGACAAAAGAATACATGACCAAAAGCCAGAGTGGCGGGTGGTGATAGACCATTTAGTAATAATGGATACAGCAGTATTATACCGAATAACACGTAAGATGATCATCCATTTGGAGAGAATAAAAGTTGATGAGATATTCTATCTCATAGAAGAGCTGAACCCCACTTATGAATCAGCAGAGGATATTCAGACAGTTGGCCCGAACTGGCCGAAAACCAAAGGCCAGCCGTTCATACCGAGCGAAGTACACAAAAAAGTATTCGATATTGCCGACAAGTATATACCTGACGATGAAATATCAAATCTACTGATACAATGGTTAAACAGAGAAAAGCTCAGAAATCTTTCCAAAGTGATAGAAAAGAGGCATGCCCCACTTATTGAGGTTGTAGAAGCCCTCCAGCGCTATTTTGATCTGGGCGGTACAAAAGAGTTCACCAGCGAAGATGAAAGAATAGGCGTTAGGGTTTCGCTCATATACCGCTTCTTATCGGAGAATCTACAGTATATCAAGATAGCCAAGCAGTTTATCACCCTGGCGTCTATTAAGAATATTTTCAGAAGGATAATCGGCCCGGCCTACGGAAACGGAAAAGTAGGCGGTAAAAGCGCTGGGATAATCCTTGCCGAACGTATCCTCGCTGAGAAAAAGAAAACTAACAAGAACCTTGAGAAAATCTATATGCCCAAGTCGTGGTTCTTGACATCAGACAGCATACTTGAATTTATAAACTATAACGCGCTTGATGAGGTTACGTTTGTTAAATATGCAGATGTAAAAGAGCTAAAGGTAGAATTCCAGTTCATCGAATATATTTTCAAGAACTCGCAATTCACCCCGGAGTCAGTTGCGGCGTTTAATCTTATCCTTAATGATATGGAAGGTAGCCCTCTTGTAGTTCGTTCCAGCTCCCTACTTGAGGATTCATTCGAGGCATCATTCACGGGTAAATATAAGTCGCTCTTTATCAGTAATACAGGTACCAGGGAGGAGCGGATGTCTGCGCTGATGAATGCCATCTCAGAAGTGTATGCGTCAACTTTCAGCCCCGACGCTATCCAATACCGCAAAGAGAAAAAGCTGATCGACTTTCGAGAGGAAATGGGTATTCTGATACAGGAAGTTGTCGGGAACAGAATCGGAAAGTATTTTATGCCGAGTTTTGCCGGGGTAGCACTCAGCAACAATGAATTCAGATGGAGCCAGAGGCTTGAAAGAGAAGACGGTGTGATCAGAATCGTGAGCGGGCTTGGCACAAGGGCGGTGGACCGCACAATGTCCGACTATCCAATACTTATCAGCCCAGGGAAACCGGATATCAAGATCCACCAATCGGTATCTGATACCGTAAAGTATACCCAAAACCTTGTAGATGTAATCAACTTAGAAGAGAACAGTTTCGAGACAATCGAGTTTCAAAAGCTGATGGATGAAAGCCGGGGAAATATTCCCGGAATAGAAAAAATGGTATCGTTTATTCGAGATAATACCATTGTCGATCCGGTATCTATGATGTCTGATTTTGAACACGAGAAATGTGTTATAACATTCAACGGGCTTGTTAAGAACACTAATTTCATAAAACTGATAAAAGAGATATTAACTGAACTAACCAAAGAATATGAATCCCCTGTGGATGTTGAGTTCGCCTCCGATGGTGAAAAGCTATATCTGCTTCAATGCCGCCCACAGATGAAATTGGCACAAGCCGGTAATGTAGCTATCCCTGCTAACATATCTGATAAGAGCAAGGTTTTCTCAGCCAATCAATATGTAAACTCTGGAGTTATAAAAAACATCAACTTTGTAGTCTATGTCGATCACACAACATACTCTCAGATGAAGACCGACGAAGACATGAGGGAAGTCGGGCATATTGTGGGTAGGCTAAACCAGATATTGCCCAAGAAAGAGTTTGTCCTGATTGGCCCAGGGCG
Source organism: uncultured Hyphomicrobiales bacterium (assembly GCA_964462685.1). Taxonomy (GTDB): domain Bacteria; phylum Bacteroidota; class Ignavibacteria; order Kapaibacteriales; family UBA2268; genus CAYWYR01. The sequence continues at coordinate 74,212 of CAYWYR010000014.1, read as the reverse complement.
CTGGGGCAGTAAAGGTGATATAAAACTCGGGGTACCTATTACTTATGCTGATATCAACAATACTTCCATGCTTATAGAAGTAGCCAGAGAAAAAGGCGGCTATGTACCGGAACTGTCATTTGGTACGCATTTTTTCCAGGATCTTGTAGAGGCTGATATCAGATATCTTCCGTTATACCCTGATCAAAAAAGCAATCTGTTTAACGATTCTTTCTTCTATGATACGCCCAACTCTCTTGGCCAATATCTTGATGTGGATCAAAAATTTCTGGACTGTATCAGGCTTATTACAACTGATCATTTTCAGCAGAACTCTTCACTTGCCATACACATGAACGGTGCTACCAATGAGGCTCTTGCTTATATAGAAAAAACGATTTGAAACTTCAGGTTTTTAAGCATTTTGATGACAAAGATTATCCTATCTCGGGTGAATAGATAAGTTTTCTAAGATCATTTCCGTATATTTTTCAGCCGAGCCTAAAAGTGTTTTGAGAAGTTTCTCAGATCGGCTATTTACCTCACTTAACCTCTTGGTATCAATAGATTTAGCAAGCCATTGTTGAAACTCTGTATCTGAATTAACCGGTTCTAATATATTGTTTTCGATAAGCTCTTTAGATTCCGGAGAGGTATAGATCTTATCCGCACCTGCGGCAATCGAATTACCGGCAACGAAAGGCTCGCCAACGGAATGGACACCAGCTCCGAATCCACCGCCAACATAAGCCATATCCGAGATTTTATAAAGGCTAAGGAGCAAACCTATTCTATCGATTATCATTGTATCAAACCTAAATGATCGGTCAGTACTGGTATCGATGGTTTTGGTTTTCTCTATGGCATCACTTAATGTTATGGCATTAGGGTATTTCGAATGTAGATCATTTAAATAGTCCGTGTTTGGTTCGTGTGGTGCATGAATGGTAAAAACGCTTTCTGAGTGATTTTTTACGGCTTTTGTGATGACTTTATCATCTTCTGGCCATCCGCTTCCTACGATCAGTATCTTTCTGCCAACAGCAAGATTTTCTATAAGCTGATAGACATCGGAGATTGGATTAGCATTACTCAGCTTTTCAGATATTCCATCATACCTTGGGTCTGGCAGTTGGTCCTGATTATCTATATTCAGATCTTCAAAGAATCTTGAAGATTCCTTACTCACAGGAAAGACTTTGGAAAACAGTCTTAAGCCGTTGACATGCAATGACTTAAGCACCCCTTTTGAAGAGCTGGAATTTGGAGGTGCAGCAGCAATTAGCCATGTCTCTATATTTTTGCGGGAGGCATAGCTCAAAATATTCTGCCATAGTTCATACCGGACAAATATTATAAGGCGAGGCTCAATCGCTTCTATGAAAAGCCTTGCGTTCTGCTGGGTATCAAAAGGTAGATATACTTTCTTGTCGAAACAGCTACTGTCTTTTATGTTATTAAAACCAGAAGGTGAAAAGAAACTGACTATTATACTTATAGAAGCATCTTTCTCCTTTATTCTTTTCATTATAGGCTCAGCTTGAAAATACTCCCCCATTGATGCTACGTGAAACCAGATATCATACTTAATATTATCAGAGATAAGGCTTTCAAGCTGTTCTGAGCTATGGGTTTCACGCTCGGCAAACTTGTTATTGAAAAGCCTATACAAAGTTCTTATAGGTTTAGATAAGGCGATTAATGTATTGTATATATTCAATCTCTGTTACAGATTTTCTTCAATGGTCGATATCAGTTTTTTGTCTAAATCAGCATCAAAGCCTACAAAGCTCTTCAAGATATAGCCGTTGGTATCGATAAGATATACTGTAGGGAAACCCAGTACTTGATATTCCATCGATACCTCATCGCCATTGATAAGTGTGCGGAAATCATATCCGTTCTGATCGAGGTATCCCTGGGGGTCAGCTCCTTGTGGCTCAGAAGCTGAAATGCCTATTATGTTTATTTGTTCACCAAACCTCTGGGCAACGTTTTGAACCAATGGCAAGGACTTTTTACAATAACCGCACCATGTACCCCAGAATTTCAGCAAAGTAGGTTTGTTTAGTGCGGAATCTAGAGTAAAAGAATCACCGTTCTGATAAGCAAGCTCAAAATTGGGTACTCTGTCGCCAACTTCCAGCAGGTAGTTTCTCTCCCCTAATACAGTATCATAGGCTACTGTGTAATCTTTAGGATATTTTATGTCAAATGCAATACTGTTTGGATTCAGTCCTGTATTGATTGATTTTATAGTAACATGCTGAAATACGTTCAGCGTGTCACTTGAATATATTCTTGACCACTCCCTGGGCAGATAAGTCTCTTTATCGATATGCCAGATATACCGTTCACTTTTTCCGGTAACCGTGTCTTCGATCACAGATATATATCTATGGTATGAATCACCGTTAATGACGGTATCCCCATCCAAAAAATTGGTACCGTTGACAGGTTGTAATTCATACAGCTTATCGAAGAATACACTCGCTATTTCGCCTCTGTAATTCTTTCTGATGCGTTCGGCTCCACCCGCAGTTTTTTCGGTAATCATTACTTTTTTGCTATTTGAATCTATCGCCATGTAAGTACCGTCAATATAGGTGAGCAAATATCCAGAGAATCTATTATACGGTTCTATGATTATTCGCGAAGATACCGCGGGATCGGTAGAGTCTCTTTTCATAATCATCATGAATTCGTCTTCAAAGGGCTCTTCGTTGCCGTATTGATAGAAATAGTCGACATCTATCTCGGCGGCATCTATCTCAGCTAGTGCAGCATTCATATTTTCCAATAATTCCGTAGGGTCGGTATTGATTTCTTCCTCCACTGGATCATCGGAATCACATGAAATAAACCAAATCGAGAGATAAAAAGTCAATAGCAATATATTTAAGCTATTAATACAGGGGTAAGATCTTTGCATAGTAAACCTAAGGTTGTAATCATCGGTGCTGGTTTTGGTGGGCTTAGAGCCGCCAAACATCTAAACGGACAAAACTGCGATGTAATTTTAATAGATAAGAAAAACCATCATCTTTTTCAGCCTCTTCTCTATCAGGTAGCACTTACAGCGCTATCACCAGGTGATATAGCAGCACCGATCAGAACGGAGCTGAGACATTCAAAAAATATAGATGTAATATACGATGAAGTATTAGATATTGATCAAAATAACCGTATTGTATCGACTAAAGATGACCGTTTTGAATTCGACTATCTTGTAGTCGCAGTCGGTGCCGTGCCTACATATTTCGGAAATGATGATTGGAAAAGTATAGCACCGGGCCTAAAAACCCTTAACGACGCACTGACAATAAGGGAGAAAATACTCAGGTCTGTAGAAAAAGCTGATTCGGCCGAAACTTCAGAAGAGTACAAGAGATGTCTTACTTTTGTTATTATAGGAGGGGGCCCGACCGGGGTAGAATTAGCTGGCAGTTTGAGCGAGATTACCCGCAGGACAATACTTCCCGATTATAAAAACATCAAAGAAGAGGATATAGACATCATTCTGATAGATGGTAACGACCGTTTGCTATCGACCTATCCTAAAGAACTTACTGATTATACTGCTAAAACCCTTAGAGAGCTTGATGTTACATTATATTTAGAGGAAATGGTTACCGATATCACAGCCCAGACCGTTACTACGAATAAAAGGAAAATCGATACCGAATGTGTGATGTGGGGTGCGGGTAATAAAGGGGCGGGTTTATTATCAAAACTTACTACTGAGAAGAATAAAGCCGGGCTCGTTAACGTTAATCCTGATTATTCAATCCCAGAAGATGAGAATATATTCGTGATCGGTGATGCTGCAAATCTGATAGATGCGGAGGGTAAAGCTGTTCCGGGGATCGCGCCAGCAGCGAACCAGGCAGGTGATTATGTAGCGGATATCATTGAAAAACAAATACCTAGGGAATCGAGGGAGCCGTTTGTATATAATGACAAAGGGTCTATGGCTACTATAGGAAGGGCAAAGGCCGTTGGTATAATCGGTAGCTCAATCAAAGTAAAAGGTTTTATCGCTTGGATGATGTGGGGCCTGATCCACGTTTTCTACCTAATTGATTTCAGAAACAGGATAAAAGTAATGATAGAATGGTTTTGGTTCTATATTACCTACAAACCTGGTGCGCAATTGATCTTAAAAGTTGACGATGAGTATAAACAAAAAAAGGAAGCCTGATTCAGGCTTCCTTTTATTTGACATGTTGTGGCGTTGATTATCTTACACTCATATTAGTGTTTGGGATAATCTCGATAATTACGTTTCTGTTGTAGTATCTGCCTTCTGGAAGTGAGTTGTCAAATGTTACTCTCATGTCGCTCTCACCAAATCCAATCGCATCAACTTGAGCATTTACATTTTTCTTTTTTAGCTCTCTCTCGATAATGCTCTCTACTGTTTGAGCTCTCTTTAGAGATAATTCATAGTTATAATCTGCAAGACCTACCACGTCAGTATGGCCGTGAATTATTACTCTTTCGTCGCTTTCAATACTTGGTATTACTTCTGTAAGAAGGAATTCTTCAAAAGGAATATTATCTGGATCTTCTTCGTCGAAGTCAAACAGCAGTGCGAATCTTTCGCCCATTATCTCGTTATCATCCATTACTTCTCTTTGAAGTGTAAATGATTTCGTTTCCGATACTGTTCTTCCAGCTTCGGTGTTTACAACAGCTCTAGCTCTGTAAAAACCGTCTTCTTCATCACTAAGTAGTACGTTAGGGTCAACTCTTACAGTGCTACCGTAGAATGGTCCGTAACTAAGAGTTTTACCGTTTCCTTCTATATAAATATTCCAACTGTTTACGTCTGCTTCGTTTTCATCAAGTGCGAAAACTACGTCATGGTCTATCGGTGATTCGATAAGGTTTGTCATTACTACCGGAGCTTCCATGAATGGGTTAGAGAATATAAATTCAACTTTTCTGTTTTCATCTCTCACCATAGACATATCTTTCTGCGGCGTATTTTTTGTACCTGATGCTTCAGGTGGAATTACCATTCCTTTCGTCATAATCCTGTCTGAATCAATTCCAAATACATCTGTTAAATATGTCTCAACTGATTTTGCAAGTTGATGTCCATCTGTTTCTAATGGCGCACCACCTACTAGTGTTACTGTTGTCTCAGGATTTTTTCTTAATCTATCGGCGAAAATATTTACTACATTGTAATATACTTCCATTGAATGCTCTTTAATCTCTTTAATAGAGTGGGTACCTAGTTCCCTAGGGGCGATAATTTTGTTCTCAGAAAAATTAGCTGCCTGAGCTCTAGTAAGTTTTTCATATCTGTTCGGTATCATATCGCTGCCTTCTTCAAAGAAAACCGCTGTTGCAAGTGGGAAATCTTCCTCTACATAACGTGCTTTTACTACACCTTTGTATGGCGTGTTCACACTAAGTGATACAGGTTCTAATTCATCTACTTCTAAGTCGATCTCGCCGAAATCCATTGGCTGCGGATCTAAGAACATTGAAGAAAACTGGATACCAGCTCTTAATGTCGGTGTTGACCATGTGTCATCAAAATCATCTTCATCTCTACCCGGCAGTCCGTCTTCTCTTTGGTTTACCAACCATGAACCTTCAACAAATGGTGTGAATACCCATGCTTGACCGTCACGTGAATCGCCTAATTCGATATCATAAGCTAAACCACCCTGCACACCGAATACATTTTGTGCCATTCCTGATGGTTCGTAATTCTGAATATCTGCTGGGCCAGCATTATCTGCCCAATAATCCATCGAAGTACCTACGTTAAATGCAAATACCGGACCTGCCTGAACATAGAAATCATTTACGAATACATCTCTAATCTGAAATAATGGTTCGATTGTTACATACTCGACGTTTGCGTCATATTGCGATGTAACATCAGGAGAGATAGTATTATTGGTTACACTTACGAATCTGTTATCGTAGTTTACCCTAAGCTGGGCACCCCACCAATCACCTGAATCATACTCTCCAAATAGACCGCCGTAAAAACCAGCACCAAAACCATCCGCTCTGTTAAAATTAACGAAATTGTTTTGACCTTGACCCGCAAGATTATTTTGATATCCAAGCGCGCCGAAGTTTCCATTTATAGCTGCCGTAATACCGATTTTGGTCGATTCTTGATTATCTTCATAGTCTGTGTACATATTTTGAGCATCAGCTTGTGCCACTAGACCGAATGTCAGTGCTGCCGCCGTTGCTACTAATTTGTTCATTAAGTTCTTCATCTGTTTCACTTCCAGAATTTGTTATACAATTTAATACGTCGCTGTTATTATTAAAGTTCTAATCATCACGACTTACATATACACAAACGACATTAATTAAATTATATTTTATAAAAGAACATTTTATTTGTAATTGTACTATTTTTGAAACTATACTGATCGTATAAAATAAAGCCCGCTGGTTTGTAGCAGGCTTTCATAAGGGTTATCCACAATCGGCTATTTTAGGTTTGGCGATGTCATGTTTTTTGGTATTACAAACTCGTCAAACTGATCTTCGGTAAGTATTCCTAGCTCCGTGGCAGCACCTTTCAACGTACCGCCTGTTTTATGTGCGTGCTTCGCAATTTTTGCTGCGTTATCATACCCTATATGGGGATTGAGTGCTGTTACCAGCATCAGAGAGTTTTCTAGATAGTGATTGATCTTTTCTCTGTTAGGCTCTATCCCTCCCGCACAATGCTCGTTGAACATAGTCATTGTATCAGCTAACAGCCTTACGCTTTGCAAAAAATTATAAATCATAACAGGCTTATAAACATTAAGCTCGAAGTTACCCTGGCTACCAGCAAAGTTGATAGCTGCGTCATTGCCCATAACCTGTGCCACTACCATGGTCATAGCTTCAGATTGTGTGGGGTTCACCTTACCAGGCATAATAGAGCTACCGGGTTCGTTCTCGGGAATAGTGATCTCCCCTAAACCGCACCGTGGGCCCGATGCCAACCATCTAACGTCATTGGCTATCTTCATCAAAGAGCCTGCTAGGGTTTTAATAGCGCCGTGTGCAAATACTATAGCATCATGAGCCGCTAATGCTTCGAATTTATTTACTGCGGTTACAAAAGGCAAACCTGTTTCTTTGGCAATGAACTCAGCGGAGGTTTTAGCGAAGTCAGGGTGGGAGTTGAGCCCAGTACCTACAGCCGTACCACCGAGGGCAAGTTCATATAGGCCAGGCAATACAGCTTCAATTCTATCTTTTGCAAGATCAAGCTGCCTGACGTATGCTGAAAATTCCTGACCCAGGGTAAGAGGTACCGCATCCTGCAGGTGTGTTCGCCCTATCTTTATCACCTCGCTGAATTTCTCACTTTTCTCGGCAAGTGTGTCTCTTAATTCTTTCAGTTTAGGGAGCAGGTAATTATTGAGCTGTTCCCCAGCGGCAATATGCATAGCGGTCGGGAATGTATCATTGGAGGACTGAGACTTATTTACATCATCGTTAGGGTGTATAGGATCTTTACTTCCTAATTTTCCGCCGGCTATCTCTATGGCTCTATTAGAGATCACCTCATTACTGTTCATGTTGGTCTGTGTGCCAGATCCTGTCTGCCAAACCGATAAAGGGAAATGTGTATCAAGCTTTCCGGAAATAACCTCATCGGCCGCCTTATATATCAATTCCGCTTTATCACTTTCCAGTACCCCCAGTTTCTCGTTTGCTTTGGCAGCACCTTTTTTTAGTATCCCGATAGCCCTGATCAGCTCCCGAGGCATTTTCTCGACACCGATGGCAAAATTATTGAGCGAGCGGGCGGCCTGAGCGCCATAGTACATCTCGTTAGGTACTTTTATCTCACCCATCGAATCGCGTTCTATTCTATAGTCTTGCATATTACCTTTCTGATAATTTATTTAGATACGGCTGTATCATTCTACTTATATATTTACCGGTCATATCAAATTCTATGTTTGATATATGGCCGGTTTTGCTATCTGATAGATTTGTGTTTTTCCAAGTATGTGGGATGATAGCTACCCGGAAAGTGTTTTTTTCTCTACCTGCGACTGTAAGGCTGATGCCGTCAATAGTTATCGAGCCCATCTCGACCACAAGCATATCGCCCTCTGGGGGCAGATTGTAGGTAAGGGATACGCCTGTGCCTTCTGGTTCAATTTTCACCAGCTCCGTTTTAGTATCCACATGGCCTTGTACTATGTGCCCTCCTAACCTATCGCTCTGCTTCATAGCCCGTTCCAGATTAACCTTACTACCCTTGGTAAGATTCTCGAGATTGGTCTTTCTGAGAGTTTCCTCAATAGCGGTAGCCGAGAAAGTCTGATCGGTAAACCCGGTTACTGTCAAGCAGCAGCCGTTAACGGCAATCGAAGCATCAGTATAGACATCTTCAAGTATTTTATCGCAGGAAATCTTCAAATGCAGTGAGCCGTTTTTAATAGTAGCTTCATCTACACTGCCTATTTCCTCAATTAGTCCTGTAAACAAGTCGTTTCTCTGTATTATTATTCGTTTACATCTTCAATCCGACCTATAAAGGCCAGATCTATTTGCCTTTTTGCAAGTACTACACGCGTTATACGGGCGTTCAACCTATCTCCTATTCTGAATCTGTTCTTTTTCTTCTTGCCCCTGAGCATGAAGTTGTTCTCATCGTAGGTATAATAATCATCCTTCAGCTCTCTGATATGGATTAGCCCTTCGCAAAGCAGTGTATCCAGCTGCACGAAAATACCGAACTGCATTACTCCTGTAACAGTGCCGCCAAACTCACGATTCATATTATCATAGGCAAGTATCGCCCCTGCTACTTTTTTAGAAGCTCTTTCTGCCTCCATCGCTGTTCTTTCAGTTGCCGAACAGTGTGCACCTACTTCTTTGACAAGCTTTTTCAAGTAAGCTACACGTCCTGAGTCGGGTGCTTCCTTCAGATACTCTTTGATCAGTCTATGGATAATCAGATCCGGATACCTTCTGATCGGGGATGTAAAGTGTGAGTAATCTTTGAAACCCAAGCCATAATGCCCCATATTAATCTGGGAGTACACGGCTTTAGGCATTGATCTGATAAGAATAGCGTTTACAATCGATTTTTCAGGCCTGCCTTCAAATGACCTGAGTATCCTGTTGATCTCAGCCGAAGAAATATTTTTCTTATCGTGTTTCTCGCCGCCTATTCTAGTTACGAACTCAAGGTTTGTCCTGAGCATCTCAGGTTCAGGTTGCTCGTGTATCCTAAAGAGGTAAGGGTAAGTATTTTTAGCCTTTCGTTTTTTTGAAATGTCATCAACAAATTTAGCTACAACCCTATTTGCCAAAAGCATGAACTCTTCGATGAGTTTAGTGCTCGCTGTAGGGGATTTTAATTCGGCTAATGCAGGGTATCCGTTTTCATCGGTTCTGTACCGTGTTTCAGTTGTTTCAAACTCAATACCACCGGTCTTAAATCTTTTCTTGCGCATCTTCATGGCAAGATTATTAAGGCTTGCCAAGGTATCGGCAAAATCTCCTTCTCCAGAATCAAGAACTTCCTGTGCCTCTTCATAGGAAAATCTTCTTTTACTGTTGATAAGTGTCTCAGATATCTCATAATCCACGATCCTGCAGAGTTTAGTGAGCTCTACGAATACCGAGAAAGCGTTTCTATCCACATGTGGGTTAAGGGAGCAGACTATATTGGAAATGTGTTCAGGCAGCATGGGAACTACCTTATCGACAAGGTAAACCGAATTACCCCTTTTGCGCGCTTCGATATCAAGCTTTGAGTTTTCCGGGATATAAGTAGATACATCTGCTATATGGATACCTACCCTAAAATTCCCGTTTTCTAAAGTTTCCAGGCTCAGTGCGTCATCAAAGTCTCTGGCATCTGCGGGATCAATAGTTATGACGTCAAGATCTCTGATATCCATTCGCTCTGGCTTATCGACAGGCCCTTCCGGCGTTCCTTTCAAATCGGCATCCGCTTGTACTTCACTAGGGAAAGATGCTTTGAGATTGAATTCGTTCATCACATCTTCAAAAAGCGATCTGATTTTGTCTTCATCAGAATAAACACCAGAAAGCACAACTTCTGGATTGTATCTTATATCTTCCCATCTGATGAATTCTACTGTTACTTTCTGTAAAGGCAGAATTTCATCAAGGTCAGCGCCTTTGACTAAAAAATCAATATGATAATGATTATCGTCGGATACAAAGTAATAGTCTAAACCGTCACTTTCTATATGGCCGATCATTTTATGCTTTGCTCTTTGGATAACCTCGATAACTTTGGCAGTAGCTTTTTTGCCTGAGCCCTGTATTTTAACGGCTACCTTATCACCATGGAGTGCGGTATGGGTATCGGCGAATTTTACTCTTATTTTCTTAGAGTCATCATCGGGATAGAAAAAGCTGATATTATACTCGTGTTGGAATATACCCTGTAGCTTTTTGGGTTCATCTGGTTTTTGATCAGGAAGAGCATATCGCCTTCGGGTGGACTTGGTGATTTTTTTCTGTTCTACCAAATCATCCAGATCGGACTTTAGTTGCTGGTATTCTGGGGTATCCGAACTCAGCTCCAGCTCTTTAGCCAGCTCGTTCAGCCTCATTGCTGCCCCGTTTTCTTCCAGGGCTTTGATAGCCTTCTTTATATATCCGATGATTATCTGCCTATGATTATTATGTAAGAGTAATTACGAATACAAAGCTACTGAATTGGATTGACTGTTGTACTGTTCCATTAGCCCTAACCCGTATTTTATCATATCCTCAGGTTCTGCGATATAGCTACTACCGTATTGGAGAATACCTATCGAAACTGTGACATTATACTCTTTATCTTTTATCTGAAGCGTTTCTGTAGCTATATTGTTCTTGATTTTCTCACTCCAGATACGAGCGTTCTCGGCACCTGTCCTTACCGTGGATACGAAGAACACATCATCAAAATTACCGACGAAGTCATATCCCCTTACATTGGTAGATATGATATGGCTCACGAATTCAGCGATCGCGTGATCAATACTCACATCAGAACTATAAGCTTCATAATGATCGACTTTCAGTATCAACAAGGATGAATCGTACTCAAAGTCTTTTGCTCTTCGTGATTCTGATTCCAACCTATCAAGGAAGGCCTTTTTATTAAGAAGCCCTGTTACTGAGTTATAGAATGCATTATCCCGAATTATCTTTGACAGATAGATTTTCTCAATCGCTATTGCGGAATACTCTGCTAACACTTCCATCATCTGCAATGCCTTTGGCCCGTAACTCTGGCGGGGAGGAACAGATATAAAGAAACACCCGAAGATGGAACTCTCCGTTCTAATGGGTACTATAAATACATCATTGGCTCTTGAAAACTGTAGATCTTGAGATTCGTTGAGCACAATCTTGGCCTGCTTATACAAGACTTGCAATTCCCCGTTTTCTATCGAACCGCTGAGAGGCGAAGCCTCACTGATAGCTATGCCATCATAAGACTTGTCATCCACTGAAAGATAATTGTTGATCTTCCAGTGGTTTAATTCATGATCAAATAAGACTATCCCGATATTCTGAGGTTCTAAGCTATTGTTTATGGTGGTTGAAAGTGAATGCGAAATCTCTTTCATGCCTACGTTGGAATCAGATGAAAGCAGTCTGAAATTATTGATAGCCGTATATGATTCGGCCATCTGTTTCAAGTCGAATTTCTCGCTATAGCTTTGCAGTAAGCCGCTCAGGAGTTTGGAAGTATGGCCCAGATAAGTAGCCGTCAGTTCATTGAAAGCTTTTTCTTCCTTAGAATCAAGGCTCAACACCCCTACTACAGTACCAGAGTACGTAATAGGAATACCGATAAATGATCTGATAGGTATATTCCTGTTATAGTAAGGTATAAGATCATTTGCGCTTCCTTCGGCGATAGAGCTTATAATTGTCGGTTTAGCACTTGTGACGATAGTGCTAAGTATATCACTACCTATAGCTATTCTCTTTGCGTTGACAATGGAGTTGGGTGAATCGGAGACCAGAGACTCTATCTTCATCAGATTTTTTTCGGAATCATACAGTACGAAAGATACTGTATGGCATTCGCTGGTGGCAAGGGTTGTGCGCAGAATTCTCTGCACAAAAAAATCAAGTTCTTTTTTAGGGTGGTTGCTAGGGAAGATTTCTTCGTCGATCAAAGCGTTCCAATTGAAATCATCCAAATTACCCTGGGGCATAGAAATTTCATTACTCGGAGATACATTTGAGTTACTTTCTCCCTTTTGGTCAGGTATTGCTTTATCCTTAGGTGGTACTTTAGGTTCTATATCAAAGATGGGCACCTCATTACCCGGAACCGAATGGTTTTCTTTAGTATTGTTTACTGAGGAATTGGTTTTAGAACTACTTTTTCCGGAATTTTTCCCCACAACTCTGAAACCCTCGGATAAAATCTCGCTTTCAAGGTCTTGGTAATCTTTGGGGATAGCTCTATGATCGGCTTTTGCACGCGGTTGTGACTCGCTGCCCGCAGTGCTTGAAGGTGAGCTATTGGCTTTAGATACATCGTTGACGATACCTTTAGCAGCATCATCGGTAGAGGTAACTGAAGATTTGCCGACAACTTTGAAACCCTCCGTTTTGTCAGCCAAATCAGGCATGCCATATTTCAGATCGTCACTGCTGATTCTCTCATCAAAGTTTTCGATCACCTTGATACGAGCTTTAGGCGTGTCTTTTCGGGTAACGCTATATTTCTGCTTTTCCTTTTGAAGCTTGAGCAAACTAGGATCAACAACTGAATTTATTCTTTGATTTGCTATTACTATAGCTGATACGATACCAAGTATGGATATACAGATACCTATAACCTGCAAAGCAGCCGTATCAGAATATATCAACATTATTATACCGACAACAACCAGTACTATAAGAAAAAGGTCTGACGGCTGTGTTAGCGCTTTAAGTCTGTCTTTCAATTCAATAGAGAGTTAATTCAAATGGGAATTTTAGAGATGTGTAATTTATTCCACAATTTATGAATAACACTCATATTAAAAAAATTCAATAGCCTATAAGCTTAAAATAGTTACCTATAATAGCAATATCCATGAATAATCACGGCAGCGAACTCGATATGTCACATATCAGAATTGATATGAGCCCAAAAGCTCCCAGCTGTAAACCGCGTTCTGCTCTTGTCTGAAGTCTCGGCCGCCCGTGTCGCCTTCAATAACAGCATCTATGTTTATTACAACTGACTCCATTACACCTTGAGTTGTAAAGAAGGCACTTATTATGCCACTGATCTCTGACTTTTCCACTCTACCGAAATCCCCGATATTGACCATGAATATCTGATCCTGGCCAACAGGAATAGAATCCAACCTTGCCTCTATCAAAAACCCAGACCTATCATAGCTTTCTATTTTGAACTCTGGGTTCATTTCCAGCCAGTATCCGCCCATTTCTATATTCACTTCAGGGGACCATGTATCTTCAAGTGTCACATCATTATCAGGGAGTATATTCTTGTAAGGGTCAAATATAAAAGCAACCATTTTATCAGTATAATATTCTTTCAGAAGCTTCATAGAAGTTTCATCGAAGACTTTCGTATTGGTAAAAACATCCTTGTTCTTCTCGTAGTTAGGACTTACTACTTTTGATACTTCACTATAAGGTGAATAGATAAAATCGTAATCGTATTGGAGCGTAAGTCCGTATCGCTGGTAGTCTTTGTTTTGCACAGGCGGTATAGCGTTTCTCCAATCAAAACTGTTATAGATTATCTTATCTTTCTCAGAATCAAAACTGTATCTTACACTGTCAACTTTTATATCAACTTCTTTGAAACCGTCATCTAGCTCAGATGTGGCCCTATAGGAATAATCTATTTTCAGGTCCCTTTCAAAAGGGTAAAGCTCTTCGTTTTCTCCAATAATAAGTGCGGTATTGACTTTCTGGGTCTCCGTGAACCTATATTTATTCAAAATAGAGACAGGTAGTTTCGCTCTTAATCTATACATTAATTCTTCACCTGTCTGTGAAGTCAACTGCTGTGAATTAAGGAAAAGAAACAGTGTAAGAATCGAAAATAGTAATTTTGTTATCATATTTGTTTATTTATAAATCTTGAAAATAACTGAACTGCTGCTAAAGACATACCATCATGTACCTCAGACTCGCAGATAGCTGAATAAAGCTCGCTTTGTTCAACATCAATACGATCGATTTCTTCTGATTGTTCAGGATCAGTATAGGTCTCGGCTTCAACTAAACAGAATAACACATAACATACCTCATTTGTCACACCCTTATACGGATTAAATTTACCGATCACTTTAAAATCTTTTCCAATCAGTCCTAATTCCTGTCTGAGTTCAGTATACGCAGCCTCTTCTGGTGTCTGTCCTACTTCGATAGCACCGCCGCATAATTCCTTAACCCTGCTTCCTAATAGGTATCTGTATTGATCGCAGATACTAATCTTCCCATCCTTATGTTGTGGGATAACAAGTACGGACCCCCTTGCATCGCAATAGTAATATTTCCCTACAGATTCATCTGGCAAGATATATTCATCGATTTTGTATTTCCAATATGGATTCTCGGAAATAAGTACGGTTGATAGGGTTTGGAATTTTTCTATATTGCCCAAGTCTGATATTGAAAATTATAATGTGTGGATAAAAAAAAGCCGGCATTCATCAGAAGCCGGCTTTGTAATACTGTAACATTGAGATGGTATATCAACCGCTGATATTTGCTAGCTCACCTTCGGTAAAGAAAAAGCCGATCTCTCTGTTCGCGTTGTCATCTGAATCAGATCCGTGAACGGCGTTGTTCTCGATATTCTTACCGTACTGCTTACGGATAGTTCCTTCAGCGGCGTCCTCAGGATTGGTAGCACCGATAAACTCTCTCCAAGCTGAAACAGCATTGTCTTTTTTGAGAGCCATTGCTACTATAGGGCCTGAAGTCATATAAGATACGAGATCATTATAGAAAGGTCTTTCTTTGTGAACCTCGTAGAACTTCTTAGCTTCAGATTCAGTCAGTCTTGTCATTTTCATTCCAAGTACTTCGAATCCTTCTTTCTGCGTTTTAGCGATTATTTCACCGGCAACACCGTTACCAACTGCGTCCGGCTTTATCATACCATAAGTTAGGTTTGACATTTTTTCTCTTAGTTTTTAGAGTTTGATATTATTAATTATTCTGTAATGCATTTTTCACTGTTTCGCCAATGATACCCGGGGTATCTACAACGTGGATACCAGCTTTGCGCATATTTTCCATTTTATCGTCCGCACCACCTTGCCCGCCGGAAACTATTGCACCAGCGTGGCCCATTCTACGGCCTGGAGGGGCTGTACGCCCAGCTATGAAACCAACGACAGGTTTTTTTACATTATCTTTGATGTAAGCTGAAGCTATATCCTCGGCATTACCACCTATCTCACCTATCATTACGATAGCTTCTGTCTCAGGATCTTCGTTGAAGAGTTTGATAGCGTCCAAGAACTGAGTGCCGATTATTGGGTCACCACCGATACCTATACATGTAGTCTGGCCGAGGCCTTCATCAGTAATTTGTTTAACAGCCTCATAAGTCAGGGTACCAGAACGGCTAACTACACCAACTTTCCCTTTGGAGTGTATGAAACCAGGCATGATACCTATTTTAGCTTCGCCCGGAGTTATGATACCTGGGCAGTTAGGGCCGATCAATCTAGAATTTGATTGATCGAGGGCTGCTTTTACCGTTATCATATCTTTGACGGGGATGCCTTCTGTGATACAGATAATAAGCGGCATATCCGCATCAATAGACTCAAGAATTGCGTCAGCTGCGAACGGGGGCGGTACGAAGATAATCGATACATTTGCCTGTGTTTCTTTAACGGCTTCTTTCACTGTGTTGAAAACAGGTACAGGTCTGGAGAAAGCTCCTTCGCCCTTTCCTGAATAATCGGTACCGCCCTTGCCTGGAGTAACCCCAGCAACGATATTAGTACCATACTCTATCATCTGGCTAGAATGGAAAGTTCCTTCACCACCTGTGATACCTTGTACAAGCACTCTGGAGTCTTTGTTGACCAATACACTCATAGATAAAATCTTTTTAGTTAGTTATGATTACTTAATACTTCAAATTTAGGAAAATATTGTTTCGTTTCCCTATATAGATTACCAACAACATATAATATAGATTTCGTTTCATGTTTGGATTTGAGTGGATATAAAGATATTTTACCTTTATAGTGTTTGCCCAACAATTTTTCAACTATGATGTTTCACGGTATACTGAAGTCTAAAACAGCCTTTCCTTTTATGATATTGCTCGCTATTGTGAGTAATGGGAAATTGGTTTCCCAGACTCTTGCCCCGTTCAATTTTATACCTGATCCAGGGTTTGAGAGCTGGACATCCAACAATCCAATATTCAATACCGATGTACCCTATTCAGCTCAGGAAAACCAGTTCGGTTCCTATAATATCGTTCTGAACAATAATGATAAAAACTTAAACTATTTATCTTGTGAGTTCGGGCAGAATATAATGGTAATTGATGGCATTCCAGTACCCGAAAGCGACCCGAGAGAAAGATTCCTGCTTATAGAATATGTTATCGAAGTAAATCCTAACAGGCAATACGAACTATCATTCAACTATATGAACCCTGATGTGGCATGGCCAGATCAAATACCGAGTTTATCAGCGGAAATCGACGGTATCGAATTTATGCCGCCGACAAATGTTATAAACCCGAATTCAAACTGCGTTTTTTTTACTGAGATGCATAGTTTCAATTCCGGTAACAGGTCTCAGATAACATTATCACTTTATAATAACGCTGTTTTCAAATATCCTGACTCGGTAGGTATAAATCAGTTTTCTATTGTCGGCAATGATATATCGATATGGGGATTTGAACTGTACCAGTACTGCGAACTGAAAGATAATGATATTGATGATATATCAATTTGCGAAGGCGAAACGATACCCAGCATATTAAAAGAAACATTTGATACAGACGGTTCGGTAGATATCACATGGGAGTTTGAAGATGGAGGCATCTTTACTGGAAACGAGATCACAGGTTATACACCCCTGAACAATGAGCGTGTTTTTGTTGAAATCGAAAGCTGGATAGGCTGTTTTGAGTACGACACTTTCGATATCAACGTATTCAGGTTTCCGGAACAGCTCGAGATAGGTTCCACTCTGCCAGCCCCAAGCCTATGCCCTTGCGAAGATGCCATTCTTGAAATACCTGATAATATGCCAGTGGGAAATTTCTCTTACCTATGGTCAGCTGATGATCCTGAAGTGCAACTGCAAAACCCTACAGAAAGCGTTCTGAATATCAACCAACCGGGCAATTATCGCTTGCTTATCACCGAAGACAACCTTAACTGTACCCGTGAGCTTACTTATAATGTAGATGGTATAGAAGGTGATGCAGAGGTATATGTGAACGATATCAATGTCTCTATTTCCGACCGGACAACAATTACTTTTGGCAGTACTGTATCTCAACAGTTTATAGATTGTGGTTTTGAGGAAATCGAGGCGATGCTGCTGTACGACTATACCGTTCTGCATAATGCTGATATACCATATACAGTTGAGGCTGACGGTTTGGCTTCATATCCAGTTACAATACCTTTGAACGGTGAAACCGAAATACCTTTCAAAGTGCTCCTCGGGCTATCTGAAAACAGCCGCTTAGAGCTTTTCGACGCCCAAGTGATCTGTAGCGATTACGACGAGTTTTTTTCAGTCCGGAATGCTGAGTTAAACGTTGACGGGATATGTAAGGAACCTGGCGCAAGGCTTATTGAACCATCAGCGGCATTCAATCTTCAGAGTTCTTATATAAGCTCAAACAGACTACACTTAGGGTTTATGATACAGGAAAGTACTTTGCACACGGTACTTGTACATGATATAACAGGAAGAACCATCGGCTCTCACACGATAGAAGGAACAAAAGATAAATTATCGAATATGGAAATTGACCTATTAAGATATGCTGGCCAAAGCATATTTGTAAATGTATCAACCCCTGCGGCGTCAACCACATATATGCTTTCAACTAACTGACTTTTATATATTTTTTTAGAAAGATAGGACTAAGTGATATCATATCTATAACCCTATAATCTCAAAACGAATTGTCAAAATATATAGATAATTCACTAAATATATCGTATATTTATATTGTATATGCTGGATAGAAAAACAGATGAATGGGAAATAATGTTCAAAAGGCTTGAGGATGTCGCTAAGACAACCTTCGGTTCCTTGAGTGCTATGGCCGTCAATATGGGTAGGCATCCTGCAACATTTTCATCATATAAGTCTCAGAAAAAGCAGGTAGGCATGAAAATGCTTATCGATCTTAAGAACAAATTCAACATAAATACCGACTATATACTTTATGGTGATAAACCTATATTCCTTCAGGATAAAGCTTTTGGCCATGATGAGAAGTTAGCTGTACTGCCTAAAAATATATTGAGATATGTAGAAATACACAAGTCAGATACAGATGAACATGTGTGGGAGAAGATGTTATTTGAAAACGGAATTTCAGATAAAGAAAAAACCATATATAAAGTAATAGACGGGGAAACATTATATTACTACTCGGATAGACAGTTCAACAAGAAATATAAAATTTTGCAGTCGTGAGTCTAGGTATGCATATGATTCGCAACTTTGAATAAACCAAAAAGCTTAGGTAGCTGGAATACATCTCGGGGTCTATATCTTACGATTCTAATGCCGATAGTATAGCACAGCCTGGCTTGTGAACTTTGGTAAACATGGAAAATTTCAATAGTTTTTGTACTGGTCGATATTATAGGAATAGAACCATACGAAAACTTATAATCTAAAATCAAATATTGCTTAAATATTCATTATCTCAGTTAGGTTTGAATTACAAGCAATATCTGAAAAACAGACATATAATATGTTATATGTAATATGTCACAAAGAAACTATAATTATATAATATTATGCTATTAAAAAAATCATCTGATAGTTGGGATATAATTTACGACAGGCTTGAAGAAGTAGCCATGTCTATCTTTGGTACACTTGGAGCTATGGCTACCGACATGGGAAAACACCCCGGTACTTTCTCATCGTACAAGTCTCAGAAAAAGCCGGTTGGGAAAAAAATCTTGTTCGAACTGAGGAAATTGTACGGTATTAATCCCGAATATATACTCTACGGTACAAGACCGGTATTCCTCAAGGATACTGTTAACAGTTCTGACTCCAGTGCGGTATTCAGGAAAGATATCATCAAATATAAAGAATATGATGTATTGGATACTGATGAAGAGACTTGGGAGGAGCTGCTGTCCATTTGTAACTTTTCTGGAGCAACGCAAAAGGTCTTCAAGGTTCACGTAGGTGACAGTATCCAGTACTTTAACGATAAGCAATTCGACCAAATATTCAAAAAACTATAACTAAAAATCAGTAATGCCAACTATATTATTCTTGCCGTTAATTGTAATTGTTCTTTATCTGATTAAGTACCTTTTATCTGACTCACTCAGCTTAAAGAGAATTAGAGATAATAAAGACGCTAGGGTGTTTTTATTCGAACAAGATTTCGATCATATTAATAAAAGAATTAAAATACTAACTACAAACGGTATTTATAAATTACATCATATTTCTCCAAACAATATCATAATTTCTGATAAGATATCAGCTATGGATTTCGGATATATCTATAGTTTAAGTAAAGCCGGAAGTGACATAACTTTAAAAATTACCCACCGATACCCTATAACTTTCTTTACCAAAAGTGAGAAAGTTCACAAGGTTCACCAACTTAGATCCAACCATTTAGATTTGTTATGATAAGTAATATTTGTATTATATCTGCTCTTTCTCTATATTAGGAAATAAAAGGAGCTTGTTAATCTTCAAACAAATTAACAAGGATATAATGAAAAGAATTATCATCGCCATAGCGATAGCTATGCCTATATTATTCGGATGCGAAGAAGTGACATCACCGAATGATTTATCAGCCGCTCGCACAACATCATCTTTACCCCTATACTCAGTACCTAACCCGGATACTATAATAGGTATCTATCATAATACTGCTCTAAATTTTTATTATAGAGATAGGCAACTCAATGTCCATGATAGATTTTTGCTTCACAATAGTACAGCATACCTTACTGACAGCTGTTATCATAACATAGTCAATTCAATAGCAGAGTATTTTGTGGATACGTTAGGTTATACACAGACACAGCTTGACGATGTTCTAGTAGAACACCATGATCTTATGAATGGGATAGGTAGTATAGATACTATCAATGGAAAGACCTACTATAAGATCATTAAAGATTATAGGGGGGCTATTGAATATGCGGACAGCAATATAGGGGCAATCGATAGTACTGTCTATTCTTACGCCCAGCAGATATATCCAACCAACGCTTCGGTTTCTGATTCGGTTGAATCAATTATATCCAATATGGAAACCGTCAGTGTTTCCAATAACTGGAATAATACTCAAATGAACCAGTTTATTGCATTATATAGATATTCAGAGACTTTTTGGAAAGATGTAGCTACCGATAACACAGACCCGAACCAAGTCAACGATATTCAATATTTGTCTCCTGAACAGGCTGTTGCAGCAGCTGATCTCGCAGGGCTTGCGATAGGATTAGGTTTAGGGCCGTTATTCGGTGTAACGGTTGCAACGATAGCTTCCGCAGCAGAAATGGAAGATCAATCAAATGGAAGATCTATGTTGGTCGGTGCGGAATATCCAGAATCTATATGGTATGAGGGGGCACAATGAGTTCATACATTTTTGTACTAATAGCAGCTCTATACCTGGCAGTATTGATGTGGGTTTTATCAGCCAGGTCTAATCTAAAGAGGATCAAAAAGATCAATTCTTTGGAAATAGAGCTTGAGAATAATAGAGATTCATATTCTTCAATCGAAAAAACGATTAAACAAATGGCCTTATCCGGGCTTTATAAACTGGAACAGCATTTAGGTGATAAACTTATATTTTCCGATAGTGCTAATCTTTGGGACTTCGGCCATTTTTATATGATAAAGAAAGGAGAAGAAGACACCACCTCATTAGTGGTATCATCTCGCTACCCCTTGTTCTCAGATATATTTGGAAGGAAGCAGACAAAGATAGAGAGACTTAAAGCCAATATCTCATTGTTTAAATAAACTTATTGAGTCATCAAGGCCTTACTTAAAACTTTGAGTAAGGCCTTATATATAAGGATGAAAAATATGGATAAACTGCCTGACAGAGATATGAATTACATAAAGTACACATTGTATTATGATGATGAACCATTTATCTTTAGCTATGAGCTTATTGAGGTGTATGAATTATTAGAGCTTTTTAAGAAATATAGGCCAACTGTAAGAATGGAGGTATTAAATACTAATGGAAAATGGATAAAACTATCAGATAATATCTTTCAGAAAATGACCTGATAGATTTGTTAAATTATAACACACAGATAACAGGTTTATGATTAAAGATACCTAATATTCATCTGGTGTATAGTATGAGTACTACTTTATTGTAGAACATTTATATGAAACTTATCCTTTCAAATAACAAAGATATTCCCCATTGTATAAACAGATGTGGAATTTATGTTTTATAACAGATATTCAAATAATATGATTGATATGCAGATAACTACATTCCAATATAAGAATACTAGATGATACATTACTAGCACATAATATTAGAGGCTACTTTAGTATTAATTCATTACTCTCAGAGTCTACAATGAAATATCTTTTCGAATCATATTCTTTGATTTGATTGTAGGAAATAGTGTTTATAAACCTGCCATTCAAATCATAAACGTAGAACTTTGAATACTGATAATCCTTGTCATTTGTATTTATAGAAACAGAGCTTAGAATATTATCAACAGGAATATTGAATGTAAAATTATCTTTATGAGTTCCATTTGATCTGCCCTCAAGAAAAAAAGTGAGGTTTAAATAATTTTCATTTACTCTCATCGATAAGCATTCAAAACCCTGACTATTCATTCCGAGATAAAAAGATTTAATAAATCCGTAATCGATAGATTTATTGATTGTGTCTTCAGAATAACTATAAATAAGTAATTCATAATCTTGAGTTAAAATTGCAATTGTATTTTGATGAATGAATCTTGCACCAATTATATCTTTATTACTATCTAAACTAAAAGAGTAGTTTTCTAAAGTTATTTTAGATATTAAATTTACAGTTGAACTTGTACTGAGTATATAATTTTCATTACCATCTATATTGTATAAACTCGTATAACCATTGGTTGTGAAGTCTATAGATGCAACCTGTTCTTGAGTATCCTGATTTAATATATAAACATTATCCCAATTCATGGAATATAGATTATTTGTTAAATCAGATTGCAAGTGATGTAAATATTCTATACTATTGATATCATAAAGTATCTTGTCTACAGAAGTATTAATATCATAACATCCTATGTAAGGGTCAAATGAAACATTCGAATATTCATAGGCCAAATAAAATATAGTATCATTCTTGACCGAAAAATCAAAAATTCTTTTATCTCTGATTAGCGTTTTCCGCTCACCAGTATTGATATCGATTGAAGAAAGAAAAGTCTGAGTCTTTTCTAACGTGTCAGGGTTTAATTGTAAATGATAAGTGTAAATGAAATTATCTACAATACTGTAAGATGGTTCTACTTGTTCATCTGTATAGTCATCAAAACGATAATTATGATATAAATCAATAATGTAATCCTTTTTGTCACTATGCTTTATCACTAAGTAAAAGTAGTTATCCTTATGACCATAAGAATCCTCAAAATATATACTCGTATTGTTGTTTAGTTTCTCGTAAGCTACTATTCTGTTTGTTACCTTAGGAAAGAAATCTACTAATTTATAATCATGATCAAGAAGATGGATTTTGCCATCTAGACCATATATGTAAATATAATCGCTGTCAACAAAAACATGACTGCCACCTTTTATTGGTAATGAAATTCTTGAAACAACGTTTTATTGTAAATTTCGGATATATAAAATAGTACTGTCTGAAAGTGCGAAACCATCGTAATCCTTATAGTAATAGCTTGTCGTATACAGTTTATTATCGAATAACTCTGCATTGAAATTGTTCTGTTGGTTTGGATGTACCAGAGACTCACTTTCATGTACATAAACTCTCAGATTGTCACTATCCCTGGGGTAAAGATAAAATCCATTGTCATAAGAGGTAGATACCATTAGTTTAGAAAAATAGGCATTTCTATATGTTACAATATTATTAAAATCAACAGCATACAAATTTTGCTCTTTTGCATAAGTAAATGTACCATTGCCAAATAAAAATACATCATAAAGATCAATATTATTATAATGTTTCAGTATATTACCCATATCATCCAAGAGGATCAAATGTGTAGGTGTTGAAGAGTCATAATTTCTGATATATCTGTTTTTACCAATAGGCAGAGTATTCGGAGTTCTATTGCTAGACTGTACATTTCCATTCTTAGGATTGATATTTTTGCCATCTAACGTTTCATAAAACCCACTTTCGCTATTGTATGAATAAAATCCTGAGTCAGATATATTCAATATGATAGATCTACTTGGTATATCGTAGATAATCATTTTGTTACCATCAGTCCTTACTATCTGATCTAATTCTGGGAAGAAACGGCTAATAGCATTATAGGAGTTGCTGTGTGATACAGTATTAAAATTACCAACGTTAGGTGTTTGCCTATCTACTATGGAATTAGCGATATAGGCAAGTATGCAATTATAAGTATTATGAGAGCTTTTTTCATTTTATATAAAAGCCGGCTATTTTCATAACCGGCTGTCCTTGAATTACTTATGGATTGACACAATCTTACGGATTGTGTTGTTATTGTAATCTATCAATATGACATAAATTCCATGAGGAAGGTTAGCTATATCAATAACTGACCCTTCTTTGTGAAAACCATCATAGATAATACGTCCATCTAAGCTAGAAAAAGACGTTCTTATAGTACTGCCATGCCCGTCAATATTAACAGTTAGTTTATCTTGAGCAGGATTAGGATAGACTGTACACAAATTCGTGAAATTAGTTGGATTATCACTACTATAAACACCCTTTTTACCTTTAATATAACTAATTTTATATATTTATTTTATAAAAAGGTAATTCAAAAGTAACTGTGGCAGAAAGTGCGTGCTTAGATTAAAAAGCTCAATCAAAGAAACAGCTACAACCAGCTTTGAGTTTATAGTAGAATAGAATTAAAGATAAAACCGCTAATGGCTTGAATGAATTTTTACAACTAACACGGACATTTTTTATAGCCTCACCCTAAAGTATCCAAAAAGCTTAGGTAGCTGGCATACCTCTCGGGGTCTATATCCTCGGATTCCACTGCCGCTATTACAGCACACCCTGGCTCGTGAACGTGGGAACAGGTCGCAAACTTGCAATGCTCTTTGTACTCATCGAAATCGTGGAAGTAGAGCTGCAGCTCGCCCTCTTCAATACCCCAAACAGCAAGCTCTCTAATGCCGGGCGAATCAATTAGGTATGTATCCTCCCCGAGGTCGAAAAGCCGGCTGGAGGAGGTAGTATGCATTCCTTTGCCGCTACGTTCGGATACTTCTCCCACATCTTGGTAATCACCGCCCAGAACGGTATTAAGGAAAGACGACTTTCCCGCACCGCTGGGGCCAGAAAGCAGTGTGATCTCTCCTTGTATCTTATCCAAAATCTCATCGATACCATCCCCGGTCTCGGCGGATAGCATATAGACTTCGTATCCGAGATCATCATACGCAGCCAGATCCTCCATAACAAGATCCTCGTCCAGTAGGTCTATCTTGTTTATGCATATCATCGGGTTTACCTCCCCTATCTCGCATGCCACAAGGTATCTGTCAATCAGTTTTTTGTTATAATCGGGATCCATCGTTGCCGAAAATATCATGACATTATCAAGATTGGAAGCAAGAACCTGTTCTCGGGTGTTGAAATGTGCGTGTTTGCGGGAAAACTTGGTCTTGCGTTCTTGAACTTTCAGGATCCTGGCTCTTGCCTCACCTTCGCCGTCCGCTTCGGAATAATCATCCTCCAGATACCAGACCCAGTCGCCTACGGCAACTATATTGCTTTCCGCATGGGGTGTGATAACTGTACCGCCCAAATAACACTCGATAATGGCACCGCTTTTAGCCCTTACAAGGTTGGTAGTGCCTACATTAGCTATCAGCCTACCATACTCGGCTTCTTTAGGGACTTGGCCTTCTTTCTTTAACAATGTTCTCTTGTTGGAGGTCTTGGTTTTCCTGATCGGTTTCTGTTTGGCTGAATCTTGTTTAGGCATTTACACCGGAAAAATTGGTTCTAAAGTGTTTTTTAGAAGATATCACAGTTAATAACGTAAATATGTGTAATAATTTCCACACCATCACAATATATCCACAGTTTTTTAGTATATTGCTCGCAATATGTTAAATAGTCCATTATTTTGTATTGAACAATCGTTGGTTACTTAAACGCCAACCGGAAGATGAAAAAACAAGTCAGCTATCAAAGACACTAAAAGTACCTAAAACAATCGCCAGCGTTCTGTCGGTTAGAGGGATTGATAAGCTAGAAATAGCCCAATCGTTCTTCAAACCCAGACTGCAAGATTTGCACGACCCCTTTCTCATGCTCAACATGGAAAAGGCAGTCGAGAGAATTATGCAGGCACGTGTAAGCGGCGAAAAGGTTTGGATACACGGCGACTACGATGTTGACGGGGTTTCTTCTACCTCCTTGGCTCTGCTATTCCTATTAGAACTCGGCATTGATGCTCAGTTTTTCATACCCGACCGTTTCAAATACGGTTTCGGCCTTTCCTTTGCGAGTATCGACAAAGCGAAAGAAGCTGGTTGTACACTCCTTATCTCAGTAGATGTTGGAATAACGGCACACGAGCAGCTAAAATATGCCAAAGAGCTAGGTATAGACGCTATAATATGCGATCACCACCAGACTGCTGGCGGCCTCCCTGATATATATTGCATACTTGACCCTATACAGGATGACGACGAGTATCCTTTCAAATCGCTATCGGCCTGCGGTGTGGTTTTCAAGATGATACAGGCAGTTTACAAACATCTCGGCAGGGATGAAGATGCTTATCAATTCCTCGATCTGGTAGCGTTATCTGCTATAGCCGATATGGTACCGCTAGTGGATGAGAATAGGATAATGGTATATCACGGCCTTAAAAAGATAAATAAGAACCCGAGAGCCGGCCTTCAAGGCCTTATTTACTGCACAAGGCTTAAGCCTGGGGCTATCACCGCAGCAAATATAGTATATAACTTGGCACCTATCATCAATGCGGCTGGCCGTATGGGCGATCCGATGCGTGCGGTCGATATGTTGGTCCAGGATAATGATATCTCGTCCTTCCATATAGCCCAGCAACTGGAAGATGAAAACCGAAAACGCCGGGTATTTGATCACGACACCCTGGGCGAAGCTATACCGATGGCTGAAAAGCAACTTGCCGAAGGCCGTAAATCTCTTGTGATCCACTATCCAGACTGGCATCCCGGGATTATAGGGATAGTCGCCTCCAGATTGGTTGACAGATTCAATGTACCAACCGTACTTATGACATCAATCGACGGTATGGCAAAAGGCTCTGCCCGTAGCACTAGGAACTTCAATGTATATGATGCTATGCGAAAAGCCCATAGCTTGATGTTCGAGTATGGTGGGCACAAACACGCTGCCGGACTTACTATGGAAGAACAGAATGTTGATGATTTCCGAGAGATCTTTGACGGCGAAGCGAGTAAAGTAATCACCGAGGACATGTTACAGCCTGAGATCGAAATAGATACCAAGCTAAACTTGAATGAGCTTTCTCCAGTGTTTTTCAAAAGCCTTAATAAAATGGCTCCTTTTGGATACGACAATCCCAAACCGGTATTCTATACAGCTAATGTGACAGCTACAAACGGAGTAAAGATAATTGGGCATAACAATATCAAATTCCGAGCAAAGCAAAACAACTTTGTTATTGATGCTATAGGCTTCAATATGGCAGATAAAGCTAAATACTGCCAAAACGGAAAGAAATTCTCCATTATTTATAATTTAGAGATGAGTAATTATAACGGTTCTTCACTTCCTCAGATATTTATCAGAGATATAAAGCCTGAAAGTGGTGACGTAAAGCATCAGGACTGATATTTTTTTATGCCAGTTTCCAGTTCGATAAACTATCCGAATAATATATCTGCACCCTTTAAGAGAGTCAAAGTATTATATGATCGACTGTTGGTATTGGCTACAAAAGTTACCGATAATCAGAACATATCCTTCCCTACCCCATTATCCAAAATCTATTACCTGATCGAGCAATCCGGTATGGATGAGTCCCAATCTGATATAATCACTAAGATCTGTTATTATTCAGGCGGGCAAAAGCTACCTGACAGCCATACTTTAGAATCCATAGCAGAAAGTGGAGAAAGTATAATCTCCCTTGTTGAAAACTCAATTACCGCTGATAATACTTTCCGGGAGCTTATAGGGGCTGACTCATTAGAAAAGAATACCGAGACAGTTGATCTCCAGCTTATTGTTGATTCAGAACCTGTTTTTGAAGATGGTAAAGAAATGACAACTCTGGGATGTTTGACTCAGGATAAGCGGCCGATAAACCTCAAAGTCACTGGCATCTGGTCCAAACAGTTACGCTCTTTTAAAAAAGGAGATAAATTCAACGCGCTTTCTTTTAGTATAGATGCAGAAGGAAATCTAAAAGAATATAGAAAATCCATTATCGTTTTTGAGCCAGACTATCTATACGATGTATCTGAGATAGCCAAAGGTTTTGATATTAAGGATATATCAGCTACACATACCGTTCTAAGCAGATACTCAATAGGCAGACCGAGCTCTCAAATGCTTCTAGGCAGCATGATTAATACTATTTTCGATGAGATGCTACTTGACGAGTCGCTATCTTTTGATAATCTTTATGCAAAAGCTATAGAAGGTAACGCGATGTTGCTTTTTACGGTATCAAAACTCGAGAATATCACTAAACAGTATTTCTACGATCAACTTAAGATCCAATATGATAATCTTTCAGAGGTTATAAAAGAACTAAGACAATACAACTTCTCGGCCGAACCCTCTTTCATTTCCACCAAATACGGACTGCAAGGAAGGCTTGATCTGCTAATTGAAAAAGGGGACGATTATAAAATCAAAGATATCTACGAGCTGAAAGGCGGTAAGCCAATCGGTTCAATAATGAAATATACCGATAACAAGAAAAGAGATAGAATTTACAGTGTATGGCCTTCCCACGGTGCACAGCTTATCGGTTATGATATGCTTCTGGAATCATCTTTTTCCGGTAGATTAGGCTCTAATTTCATTATATATAGTAAAGATTCCTGTACACCCCTCCGGAACACATTAAGGAGCTTACGATCAAAACAGAAACTCGCATTTATCAGGAATATGATCGTACTCGAAGAAATCGAACATTCCCGAGGAATAAACAATTCTGTAAGAAAACTTAAATCATATATAAAAAAAGCACCTAGGTTTTCAATATCCGAAATAGAGAATGTGCTGCAACAGATCTCGGTTTTGCCAGATCATAATTTAGATTATTATAATTATACGTCAATTCAGATATCCAGAGAAATGGTAGCTGGCAAGACAGGTAGATATTCTGATAATAGAAGATCATCTTATAATTCGATATGGTGTGATAAGGATGCTATCAATAATATCAGTGGATTAACCCTTACCGGTATTGAGAGTGAAAAAGGCTATCTCGATTTCAAAAGATCGGATATAATCGATAGCCCGATAAGAAAAGGTGATGCGATAATACTATTCAGGACTAACGATCCGGATAATAACTGCGATAACTGGTTCGAAGGCCAGGTACTTAAAGCTGCCGTAAAGAGCATAAACTCTGAAAACATAGAGGTATCTCTCAGGAACAAGCTTATTAATTATTCTGTATTTAAAGGTCAGGAAGATGAATGGTCTCTTGCTCAGGATTATTTCGACTCAACTCTCAGGAAACTTCACAGCGAGGCATTTAGATTCGTTCAATCCCCCGATTTTGAATCGTTAACAGGAAGCGATTTTAAGTCTTTGATCACCCCTGCTGCAGATGCAGAAGGCTCTAATATTTCTGATTTCAATGATGTTACACAAGAACAGAACAGACTTCTGAAAAAGGCCATCTGCGCCAATAAATTATACTTCTTGGAGGGGCCACCGGGAACCGGTAAGACCAGATATTTTATTTCAAACCTTATGAGATATTATTTTTTCAATACAGATAAAAAAATATTGCTCGTATCATTCACCAACAGAGCTGTAGATGAAGCTACCGTTGCTACTATGAAGGCTTTAGGTGAAGAGAATCATAATAAGATCATACGCTATGGTTCCAGAGGCAGCTCAGAAGCTAAAGAGGTTTTGTTCCCTGAGATACTTGATCAATACGGTACCCGTCAAACTTACAGAATCGTTAGAGACTGTCGGGTTTACTGTAGTACCGTTGCCTCCCTTATTTCAAACAGGGATATTTTCCAACTTATAGATTTTGATGTTGCCATAGTAGATGAAGCCGGGCAAATCGCTGAGTATTATATGAATATATTGCTTGGCAGAATAGAGAAAACAATTTTAATAGGAGACAGTAAACAGCTCCCCCCTATCAAAATTTCTAATAGATTAGATGATATAGAAAAAAGCGAATCAATAATCGATGTTCGGATGTCATATTTTACGAGAATGGTATCTTTGATCAAAAAGGAAGATACCCGAACGCGGGAAAGCATTTTAGGGATGCTTACCTATCAAGGGCGGATGGATAATGAGATTATGAAAGCCGCAAATCTTCTATCGTACGAAAACACTCTCAAAAGTATATATGAAGAAGACAGAGGCAACCCCCAAAATCTGAATGGAATAAACTTTAAGGATATAACTTCCGAAATCAATAATTCAACAATAAACAAGAGCGAAGCAGAGGCAGTTGTAAATATCGCTGTATTGATATACTCAAAATTGGATTCTATAAAGAATGACTCAATTGGGATAATAGCCCCGTACAGAATGCAATGCGCGCTTATACGGCAGATGCTTCCGCTTGAATTACTACCCTATATAACAGTCGATACCGTAGAACGCTACCAAGGCAGCGAAAGAGACCACATTATACTTAGCACCGTTATTTCAGATATTGATCAATTAGAACAGATCACATCAAATGATTCGATGGAGATGGTATCACCATCAACCATAAATACAACAAACAGTAAGCCA
Source organism: uncultured Hyphomicrobiales bacterium (assembly GCA_964462685.1). GTDB lineage: Bacteria > Bacteroidota > Ignavibacteria > Kapaibacteriales > UBA2268 > CAYWYR01. The sequence continues at coordinate 43,848 of CAYWYR010000014.1, read as the reverse complement.
ATAGATAGAAAGCTTAATGTTGCGATAACACGGGCAAGGCATTCATTTACACTTGTAGGCAATCTGAAAATCCTTAGTTTCGATAATAACTACAGGTTACTTATAGAGAATTTTAAAGTCAAAGACCAAGAATAAAACCATATCGATTTTGGCATAATAATTCACTATATTAAATTAAAATAAATACTTTAAATTAATGGCTGATACTGTTGCTAATGGGCATTGAGTTTTAGCCAGTTGGATAATTATATTAAGGCGGATATGAGTAAGCAGCAGGATACAGATAAGATTAAACAACAGGAAGCCGAAAAGCCCAGGGCACAGTTGACTTCTATAGATAATGAGGAAAAACCTCGGCGCACTACAAAGCAGAACCGCAGCGAAGAAGCTAAACAGAACAGCCTCAAATACTCTGACCAAGAGAAAATAGATACAGATCTGCCTCAAGAAGGTCAAGAATTCGACGACCATGATTTTGGAGATATCGGCTTTGATGATTCGGGAGATGATGTAGAGCCATTCGGAAGACAGTTGCTTGAAGGGTTTGAATCTTATGACCCCGATAAAGACGATAAACCAAGTAGCAGCTTATCAGGCGGATCAAAACCGTTACTGTCCCCGTCTGATCTCGCAGCCTACCTAAAAGTTCCTGAAGATGTAAGAAGGAGCAAAAGATTTCAAGAACAATTGAGCGAGGAAGTAAAACTCGATCCGCAAAAGCCATATCTAGCCCACGATAGTTTCAAGGATTTCTTGGAGTTTCCTACTATCGCAAAAGATATAAACAAACTGCCCAAAGGTGGATACTTCCCAAAAGAAGTTATAAAGCCGAATAACGACAAAGTTTTCATAGCTGATAAGATCGATGTAAAAAGCGAAAAAGGTAACAAAGTTACAGTTCTGATCCATAGAGATCACCTCGATGACCTTCGTGCGATAGAAGTAAGAACTAAAGACGGCGATAGAGTGCTTATTACCTTAGAAACAGCAATGACAGACAGAGACAAGACTACCGATTACTTTCCATCAGCAGACAACAACCCAAAACCTTTCACTAAGGAAGAAATATCAGGAACCAATATCAGAACAGAAGTATCGGATGAGGAGTTTGAAAATATAAGGGACCGGGGAGAGGATTATGAAGAGCTGTCAAAAAAATTAAAGGATTCCGATGCAATAAGTGAGGATTTATAATGCCGATAATGATATTATAAATCATCTTAAGCTTTTAAAACCTTAGCCACAGTATCTATAAAAAGATTATTATGAGAGGTGGGCTGCGATTTCAGCCTAAACTCACAAACAAGCAAAGACTCAATTATATTCTCTACATCGGTAAGATTATATTTTCTTGAAGCAGATATTATGCCGTTCAAAAAGAATGGTGGTACACCCGTATTACTCGCTATTTCATTTTTTTGAGAGAATCTATTTGATGCTTCATAGTATTTGAATAGCGACAGGTAAAAATTCTTCATCGTAGCAAGCACAAAAGGCAAAGCAACCCCTACCTTCAAAAGTCCTAATACGATTTCCACAGCACTTGAATTATCACGTCTTTCAAGACTGCGAGTAAGCTCATTTAGATTATACTTCTTATCTAAATCCAGCAACTCTGAAGCATCTTCAAAGGTAAAGCCATTTTTATCTGGAGCGTAGTTCATCAATTTATCAAGCTCTAAGCTGATAGCCATAAAATCACTGTCATATCTATTTTTCAGATATTGAACAATTTGAGAGTCTATTGAAAGATCCTTTCCTTTTGCTATATCTTTAATAGCGCTATCAATCTTCTCAAAACGAAGCAGTGGATAGTGATGGCTTACAGAAGCAGTGATTAAGTCTTTCCAAGGGAAAGATGATAATTTTTTCTTATCAAGCCGTGCATCGATAACAAGAACAGTAAAGTCCGGGATATCATTGATAAAGCCCGCCCAAGCATCTTTTGTTGCCTTCGCTATCTTGCCTTTGAAAAAAACTTCAAGCCCGTTAATTATCACAACACGCTTTTCTGACATCATCGGCATTGACATAACACTGCTTTTCAGCCGCTTCAGATCAAGCGAGGCACCTTCAAACCGTTCTAAGTTGAATTTATCTGAATCTGTTTTTATATACTGAGAAGTAATTTCAGAACGCTTTTTGTCTATAAAAAAAGGTTCCTCGCCGTATATAAAAAAGAGATTGTCTTTACTCACAATATCAGAGGTTTAAGCGTGATCAGCAAGTACTAGAATTTTATGTGGTATATCGCCGTTTTCGGCAAAGCGTACTAAAGCTTTTTTCATTTCAGATGTAATTTTTTCGGATCGAGAGGCTATAAGTAAACCGTGATTCGTATAATAATCCTCTGCAAAGATCATCCCCTCTTCTATCGTATTAGCAGGGATACGAAGGACTGTCTTACCGTGGGTGTCCTTACGGTCAAACTCAATCATAGTGATGAATACATCTACGACTTTTTTATCGAACAGGGTATTCTTTTTTGAGCTCAGATAACCGATAGCTGCTTTATGCCTGTCACTCGTAGCGTTGAGCATCTGCGTAGTATTGGTATGGACTACCTGCTTGTGATCAGAATATCTATCTGATCTTGTATTTTTGAACACGTAGTTGTGATATGTATCTACAACAGCGATTATCAGTGCGCCGGGGTGGATGTCCTTTCCTTTAAGATGTCTTGGGAATCCACTACCGTCAAGCCTTTCGTGATGCTGCAGTATTAGGTCGGAAATCTGCTTAAAACCCGAGTGGCCTTTCAGCATCTCTACACCGATCTCCGGATGGTAGGTATATTGTTTATACTCTCCTTTACTCATCTCCGATGGGTGCTTAAATAGTGCGGAGTCTTTAAATGCGACCTTTCCTATGTCATGAAGCTGTGCGGCAACTTTGACTTGGAAAATAAACTCGCGCTTCATTCCCAGAAGTCTGGCGAGTTCGGCAGATTTATCAGAAACCCATCTGGAATGGCTACCTTCGTAATTTCTCTCGGATAAATTAGCGATCTGGCCGAGAATCTGTATTGTCTGGAACAGATTTTCTGCAACATCAGTGCTTAGTTTGTTTACTAAACCCTCTAATTCATTTTCCCGATTGCTCATATAAGCCCGATACTAAACAAAGTTTATAAAAATATCCTTAATACTAATATAATGAATATTTCATATTAATGTTACTGCTACATCAATATAAATGTTACGACACTTTTGAACTATATATTGTTATATTTTCTAGTATTTAACAAATTATCGACAATTGGCTTTAACAACTTTATCAGGTATAGCTTTCCATTTGGTACTTTGAGAATTTTAGAAATCAACAGTAAATCCTAAAGCATAATCTTAAACATTCACATTTTAAATACTAAGTGACATTTTGTCGCTCTTTTTTCAATAATAAACCAACACATCCACCTTTTCGTTGTAACATTGTTACTCAGTACAAATCAAAATCTTACTTTCAGTTTTCGCTAATGGAATTCAAAGACTACTATAAATCTTTAGGGCTTGATAAAAAAGCCACTGCCGATGATATCAAAAAGTCATATCGTAAGCTTGCACAGAAATATCATCCCGATAAAAACAAAGGCGACAATGCTTCTGAAGAAAAATTCAAAGAAATCTCAGAGGCCTATGAAGTACTGAAGGATCCTGAAAAAAGAGCAAAGTATGACAGGCTCGGTTCGTCATACAGAGATTACGGAGGCGATCAGACCCAGGGAGGGGGCGGATTCGATTGGAGTGAGTGGTATGCACAAAACCAGGGCGGCAACAGAGGCAGGAGCCGAACCGTAGGCGATATGTTTGATGACGGTGGCGGTCTATCTGATTTTTTTGAAAAGATATTCGGAGGAATGGGCGGAGCAGGCTCAGCCGGCGGTAGGCAAAGATATTCTCAATCCCCGCCACAGAACGGAAAGGATTTAGAGACATCTATCGAAATATCCTTTGAAGAAGCTTACCGGGGAACTCTTAGAAGACTTAAAGTAAACGGCAGCTCAATTCAACTATCTGTTAAACCAGGTATAGAAACAGGCCAGACCCTTAAGATTACCGGAAAAGGGCACAAAGGGGCTAACGGTGGAACGAACGGGAATCTACTCGTCAATATAATCGTCAGCAGCGATCACGAATATGAGATTTCTGGAACGGATTTGAAAAAATCCGCACTTATTGATTACACTACAATGATATTGGGGGGCAGTGCTGAAGTAACCACCCCGAAAGGCAAGATCAATCTGACTGTTCCTGCTTTATCTCAAACCGGTAAAACACTCAAGCTTAAGAATATGGGTATGCCGGTCTATAAAGAATCCGGTAAGTTCGGGGATCTCTATTTAGAACTTATGCCTCAATTACCAAAGAAAATTACTGATAAACAACAAAAATTATTGGAGAGTTTGAAAGAGGCAGAATAGTAATAAACTACTTTCTTGCTTATAAAATTTAGATCTGGTAAACTATTTACTTGTCATATACTTATATTTGAATTCAGATAGATCCTAAGATTGTGATACTTGAGCAAGACACGGAAAACAAAGCCAAAATTAAAATATGACATCAGCACTAAAACAAACACAGACAGTATCAAAACAGAATCAGATCGACGAGTTGCGAGTTCAGATGGCGGCTTTCAGATTAGAGTTTATAGAATCTACCAAGGAATACGTTGCCGATTGGTATGATGGTATTTCCGACAACTTTTACTCGATCAAAAAAGAAATCACTGCTCAGATGTCAAACGAGCAGAAATTTGATTTCAAAGATCAGATTATCAAACTCAAATCTGAATCCGCAGTTAAGATAGATTCATTGCTTTCAGATGAATCGCTCTGGTGGGATCTGAATACGGATTCTTCCACACAGAATGACCGGTACAAAAGTATTGAAGAGTTTATGCCAGAGAAGTTCAAATATATCTTAGGTGAGTTAGCACCTGTTTTAGTACAATATGGCTATGTTGAAAGATCTAAGTTCGGAGATAAGGATTTTATTGCTGAGCAGGACGGTTCCGGTAGTTATACATTCAAGTTTGACGGATTATATTTCCCATCCGATGAGATGAAAAGATCATTTGATAAATACTGGGAATGGTTCAAATTCGCTATCAGGATCTAAACCCTGTCAATACTAGATAAATCGAAGAAAATCCCATTACACACCAAGATAATAATCGCGCTTATCTTAGGTGCGGTTTTCGGTGGGTTCTTCCCTGTAGATAGTGGCGTGTACCACGTAGAAACCCGCGAGGGCGTTGAAAAAACCTTACGTTTCAGCGATTCTTTAGTGCTTGCCTCTACTGGTGAAACGTTTACCAAAGATGACTTCGGCCTTGCGAATATCAATCAGCCTATAGATTTAGCCACCAAAAGTGGTGATATAGTAATCAGCGGTGTTACAGATACCGAACAAGATTATTCAATAGCCACCTTAATCAAGCCGATCGGCGATCTTTTTATTAATCTGCTTAGCTTTATAGCTATACCTCTTGTAATATCTTCTTTAGTCGTAGGCGCTTCCAGTTTGGAAAGCGTTGCCAAGATCGGGAAAATCGGTGGCAAGGCTATGCTTATATATGTATCAACAACTACTATAGCAATTACTATAGGAATGACTCTCGCTAATCTGATCCAACCTGGTGCAGGTATAGATAACGTGGAAGGTCTTGCTGGTGGGGTTACCAGCGTAGGTAACAGAGCTGTTGATATAAATGTGTTGGATTTTCTGATAGGTATCGTACCAAGGAATCCGTTCGCCGCTGTTACATCGGGTGAGATGCTACAGATAGTATTCCTTTCGATTATATTCGGTATCACACTATCCCTTATTGACAAAGAGAAAGCTAAACCGGTTACCGCTTTTTTCGAAGGTATATCCACTGTAATGGTACGTATGGTAGATATCATTATGCTTATAGCGCCTTATGGAGTATTTGCACTGATGGCAGCTATCATTGCCTCCTTCGGTTTTGAGATACTTGATACACTGGCTATATATATTATAACCGTAGTGCTTGGTCTGCTGATCCAAACAGTATTCGTTTACGGGGGGATTGTCAAATTTATCGGAAAATACGATGTAGTGAAATTTTTCAAAGCTATGACAACGCCACAAGCAGTAGCTTTCTCAACATCATCATCGGCTGCCACTTTGCCTATTACTATAGATACCCTACAGAAAAAACTTGGTATCAAGAAGGAAATAACAAATTTCGTACTACCTTTGGGGGCTACAATTAATATGGATGGCACTGCTCTTTATCAAGGAGTAGCAGCGATATTCATAGCCCAGTTCTACTCAATAGACCTTTCCGTTGCAGAACAGCTTTCTATTATCTTTATAACTGTTCTTGCATCGATCGGAACAGCTCCTGTGCCCGGCGTTGGTATTATAATGTTAGTTATGATACTAAACAGCCTCGGCATTCCCGCGGAAGGTATCGCTCTAATTATAGGCGTAGATAGAATTCTGGATATGTGTAGGACGGTTACCAATGTTACTGGGGACGCTTCGGTAGCTGTGGCAGTAGCCAGATAGAGTAACGGTTAAAACTCTTTTTTTCTGACCACCCAAACATCCTGAGGGGTATAGTTCTTATCTTTTTCCTCGATAACTACTTTTTCTACTACACTTAAACCGCACTTTTCAAACAAACTCATCATAAAGCTATCTGGTTGAAAAGCTGAAAATGTTCTATGGCCTTCCTTTACTTTGCCTCTTACAACGAGTTCACCTTTCTCAAACCTTTTTAGCTCTGCCGCAGTCATTTTATTTTTGTAATTATCACCTTGAGTAGTCAGCAGTGCGATACCTCCATTATCCAAAACTCTGGAGAGTTCCAACATCCAGCCAAAATGCATTTCTTCTGATAAGTGGGTAAATATTGACAGACCATAGAGAGCTCCGAAAGTACCAGTTTTATAAGGTAATTCAGGTTTAAGATCGTTTTTATTGAATTCTACACCCTTGATGTGAGAACTACACCAAGGAATTGATTCTGGGTTGTAGTCAGTAGCATATACCGTAGATGTATCCGGCAATAGTTCAGGCAGATGCCTTACTATTCGGCCAGGTCCACAACCCCAATCCAAAATCTTTAGGTTATTTAACTCTGTATGATTTGCGATAATAGATATAATCCACCTTGCTGTCTCCCGCCCTTCGATATAATAATTCCTGTAATCTAGCCCGAAAGACTCATACATTAGGTAATCTGGCGGCAGTGCGACATCAGGATATTCCTTTAAGAATGCTCTATTATTGCTGCTGTTCTTCCTCTTATCGTAGTAGAACTTCAATCTATCCAAAACAAAAAGAAGACCTGCTTTTCTTAATACCGCTGATATGTATTGCTTTTTGACTTAGTTTGGAAAATTAAATTATGATTTGCCAGTTGATTTAATATCTAGTAGGAGTTAAATGTCAGTGATATCTCGGGAATTATGAAGTACTGCAATAATATTAATAAACTTATCCTCTACTTCGTAATAAATACTGTACGGATACCTTTTCATAAGTTTTCTGTATATGTTTCTTTTATATTTTATACTTAGTAAGGGTTCTTTTTTTATAAGACTTAACGAACTTTCAAATTCCACAACAAACTTTTTTAATACGCTCTCAGATATTTCTATATACCAAGCTCTGATTTTTTTAAGATCTTCAACAGATTCTTTAGAAAAACGTATAGTCACGGTTTTATAGTTTTAAGATTGAAACAGCTTCATCTACCGATAAATATTCTCTATCCCCATTACTAAGTCTGCCCTCGATAATTGATTTATGCCATTCAGGTATATTTTCTGCATCTTTTCCACTATCAATCTCTTCAATAGATATATCATCAGATTTTTTATAATTAGGCGATTTATAATTTACTTTGATTTCATTGACTTGATCACTTTTAATGCCTACATCATTACTATTTAGCTCAAGTATTCTTTCAATCTCTTCCCAATCTTTGATAGGAATAAAAACTCCAGTCGGTGTGCCATTGCTGTCAGAAATGTATTGTATGTTCATTTAGGTATCCCTCGGTTGATGTATTATATTACTTTATCTAAAGGATATAAGTTACTTTATAAGACCATGTAGAGTAGCTACTTTATCAATCTCTTTGAAAGCTTCTTCTAATTTATCGTTGACTATTACGATATCGAATTCATTTTCATATTGCATTTCCTCATCAACTCGTGCAAGTCTCTTTACAAGGCTTTCTTCGGTTTCTGTGTCCCGCCTTCTTAATCTTCGTTCAAGCTCTTCCCTACTCGGGGGCTTAATAAAAATAGTAAGTGTATCTTTCGGAAATGCTTTTTTGAGTGACTTGGCACCTTTTACATCAACATCATAAATAGTTTTCTCACCATTGATAATGCTGGATTGCACTACATGCTTTAAAGTGCCATAATAGTTTCCGAATATCTCTTCATATTCAATAAGCCCATCCTCCGAGATTCGTTCCTCAAACTCTTCTCTAGTCAGGAAATAGTAGTCTTTACCGTGCTCTTCTCCAGGCCGCATCTTACGGGTAGTGGCGCTAACGCTAAACTTCAGGCCGGGAGCAAGCTTCATAAGGTGTTTAGCGATAGTGGATTTCCCGCCCCCCGATGGGCTAGACATCACTATAATACTTGGAGAATTATCTTTTTGTATCAGATTTTCGGGCATGTCAGTGTCCCCTGCCCTCTTTGTTTTTCTCAGCTATCTCAGCAATGATATCGTCAATTGCCATCGATCCCCTATTGCCGACAGTATGTTCACGGACAGATACAGCACCTGCCTCTACTTCTTTATCACCAATAATGAATGAATAAGGAATTTTAGCTTGTTCGCTTTCGGCTATCTTTCTGTTTACCTTTTCAGTTCTTGTATCGATCTCAACCCTAAAACCTTGCTTTTCTAATTTAGCGACAACAGATTCTGCATAATCTTTATGTTTGTCCGATATAGGTAATACCGATATCTGAACCGGGGCTAACCAAACAGGGAAATTACCAGCGTAATGTTCAATAAGTATCGATATGAATCTTTCCATCGAGCCGAACGGCGCACGGTGAATGATAACTGGTCTGTGTTTCTCATTATCTGATCCAGTATAATCCAGATCAAATCTCTCAGGCATAACGTAATCAACCTGCACAGTACCAAGCTGCCATTTTCTTCCCAGTGCGTCTTTAACTATAAAGTCTATTTTGGGTCCGTAGAAGCTTGCCTCACCATCTCCGATGAAATAATCAAGCTCTAACTCATCAGCTACTTCTTTTATAATTCTTTGAGATTTGTCCCAGTTTTCATCGTTACCTGCATATTTATCTGGGTTATCATCTTTGAATGACAGCCTAGTTGATACGTCCATTCCAAATGTCGAGAAAACAAGCTGCGTTAGCTCTACACAGTTCTTTATCTCGTCTTTTAACTGATCATCGGTACAGTAAATATGAGCGTCATCTTGAGTAAAGCATCTAACCCTAGTGAACCCATTAAGCTCTCCGCTTTGCTCATAACGATAAACTGTACCAAACTCAGCAAGCCTTATCGGAAGGTCACGGTATGACCTTGGTTCATGCTCATATATCATGTGGTGATGTGGGCAGTTCATCGGCTTAAGCATATAATACTCATCATCTACTTCAATCGGGGAGAACTGGGAATCTTTATAATATGGATAGTGACCAGATGTTTTATACAGCTCCAGATTACCTATATGCGGTGTGATAACTTCCTGGTATCCACGCGCGATAAGCTCTTCCTTAATGAAGTTTTCCAACTTCCGCCTGATAAATGCACCTTTCGGAAGCCATACTGGCAGCCCCTGGCCTACCTCCGGAGTCATCATAAAAAGCTTCAACTCTTTACCCAGTTTACGGTGATCGCGTTTTTCAGCTTCTTCGCGCAAGTGAAGGAATTCCTCCAGCATATTTGCTTTAGGGAAAGTAATACCGTATAGCCTTGTCAAAGTAGGTCTATCACTATCGCCCCTCCAGTAAGCCGAGGCTACTGATAAAATCTTAATTGCCTTGATATGGCCGGTATGGGGAATATGTCCGCCTCGGCACAGATCAGTAAAGCCACCGTGCTGGCAAAAAGATATATCCTGCCCTTCCAAACCTTCGATAAGTTCTACTTTATACTCGTTACCCTTATCCTTGTAATACTCAAGTGCTTTATCCCAAGAAATATCGGACATCTGGAACCGAGATTTTTTCTTTGCCAGCTCCTTCATCTTCTTTTCAATCTTTTCAAAATCATTTGAAGATATTGACTGTCCTTCAGGCAGATCCACATCATAGTAAAAGCCGTTCTCGATTGCTGGGCCGATACCAAACTTAACGCCTGGGTATAGCTCCTGAAGAGCCTCCGCAAGAAGGTGAGCCGAGGAGTGCCAAAATGCTTCTTTTCCTTCGTCACTATCCCAGGTGAAGAATTTCATGAATGCGTCACCTTCGATAACAGTATTCATCTCGATACGCTTACCGCCATTGGTTTCGGCAACCAATGCGTTACGGGCGAGCCCCCCAGAAATCGATTCAGCTATTTCATAAGCTGTTTTCTTACCATCATATTCGCGTTTGCTTCCGTCGGGTAGTGTAATAACCATTGATCTTGAACTCTTTTTCCATTTGATATACTTTCAGACTTATAATATAAGGTATAGAGAATTTAAAGCTATATACTATATCTTGGCAATAATATAGTAGTCCTTTCATTTACATAGCGCCTATCATCTCATTTTAAAGTTTAAGCGTATCAAGATAAATATCAAGCCCTAAATAAGCCAAAAACAATTAATCCTATCCCTATATCGTTCTTATTGCAGATATACAATAACCAAACTGATATTATGAAATCTTTACTATTCGCTTTTGCAGCTTCTCTCTTTTTCTGCTCTACTTTATATTCCCAGGATGAAAGGCTTGATGAGCTCCCATTTGAAGAGGAAGATATCGTTGATGACGGTGCCAGACCTTACGGTGCGGTAGCAGGTGGGTTTGTGGCAAACTTTACATTCGTAGATTTTGATGATCTTAATTCTAAACTCGGCGATCTCGGCTTTGGAGAGTTTAGCGGCCCGCTTATCACCATAGGTGGGCAGGGTTTTACAGTTCTACCCTGGATACCAAACGTGCGGATAGGTGTAATGGGTGTTAGCGGTTCAGCTTTAACAGATGAAATAACAAATGACAATACCGGTATTTCATCGCAAGCTGAATACACTGTTGGCTATACTGGATTAGCTATCGATTACGGATATGTATTGACTGACGGGCTCGCACTTCTGGGCGGAGTTACGATTGGCTATGGCAATCAGGAATTTGCCATTTATAACGCAAGAACTATAGATTGGGATGGAGTAACAACTGCTGCCCCCCAGACAAATGAAGGCATCCAGAAATTCGATCAGGATATGATCATGCTACAGCCACAGGTGAATATAGAATGGGCGTTCACTAATCTATTCATGTTCAGGGCGGGTGCTAGCTATAACCTGAACTTCGGTACAGCTGATGACTGGAATTATAATAATATCGGTACTGTGGAGAATATGCCTGAGATCAGCCCAAACGGGTTTAATCTACATGCTGGGCTATTTATAGGTCTTTTCAACTATTAATATTCAGCAGACTATTGCTTTGTATATCGTAAAAGCTTTATATTTGTAGCTCTTTTGGTTGCAGAGCGGCCAAAACGGGCCTGTAGCTCAGTTGGTTAGAGCAGTGGACTCATAATCCATTTGTCGGGAGTTCAAGCCTCTCCAGGCCCACAAAATATCATACAAAAGCCTTTCAGCTACTAGTTGAAAGGCTTTTTTTTTCTGTATTACTAATTTATACTCAAATCTATAAAAATTATTGATGTTAAAGTGTTATATTTAAAAAATAAAATCCACTTAATAAAGGTTGATATGAGAAATATTTTAGCAGCCGTTCTATTATGCTTTGCTCTGCAAGTATTCGCTGAATCTCCAATAGATTCATCAAATGTCGAAAGTGATAATATCATATTTGATACTGATATATTTGATTCAAAACCATTTATTAGGTTTGATATTGGGGTTACCCAGCCGTTATATAGAGGGTTTCAAGGAGATGATCTCGACCAGTTTTCCGCTCTAATTGGCTTTGAGAAGAACAGTATTGAAGGCGAGTCTCTTTTAGGGTATTCGAATTATGGCATCTTCGGTTTTATTCTAACTGACGATACTGAACTATTGGCAACTCAAACCGAAAACGCACAACAGTTCAGTCTTGGGGCTATAGGAATAGCAAATACCAAAGGCTACGGATGGAACTTCGGGGGGAAATCCAAACTTACTCTGGGTGTAGAAGACGGCACAGGTTTCGCACAGCTAGGTTACAATTATGACGTACCTCAGGATCCTGATCCTTATATAGGCGTATTTGCCGATAGAAACGCTTACGAGAATTTACAGAATACTTTCGGTGATGATACCCGTTGGACACAATATTTTAGAAGCTATATTAAATATCAACCTATTGATCTAGTGTCCTTGGATATCAGTTATGGTAGGCAAGTTATTTATCCGAGACTGTTATTTTGGTATTGGGCAGCTTCAGGAATCGTTTCTGGTTCAGCAGATGTACTTGCAGATATTTTCATTAACCGTGTATTAAAATCGTATGAGAATGCTGTACCTGTAGTTCACTTTATTCTGAAAACAGGCCTTGCTTTCGCATTCTACCAACTACAGAAAGATAATATGCACTGGCCTATAAATACAGCTCCAGCATTGGTTACCAATAATTTTAATATAGGGTTCGCTTTTCACTTTTGACCATATCGAGCTGCTCCATAATAGGCTTGACATTGATACGCAAGATAGAACAGGGGAAGACCAATCTTAACTTCGAGACCGTCAATAATGTACTGAAAATATTAAGCTATGAACTCGGGGCGGTTAAAATAAGGTAGGATAATGAGGAAAGCTGAGGTCTTTTATGAGATATAACATGCATTTTGTGCGTGTTATTAATGGCTATTCATTGAGAAGAGACTTGAAGAATCAATTGCTAGTATATGTTTCTGCATATACTACAATGTTTAATTTTTCTATTATATCTTCATACATATAATTTCATATATTTGTATAGTACTATATCTGGATACATATAATATGAATATATCTACACTACTTAAATCAAAAAGAAAAGAGGCCGGTCTATCTCAAGAGCAGTTCGCTGACAGAGCAGGCATAGCATTGACCGTAATACGCAAAATAGAACAGGGCAAGACTAATCTTAACTTCGAGACCGTTAACGATGTACTGAAAATGTTCGGCTATGAACTCGGAGCGGTCAAAATAAGGAGGGAATATGAGGAAAGCTGAGGTCTTTTATGATAATATTCTCTGCGGCAATCTTACGGAAACTTCTGATGGTGAATATATTTTTGAATATCACCATAAGTATATCCCATTATACCCTGACAGATTTATTACATTTACGATGCCTGTAAGAGAAGAGTCATACAAAAGCAAGAGATTGTTCCCATTCTTTGAAGGCCTAGTACCGGAGGGGTGGATGCTTGATATAACACTCGTTAACTGGAAGCTCAACAGAAGTGATAGAATGGGGCTACTTATGACAGTCTGTAGAGATTGTATAGGTGCTGTCAGCATAAGACCGATCGAGGCAGAGTGAAAAGACACTTACATACAAAAATCGATCCCTATGCGAATAGCGATCATTCTGTAAAATTCTTTGGCACGCCTAATCCTCCAGAACTTCCGTATTCGTATAATGATATTTATGATTTAGGGCTTGAGATTGTCCGCTCCCGAACATCAATAACAGGTGTACAGCCAAAACTCTCTTTATCTCTCAATACAACTGATAAAAATACCAGGCTGACCATAGTCGGTGTTCTCGATGGTTTATACATACTAAAACCGCCAACCGGCAGCTTCCCAAGCATGCCAGCAAACGAATTGCTAACTATGCTGATAGCAAAGGAACTTGGAATAAATACCGTCCCATTTAGTTTTATAAAGCTTAGGTCAGGAGAATTATGTTATATAACCAAAAGAATCGACAGATCCAGGAATGGTAAAAAAATACATATGCTTGACTTCTACCAGATACTAGAGGCATACGATAAATACACTGGATCTTATGAGAAGATAGCCCATGGGCTGAAAAGATACTCTAACAGAGTACAACTGGACTTAACATATCTTTTCGATATCATATTATGCAGCCTTATTACCGGAAATGCGGATATGCACCTTAAAAATTTTTCAATGGTTGTGACGAAAAACAGTTGGGGTATGGCGCCCGCTTATGATCTGCTGAACACTAAGATCCTCATCCCTGAAGATAAAGAAGAAACAGCCTTGACACTTAATGGCAAGAAGAAAAACATCACAAAAGATGATTTATTGTCATTTGGAGAAAATATCGGGCTTACAGAAAAACAGGTGCTCAACTCATTCAATAGAGTAGCCACAAGATCGGAATCTATTCGATCATTGATAGATGAGTCTTATCTAGATACTAGAAGTTCTTCAGTATACTTAGATTACTTCAATAAAAAGATATCCATGTTTATATAGTAATATACAACACCGCAAACCTATTTGAGTCTACGTAATATCGGACAACAGGGATAAGGATTGAATATGGCGGTTTACGTTTGGGTATATATTATTATCGGGGTCCTTTGGCTGGCTCTGCCTTGGTTAAAGAAAATGGAAAGGCACGTTTTCCTGAATGCCCCTATGGTGGCCTTGTTTCTCGGAATAGGCCTGTATTTACTTCCTATTAATCTACCGAACCCAAGCCCTATCGAAGGGAATTCGATAATACTCAAACTCGCTGAGATTACAGTGATAGTAAGCCTTATGGGTGCAGGGCTCAAACTCGATCGTGGGTTTAGCTTTAAAGCTTATAGGATACCACTACTTCTGGTATTGGTAACAATGATATTATGTATAGCAGCGGTGTCCCTGATAGGAATCTGGGCGGGCCTTGTTCCTGCATCAGCGGTACTGCTCGGTGCGGTGTTCGCACCTACCGACCCTGTACTGGCAAGCGACGTTCAGGTGGATCCCGAAGAGAATGAAGATGAAGAGCATGAAGTTCAGTTCAGTCTGACAGCTGAGGCTGGATTGAATGACGGGCTGGCCTTCCCTTTTACTTGGTTTGCGGTTATGATAGCAATGTACGGACTGAATATAACCGACTGGGGTTTAACATGGTTTCTTCAGGATGTTGTGTACCGTATAGCAATTGGATTGGCAGTAGGTTATGGGGTTGGCAAGCTGATGTGTTGGATTTTTCTTCATAAAGCTGAAAAGTACAATATAGATTCTAAACATTTCGGTTTTCTGGCGATAGCGATCACTTTCTTTACTTACGGTTTCACAGAAGCTATACATGCTTATGGGTTCATCGCGGTATTTGTGGCTGCACTTACTCTAAAACAACAAGAGAAACAGAATAAAATGCACTATGAGATGCATAATGTTATCGAACAGTTAGAAGGCTTTTTGGTAGTCGCTATAATGTTTTTGCTTGGGGGATATATAGTTCAGGATTGGTTTGGGGGGATTAATATAGAGCTCGTTATAGTTTGTATAGCATTTATATTCATTATTCGTCCGCTTTTTGGGATTATACCAACGCTAGGTTCGGAGATGGTATGGAAAGAAAGAGGACTGGTAGCATTTTTGGGCATTAAAGGGGTTGGTTCATTTTTCTATCTCGCTTTTGCGCTGCACGAGACTGGCTTCGAGGATAAAGAGCTTCTGTGGTCAGCAACGGCACTATTAGTAGTTATATCAGCTATTATCCATAGGATTGTAGGCTTTTATTATAAAAACAGGATGAGTAAGGGGTAAAAAATGTTAGTATTAGTATCTTAAAGCTGAAAACCCGATACTGAATAGTAAGTGTAACTATATTGAATTTGAAGTGTCTATTGGTTAGAGTGTTATATATTAATATGGAATTACCGTGAAATCATTTCTTATTCTACTATGTGTGGCGTTATCATTATTAGTAACAGCCTGCGATGATGGAGATACGATCAACCAGCCTAATTCAGCATTTCAGGTTAGCAGTGATTCCGTTGATTATGAGCTGCAAAATCATTGGCAGTTTTTGGGTATTCAGAAAAGCGGCAGTTCTGGAGAAGTTTTGCCAGATGATTTGTATACAGAAATTTCTTTTTTTAAAGACAATACTGTCGAGTCAGGTCTATGTAATTCTTATGAAGGTACATACACTTTCACAAATGACTATGAAATCGACTTGTCGCTATCTACAACTTTTAAGTATTGTGAAAACCTTATGGACTGGGAAGAAAAATATCTTAATGGTCTATCCTCTACCTCGAGCTATTCAATTGATGGCGACATACTTAGAATCACCACTACCGACAATACAAATCTGTATTTCAGGTATGCAGGGGAAATAGAAGAGTAAATTATATCATCGAACAAGTAAGCCAGCGAAAAGTTTTTTTCACTGGCTTATTTTGTTCTTTGTATTTACTTGCCTTTAAATTCTGCTTCTCGTTTCTCCAGGAAAGCGCTAGTCCCCTCTTTGAAGTCTTCCGTAGCGCAGATTTCGCCGAATTTACGGGATTCAAGAGCGAGGCCGTCGCGGTAGCCAGTCTCAAGTGATGATTTGACTGCTTCGAGAACTGCCGAAATAGCCAAAGGAGCTTTACTTTTAATCGTATCGCAAATCTTTTTAACTTCGGTTATCAAATCCTCAGGTGCGAAAACATCGTTAACAAGCCCGATACGCTTAGCTTCGTCGGCCCTTATCAAATCACCGGTAAGGTTCATTTCCAGTGATTTACCTATGCCGACCAGTTTTGTAAGTCTCTGAGTTCCGCCGTATCCGGGTATAATTCCTAGATTAACCTCCGGCTGCCCGAATTTCGCTTTGTCAGATGCATAGCGGATGTGGCAGCTCATAGCAAGCTCACAGCCACCGCCGAGTGCAAAACCGTTTACCGCTGCAATAACGGGTTTATTCAGATTATAGATTTTCTCCATTACTCTGCTGCCGTATTCGGAAAACTGGCGGCCCTTGCTTAAGCTATCGCTAGCGTTAAGCTCTTTGATATCGGCACCTGCGGCAAAAGCTTTTCCCTCTCCCGTTAGGATAACGCACCTGATGTCTTCATCACCTTCAATAGCGCTTACAAGTTCATCCAGATCATCGAATACCTGCTTACTTAGAGCGTTTAGCTTATCTGGCCTATTTAGTTTAACAACGGCAGTATGGTTTTCCACTTCGACAATTAGTGTTTTGAATTCCATTATAACTCGTTTTTTAGTCAGTTCTACTTACATATTTAAGTATGCAATTTAAGTATCTTGAGATAATTAAAGATGTCCTAAAAATTGACGATACTAATATTATTCAAAGATGAAGAAGGACTTTCAGGATGAAGTTGGTTTCCCTTTTTAACAAAAGCTACCCATTTCGGGTGATACTGGCTATTGCGGCTTACTATATCTCGTTACAGGCGGGATTTTTATCCGGCCTTAATTCTGTATTCAAAACCTTAACAGTAACTTTATCTTCAGGCGTTCTTTCTGTTTTCGGTCGTGATATCCAGACTATAGGTGATATAATCATCACAAAAGGCAAATCCATTATGGTGGGATATGGCTGTGAGGGCAGCGAACCGATCCTTATTTATTCCTTAGCAGTACTTGCTATGAACGGAGGACTGAGAAAGAAACTTGTTCATATTCTTTTGGGCTCAACAGTATTGTATGCAATGAATATCGGCCGAGTTGTTGGACTGGTTGAGACACTGATCAGGGATGAAAGCCTTCTGGATATGATGCATCATAATGTATTCCCCGGTATTATAGCCGCAGGGGTTTTCGGAATATGGGTATTTTCATTAAAGAAAGTAGGGATCAAAAAATAAATGAAAAAAGGATACCTGATACTTCTCGGATCTGTTTCTTTTGTTTTATTGCTCTTCATTTCCAAGATATTTGATGTTGGATTATGTGTAGCGACTTCTAACTTACTTTCGGCGTTATTCAGCGGCTATAGCGAATCACTTGCTTTCAAAGCAGATGGTAATGAGTTGCTTCTAATAGATAGATTAGCGGTTACCTCTCATAGAGGTATAGAATATATGGGTTCGGTTCACAGAACAGATTTTTACTCACATTTGATTTTGCCAAGTTTACTGTTCACATATCTATCATTTGTACTATATATTTTAAAGACACGCTGGAATTACTCTCTTTTATTCCTATCGGCGGGTTTGGTTTTTATGCTAGCAAAACTGTTATTGCCCTACGCTATCGATATGAACGCAGCATATACACTGGTAGGCGAACAGTTTGTAAGAGATATACCTATCAGCTATTATCAAAAACTTCTCATATCTGCAAATGATATCTTAAATGGGTATGGCGCAATCGGCTCAAGGCTATTACTGCCGTTGGTTGCCTTTGTATTGCTAATAAACCCAGAACTTACAGATAAGCTATCGGAAAATAATAAAAATGAAAAAGGATACCCCCAAAGAGCATGATATCCGACTGGTTCCTATCATATAGCACCAAGGTGTTACCGGTTATTATTCAAGCGGATCGTCTGTAGCGCACACTATAAAAAATCCGTCATTGCCTTGTTTCTGATATAATGGCATAAATATTTTACCATCAAGAGGGGCTTTGATCTCCCCGTTATTGTCTGATGCTAATATCTCACCCTTCTTTATTTCATCAAGATTAGTATAACCAAGTTTCATTTTAAAATTATCTTCTGGCTTGATCTTATGACAATGACATACTTCAAAATATACCGAATCTGTAAACACATACTTGCTTAGGCTGTTGCGATGATGGAAGTAAAGATCCTCATTGGTTTCTTTATCGATAATATCTTTTTCGAATAACTGCAGCCATATAAAAGATTCATGATTTTCCACTGCTGAAAGACTGTCATGCTGGCCTGCTTCAAATAAATATGAAGTGTACCCTTTAGTATTCCAATAGTCAGTCATTGTCATTTCCTGGTAAGGGTGCATACCGATTACCTTAGATACCGGCATAGTAGATGCAGCAATTATGTTTTCTCTATATTTTTCATTTATGATCGAAAACGGCTTGCTTTCCGCACTGGTGGTATGCAGATCAAAGTGATAAAACTTTTGACCTGCAATGTCGGCTTCATTCTTGTATTTTATTAACTCTCGTCCTATTTCTGACTTCTGTTTGGCTTCGTTGGTGTTATCGGGGTTGTTTATCGCCTCATCACTCCAGTTTCTGTTCAAGTCCGTATCAATATATCTCATGCCCTTTTGCAAGGCTTCGAGATTTCCTGCTATGCCCACAAGCCTACCGGAAAAACTTTTGAACTCCCCATCATCCAGTTTTTTCAAAACTCGGGCAAATGCCTCCAAACCGGTAGGTTCATTTCCATGAATACCTAATGTAAATATTACTGTGGGGCCGCTTTCGGCCTTGCCGGCTTCACCAACTAACCTTTCAAACTCTATTTCACCACCGGTAGCCCTGCATATAGTTTTATACATTATATAGGCCTCACTACTTTTACCGTAGCATTATCTCTAGTTATCGCTATTTCTTCTTTACCTTGGTTGACAAGTTCTTTCACTTTATCGATCGGGGTTCTGTAATCGATACTGACAATTGTTTCTAGTTCTATATCCTTTATAGGTTCACCGTTTTTACTAGATATGTCAATAGTTCTTATGGTATATTCCAAAGAACTACTTCTATCATACACAGTAACGTAGCTTTTTTCCTGGCGCATAGCAAGTTTCTTGGTATAATCCGCAGGATAATCCTTCGATACTCTCAGAGGTGACTCTCCAGGTATATCACTGGCGTAAGTCGGTGTAATATCCAGTAATTCATCAGTCCAGTTCACAAGCTCAATGTCTTTATATTGATATTCGGACATCGTTCTTGAAATAGCTTTAGTTGTATCGGTAACCGGAAGAGGTGATTCGAAAAAGCGTTCCAATTGCCAAGCCGCACCTGTAAGTCTTTTTTCAGCTTTGGATTGAACCTTATTTAGTCTTTCTATATCATCTTCCAGTCCTAATGATGTAGCTGTTTGTTTTGCCATCGGCAAAAGAATTTCCAGCAAAATATCAGAGACTGTTCTATACTTGCCATCCCAGAACAATTCTGTAGCTATACCATTATTAGCTGCCTTATTAAAGTTTTCTTTTACCTTCCAAAATGGTGTATTCGATATCTGATCTTTTAAATATTCAGTATGGCCAATCATTAGCATAGTCCAGAAAAACTGAAGATCGAGATTATCATCTATTGTGGGTCCTGCGGGCAGATAGCGGTTTTCGATTCTTAATGTAGGCACTCCGTTCAGAACTCCATAGCATAATCTATTCCAACGGTAAATCAGGCCGTTTTGAAAGCTTAAGGTATTTAATTCCGGCTGTTTATTACTGTCCTCAGTATTAAGATTTGTATTGAGCCACAGATCGTACTCAGAGAGCTCCTTTTCAAATATATCTTTTACCGAACCTTTATACCAATCTTTGCCAAAGCTCACCCGAGGCTCCAAGTCTAACTTTTTCTCTCTTAAATCTCTTTGATCTGTTGACTGCTCAAAAAGGGGAACCCTTGTTTCATGCCATAGCGCCCTTTCCATAAACAATGGTGAGTTAACCCCGATAGCCAAAAGAGGCGGGGTAATGAGCTGTGATATATTCAGCATATCAACGGCATTATCTGGAGATACTTGTAAATGCATCTGATAGCTAGCCAGTGCGCCGCCGTAAACATTTAAACCATCTTCTTCATCCAGGGTATCAATGCCCCGGATAAATGTCTCGTGTTTTTCATTTCTCAGTGAGTGAACAAAATTATGGAGTAGTCCATATCTTTTCTCATGTGTAATTGAATCAACCGATAAATGGCTTGTATCAAACGAAGGCAGAATACCTACGAGCAAGTATCGAGAATCATGCTTTTTAAGCATGGCAGCCACCAGGTTCAGATTGCTCTGCAATTCACGCTTGATACTGTTGAATGTACCCTCATTTACCAGATGCGGCTCTAAATTAAGCTCTATTACATAGTCCGAATATTCAGAAGTGAAGCAATCAGGTAGTTTTTCCAATATTTTATTAGCGATTGGATTTGGATTACCATTTTCATCTATAATAAAGATTTCGAGTTCTGCCCCTATTCGTTTTACGTTACTTTCGATTTCTCCAGTATCAACTAGATCCTGAAGTATATCTAATTCCTTTAATAGTTGCGATGTGAATAGACTTCTATCTTCGCTACCTTTAAATGCTCTTACGTTGCTTGTTCCCATAGTCTCAAATAATGTTTATAATTTACTTATTAAAACTATCGTAATCAACAAATATTATTTTTATCTGAAACATATATTCTGATAATTGGTATTATAGTCTTGCCACTTATAATCGGTCAGTCAAACAATTTTTCCCCAGCCAAGGTATATTATAGCTGCACATTTCTACTTATCTTACATTTAGCAATCAAAACAATAAAGAACTATGGAAAAGAAAAGTAGAATTCTCTGGATAGATGACGAGATCGAGCTATTAAAACCACATATCATACTGTTGCAAAAGCGCAATTATGAAGTAGATACAGCCTCCAACGGTGAGGACGCAATAGAGATGGTTTCGGGTAAGCAATATGATCTTGTCTTCCTCGATGAGACGATGATCGGGATGAGCGGCCTTGATACGCTGCCCGAGATCAAGAATATCGACCCGGGAGTCCCTGTGGTGATGGTAACAAAGAACGAGGCCGAGTCGGTGATGGAAGAGGCGATCGGAAAGAAGATCGATGACTATCTAACCAAGCCTGTAAACCCCGCACAGATACTTGCAGCCTGCAAAAAATTCCTCGAATCGAAGCGGATAGAGTCCGAGAAGTTTACCCAGAGCTACTTCCAGGGCTTTAACCAGCTTACCCAAAAGATGATGGGCCCTTTGGAGTGGGATGAATGGGTTGATATCTATAAAAAGCTCACCAACTGGTCTATCGAGCTGGATAATCTATCTGATTCAGGCCTTAAGGAGACCTTGCACAATCAATGGAAGGACGCCAACTCCAATTTCTCCCGCTTCGTAGAGAATAATTATTTCGACTGGCTCAATGCGGCGAAGGGCGAGGAAGAACCTCCGCTTTCCCCTCATATCCTTGATAAATATCTGAAACCGATGCTTAAGAACGGCAAGCCTACTTTTCTCTTCGTAGTCGATTGCATGCGCTACGACCAGTGGCTGATGTTCGAGGAGCTTCTTCGGGAGTACTATGCGTTCGATACCGATTTCTACTGCGCGATGCTGCCGACCGTTACAGCATATTGCCGGAACAGCCTGTTCGCCGGGCTGTATCCCGATGCGATCAAGAAGAACTATCCGCAATACTGGTCGGTGGACAGCGCCTCTGAGGAGCACAGCCAGAACAAATTTGAGGAGCAGCTACTCCAGACCTGGATCGACAGACACAGGGTTGATCTGAAATCCAAGCTTTCTTTTATAAAGATATTCGAGACGGAGTTCGGCCGCAAGACCGAGCGGGAGATCATGAGTTATGCCAACAACCATCTCACAGCCATCGTGCTGAACGCGGTCGATATGATCGCCCACAGCCGCTCTGATTATGCGATCCTTAAAGAGATCGCCCCCGACGAGTCCGCTTATCGATCCCTTACCAAGTCTTGGTTCCGCCATTCATCCTTCTTCGGGATGCTAAAGCAGATCAGCAAGATCGAAAAGGCCAATATCCTGATCACCACAGATCACGGCTCGGTCCGCTGTATGAAAGGCGTAAAAGCGATGGGCGATAAAAATACCACCACATCCCTGCGCTATAAGTTCGGCAAGAATGTTCAGGCCGATACGAAATTCGCCATGCAGGTAACCGATCTAAAAGACCTGAAAATCCCTAAAATGGGCGTATCTGTGAACAATCTTATCGCAAAAGAGGACGCGTATCTTGTCTATCCGACCGATTATCACCACTATCTGAACAAGTACAAGGACAGTTTCCAGCACGGCGGCATATCACTTGAGGAAATGATCGTTCCCGTGATTTCACTTACCAGTAAATAATCTTTGATGGATAAGCAGAGTTTCGATACTAAAGTACTTGCTACATATACTTTCCCTTCAGAAGCATATCTTATCAAGAACTATCTAGAAAACGAAGGGATAGGATGTGTAGTGACTGGCGAGTATCTAGCAAACACAAATATCATCTATAGCAATGCAGATGGCGGTGTGCGACTTATCGTACTTGAAAAGGATTATGAAAAAACCATTCTTTTATATAAAGAATCCCAAAATAAAAGGGTGAATGATATCACGTGCCCTAAATAAAGAAGTGTGGAAGTAGAATTATATAAATCACCTAAAAAATCAATAATAGAAAAGATATAATTCTTATTATCGGTCTTAATATTCAGCTGGCCGATCAATAAAAACAATAATTTTTTATGTTCGGACTGCGGTAGTTCTTTTGATATCATAAGTGATAATTAATGAAAAACAGACTTGAATCATCCTCCTCACCCTATCTTCAACAACATAAAGACAATCCGATATACTGGTGGCCTTGGTGCGAGGAAGCCTTTGAGGCCGCACGAAGCGAAAAAAAACCTGTTTTTATTTCGGTAGGATATTCTTCATGCCATTGGTGCCATGTGATGGCCCATGAATCATTTGAAAATATAGATACGGCGGCATTTTTAAACGATAATTTTATCTCGATTAAAGTCGATAGAGAAGAACACCCCGACGTAGATGCGTTTTATATGAACGCGACGCAGATAATGACAGGCAGCGGCGGCTGGCCGATGAGCGTATTTGCTATGCCGGACGGCAAGCCGTTTTTTTGCGGCACCTATTATCCGCCGGAGCCCAGATTTGGCAGGGATGGATTCCCCCAATTATTGGAAAGGATCATAAATCTTTGGAAATCTGACAAAAAAATGCTGGATTCAACCGCCGAAGAGCTTTCCGGATATCTAAATGGAGAACCGAAATCCGATGGTATCTCGGTTGATATCAGCGAAAGTATATTAAGCACAGCTTATGATGATTTTCAGAAAGATTTTGACGAGGAAGAGGGTGGATTTGGGGTCAGGCCGAAATTCCCATCGTTTCAGAACCTCATTTTACTTAACCGATTGAGCAGATATTTTGCTAAAAAGAGCGATAAAGAAAGAGATGAGGGCAGTAAAAGGATTATCAGCAAAACACTGACGGCAATCGCACGCAACGGGATCACAGATCACATCGGCGGAGGGATTCACAGGTATTCCACGGACGCTTACTGGCATCTCCCGCATTTTGAGAAGATGCTCTATGACCAGGCGATGTATCTCTGGGGGCTGGGCGAGTGCAAAAGCGGCGATGACGATATATTGAAGTATGCGCTAAAGGCAACTGCCGGGTATCTCGATCGAGAAATGACCGACGGAACACTTTATTATTCCGCTGAGGACGCAGACACATCCGAGGGAGAGGGTGTTTATTATATGTGGACGGTAGATGAGATGAAAATGATAGAAGAGGAGTTCGCCGATAGGTATGATACAGAGATCACAACCCCGTTTGCCGATATTTTCGGGATGAGCGAGCAGGGAAATTACTATGACGAGGCCACCCACAAGCTGACGGGAAGGAATATACTTACTCTCCGCAACTGGCCCGAGGGACTTTCGCCGAGTGATGCGGAAGGATGGGGCGAGCTTACGGCTATGATCCTCAATAAGAGATCAGAAAGAGAAAAGCCGCTGCTGGATACGAAGGTTCTTACCGATTGGAACGGTATGCTTGCCTCAGGGTTTATCAGATGCGGTTTGGCGGAGAAAGATGATAGTTATATTGAAAAAGCGAAGGCAATAATCGAGTTCTATCATTCATACTATAACGAAAACGGAAGGCTTCCCCATACGATAGTAGATGGAATTGCGACCAATCCAGTAGGTACGCTGGACGATTATGCGTTTTTGGCATCAGCAGGGCTAGATCTTTTCATGACCGGTCACGGCACTGAATACCTTTTTTATTCAATACAACTAGTGGATGATATAGAAAATCATTTCGCTGCAGGTGACGGAGACTACTATCTGGCGGTCGAAAGCGAGCTGCTTCCATCTCGCCCAAGAGCCGGTTATGACTCAGCCACCC
Source organism: uncultured Hyphomicrobiales bacterium (assembly GCA_964462685.1). Classification (GTDB taxonomy): domain Bacteria; phylum Bacteroidota; class Ignavibacteria; order Kapaibacteriales; family UBA2268; genus CAYWYR01. Next base: position 18,667 of record CAYWYR010000014.1, on the reverse strand, counting down.
CGAGCGGAGCATCCATCCATTATGGTACATTACTAAAGCTTTTCCATTTGACAGGGGAAAGCAAGTATATGGGAAGGGCACAAGGCTATATGGCGAGCAAATCGGCACAGATATCGCAGTATCCGCGGGGCTTTGCTATGCTGCTATCATATTATGTGGAGGAAACGCTGGGTCGCAAGACTTTTCTATTCGATAATCTGGATAAAGAGCAAAAAGAAAAGATCACAGAGAAATATAAAAGTGATCTGCTATCAGGTGCGGTAATGGTATTCAGAGATGCGGATAACGCAGCGGAGCTTGATAAATATATCGGATGGCTACCGGAGTATGATAAGACAGCTAAACCTACGATGTATAAATGCGAGGGATTTGCTTGCGGCCTGCCGGAAAGGGTAGGATAATACCATTAAGCCTTAAAGGTATGATAAATATCAGTAGTTGATATCACCGACGTTCAGGAATAAAAAATACCTTCAAGAAATGTGCTTTTGCCTTGGTTTTTATACTCTGAAAGATAGTATTCGCTTAGTATTCCACCAATAGTCATCCGGTTGTCCTCAATATTAAGAGTATTTTGGATAGCACAAACTACAATATTGAAAGGTTCGGGATGATCTACCGATAGCATAAAAATATCAAAGTTATCTTTTATAGGACTCATCGTCTCCATAAGCGTTCCATTAATCAAACTAGGTACAGGAATATAACCTGAAAAAGTAGGCCAGTCGGTAATAGGCGTGATCTTACCTTCTAAAATTACACTAAGTATAGCTTTGTCTTGGTTTGTTTTATCATCTAAAAGATAATTAAGTTCTGGTTTATACTTATCATAATCAGCTTTCAGGGAAGTATTTAATGATCCGTAAATCTTTTTTTTGTCATCATCAGTAAGTCCTTTTAGAACCATTTCTAGATACAATACTGCTTTGAACTTATTATTTAAACCACCGCCGGCCTTTGATAATTCTGAACTGGTAATAATATTGTCATTTGCTTTAGTAAATATGTTGTAAAGGCGGCCGCCATTGTCCAATGATTTAAAAGCTTCATCAACTGATTTGAATGGTGAAACCTGTTTCATAATTTACAACCTTTGCAATATATAACGATATGAATATTTCTACTAACATCTAAAATAAGTAATTATCAAGTTATATTGCGAGTAAATTTTCCAATGTCGATGTGTATAGCTAGTATATGATCGTATAATGCACTGAACAAATTAAACTAAGAAAATAGTAGCTTAAAGGTTTATTCTTCTTTAGCCACCGCCGCAGCAGCCAATCGACCTGACTCCATTGCGGCGTTCAGCGATGCATTGAGAGTGTGATCCCCAGCAACAAAAACGTTCTCGATGATTTCGTTAGATCGCGGATCAAAGGTCGATTTGAGGTCAGAGATGTCTGGCAATGCCTGATCGATGCGGTATTTGTGAATGAAATCTATTTTTTTCGCACAAGTGTATTTATTAACCTCATTAGCCACAATTTCAATAAGTTCTTCTTCTGACTTGTTTTTAAACTCCAGAACGGTAACAGATAGAATATTGCGACCTATGGAGTCCTTGTAGCCGTATAGATTGTTAGATAATCTGCCGTTATCAGCTACCAGGGCGATGGTTTTATCGGGGATGTTTGTCTTGTCAACCTCAAAGTACAGGCACATACAGGACTTCCAGTTCGTTTCCTCTTGTCTTGATCCCTCGATTATCGATTGCAAGTTCGTTGCCACTATCACACCGTTATGCTCAATTGACTTACCTGAATCGAGTGTAATCGCTTCTGAATCAACCTTGGCTACTTTAGTATTTAACATGAACTCAGTACTCTTGAGCTTACTTTTCAGCTGCTTACTAATATCACCTATGCCGCCTCTCGGTATGGTTGCATGACCCTCGCCGAACATTTTGTAAACGAACTCAAACATACGGCTGGAAGTTCTCAGATCAGGTTCAAGAAATATACCAGCGAAGAACGGCCGGAAGAATCTGCTGATGATCCTTTTAGAAAAGCCAAAGTCCTTTAGATACTCAAGAGTAGTTTTTTCTGGTGATGAGAATATAGTTTCTATAGATTTATTTTTTAGCGAAGCGTTCAGCCTAAGAATTTTGAGCTTGTCCCCTATCGTTCCAATATCGGCTATCAGAGTAGGCAATAGAATGCCCAGGTTTCTGAGGGGATCGCCAATTCGGTATGTTTTACCATCAGCATATATCTGAGCGCCCGATTCTAGCCTGACGAGATCAAGAGCTTTCAGATCAAGATATTTATTCGCCATCGGGTAGGCGTCTAGCAATACCTGGAAGCCAACATCGAGATCATGTCCGTTTGCGTTAAGTGTCTTTACCCGGCCGCCTACTTCATCAGCAGCTTCTATAATAGTAGGCTTATAGCCAGATTTTTCAAGTTCAATGGCAGCTATAAGACCGCTTATACCTGCACCGATAATGTATTTTTTTTTTTCGCTTTCCATATAGCCTCATACTTTATGTAAGATGACGAAATTATGATCTTAAGTAGTGGATATTATTATTATCATAATCTGGCATATTACTTAAATGCATCGACTAATGGAAGTATAGCTTTACGTAGTTTTCAGCATCCATAACTGGGATTTTTGAAGTTTTGTAATCTTTTACGTTTCTTGTTATTACTACTTCGCAGTTTGAATCCAGAGCACAATTATATTGGAGTGCATCCTCAAAATCACTGATATCTGAATTAAAACCCCTTTCTATTATACCGTCGGTCAGATCAGATATCTCGACTATTGTCTTAAAATTCCTTAGATTTCTCATTAAAGTAGAACGGTCTTTGATGATTTTACTTAATATGTAATGTACAGTAGGAATTGATAATGCTGAAACAATGATTTGAATCAAATCCCTACTTGCCATTTCAAGTATTTCAGCGGCTGGAATATAAAAAGGTTCCCTTTTAGCAAGGAAATCTATGATAATGTTAGTATCAAGAAAAACTTTAGTCATTTATACTTGTCCTCAAGATACTTCTTATATTCATCTTCAGACGGTCTTTCTATATTAGCATCGACACCATCGGTTAAACTTTTGATAAATGGACTGATTTCTACATTCTGTGTTTGTTGTTTAGTTGTAAGAAACTTTAGATACGATTCGATTATCCTAGATAGACTTTGACCTTTTGATGCAGCGTATTTTTTTGCATCTGCTATTATTTCAGCATCGAATTTCAACGTGAGTTTAGTGTCCATATATAAAGCCTTGTACGTATTAGAAGTACATTTCATTACGTACTGATATGACTTATGTTATGCGTTTATATAAGTACTATAAGTGATAAAAAAAGCCCCTCGACATTTCCGCTGAGGGGCTTCTATGTAGATAGATATCAAAGCTGATTAAACGATAGCTGTGGCTATTACAAGCGATACAACTGCCATAAGCTTGATAAGGATATTGATTGACGGGCCTGATGTATCTTTGAAAGGATCACCTACTGTATCACCTGTTACAGCGGCTTTGTGAGCTTCTGAACCTTTGTGATATGTCTTGCCGTCTATGTCACAACCCCATCATTGAATAAAAGGCTAAACTATTTTTTGATAATATAACTAGTGAGAGTTGGCCAGATAGCTAGATTATTGACTGACGATCTCATTAAATCTCTGCCATGTAACAATCTTGCACTTATCGATCTGTTGAAGGATTAGTAGGTCTTTGTCTCCAGTGATAAGGTAGTCCGCAGCTCCATCCACAGCTAGATCCAATAGGAAATTGTCTTTAGGGTCACGGCAGATGTTGATACTAGATGTAGTTGATACTTTCGTTCCGAGTATCTGAATATTCTTTTTTAAGTTGATAGCTGCTGATATACTAAAATATTTTCTGAATTTATCTCTTAGAATTACATCTTCGAACTCATTTATCAATTTATCTGAATATAAGAGATTAATCTTTCTATTAACAAAATCATGAATAATCGGTTCGAGTTTACCACCTATAATAAAACTGATAAAGAGATTGTTATCAATGATTACGTTCAATTCTCTCTCTCGTATCTCTCTTTTCTTACAATCTCAACTTCTTTCGTGATTTCTTCTAAACTCAATGGTGCAAAATCATTATCACCGAGATCTTGCACAAGCTTCAATAGCTCTTTCCTCGCAGCATCTTTACTGTCTGTTTCCATCTTTATTGATCCGTCGCTGTGAATTTTTATTAAATTCATGCTTTCTAGATTTAATATTAATTCCTTTGCACCAGGATTGATTATTTCTATACTTAATGTCTCCATCTCCATTCCGTAAAATTTTTAATCTCTTTTTCTCCTATTACGGACACATCCTAGGTTTAGTGACAAAAAAAGCCCCTCAACATTTCCGCTGAGGGGCTTCTATGTAGATAGATATCAAAGCTGATCAAACGATAGCTGTGGCTATTACAAGCGATACAACTGCCATAAGCTTGATAAGGATATTGATTGACGGGCCTGATGTATCTTTGAAAGGATCACCTACTGTATCACCTGTTACAGCGGCTTTGTGAGCTTCTGAACCTTTGTGGTACATTTTACCTTCAATCTCAACGCCTTCCTCGAACATTTTCTTAGCATTATCCCACGCGCCGCCTGCGTTGGACTGAAAGATCGCCATCAGAACTCCAGATACGGTTACTCCTGCAAGAAGGCCGCCAAGCGTCTCAGCCCCGAAAATAAAGCCGACTATAACTGGAGCAGCTACTGCAAGCACTCCTGGAATCATCATTTCCTTGATAGAGGCTTTCGTTGAAATCTCAACGCATTTTGCATATTCCGCCTTACCTTCTGATGCTTCGTATATAGCAAGATCGTTGGCGTTCCAGTTCTTAGGATCGCTACCTTTTTCCTTCATCACAGCAAGTGCATTTTTAAGTGCTGGGATTTCCGCGAACTGGCGACGTACTTCTTTAATCATAGACATTGCCGCTCGGCCGACCGCATCCATCGCCAAGGCAGAGAATACGAAAGGAAGCATTGCACCTACTAGAAGTCCAGCCATAACATAAGGATTTGCTATATCTATAGCTGAAATGCCAGTCTGCTGCATATAAGCCGCGAAAAGTGCCAAAGCTGTAAGAGCCGCCGAAGCTATGGCAAAACCTTTACCTATTGCCGCTGTAGTATTACCAACTGCATCAAGTTTATCTGTTCTCTGTCTAACATCTTTAGGTAGTTGCGCCATCTCGGCGATACCACCGGCATTGTCCGAAATTGGTCCGTAAGCATCAACCGCTAACTGAATACCAGTTGTGGAAAGCATACCAACAGCCGCTATGGCGATACCGTATAAGCCGGAAAACTCATAAGAAAGAACGATCGCCGCTGCTATAAGCAAGATAGGAATAGCCGTTGATCGCATACCGACACCTAAGCCAGCGATAATATTCGTTGCAGATCCGGTAACGGACTGTCTTACTATAGACTTAACAGGGCCGGTACCGGTACCTGTGTAGTGCTCGGTAACTTTACCTACCAGAACGCCAGCGGTCAAACCTACGATAGTTGCCCAGAATACGCCCATTGAGCTATATTCGATTCCTGCATAGCTCCAGCTCTCAGGTAGCATCCACTGTATAATAAAGAACGAAAGAACAAGCATAAGCCCAGCAGCGCCAAATTCACCGATATTAAGTGCAGTCTGAGGGTTGCCACCTTCTTTTACTTTAACGAAGAATGTACCAAGTATCGAAACAACTATACCTACCGCAGCTAGTACGAGAGGAAGTAGAACAGCTGAAAGCGAGCCAAATTCAGTAGTAACAAACTCTGGAACGTTGAAGAACGCCGCACCGAGAACCATCGTACCGATTATCGAGCCAACATAAGACTCAAAGAGATCGGCTCCCATACCAGCAACGTCACCTACGTTATCACCCACGTTATCCGCGATTGTTGCGGGGTTAAGCGGGTGATCCTCAGGGATACCGGCTTCTACTTTACCAACAAGATCAGCACCCACATCGGCTGCCTTAGTGTAGATACCTCCGCCAACTCTGGCGAAAAGCGCTATCGATGATGCACCAAAAGAGAATCCTGTAACAACATTGATAACCCGAAGCAAACCTTCAGGCGTATCTGTGCCAAACATCCCAGCATATAGGATAAAGAGTACTGAAAGACCAAGAACACCTAGGCCAACTACACCCATACCCATTACCGAACCGCCTGTGAAAGCTACTTCAAGAGCTTTGCCGAGACCGGTTATCGCCGCATTGGTTGTTCTCACGTTAGCTTTAGTAGCTACTTTCATCCCGATAAAACCAGCGAGAGCTGAACAGACAGCACCGATGACGAATGACAAAGCTACAAGCGGCGAGCTATCAAGAGAACCGTTGTCCTTAAAAAACAATAGGATCGCAACGATAACAACAAAGATGCTGAGTACTTTATACTCTGCCCTCAGGAAAGCCATTGCTCCATCGGCTATGTACTTGGCGATATTCGCCATTCTCTCGTTCCCTTCGCTTTGCTTGCTTACCCACGAAGACCGAACGTAAGTGAATATCAGGGCTAAGACCCCTGCAATAGGTATCGACCAGATTAATGCGTTCATTATTTACGCTGTACCTTGGTTATTTTAACAATTGTAATTTTTATCTGTATTCATTTCGGATGAAAAAAAAGATTGGTTGATCAACAGTTTACAAGATAGTACATCCGTTTGAGATTGAAATTTACTTAATCTTAAAACAATAGCAAAGGAAAGCTATGACTTGTGGGAATGTTAAGGGGCGAGTGATTGATACAACCACCTAGCCACTACGTGTTTTTCACTGATATTCAGCTATTAGTTCTAGTGGAAAGATAGATTAGTATATTCGAATGCTGATATGAGCAAAATTCAGGTCTATTTACCGCTATCTATCTTCTCTATCTTGAAACTGTCTTCTACTGATTTTATATGCAGATCCCGCTGAGGGAAAGGTACGGTGATATTATATTCTTTGAGGCTGGCAGCTATTGCGAACCTTAGATCACTTTTCAGTACTTCTACACGGAAGATATCTTCTGTCCAGAAGTGGAGGCTAAAGTCTAAGGATGAATTGCCGAAATCATCAAACCATACAAAAGGTACAGGATCATGGCTGATCTGCGGGTTACCTTCGGCGGCTTTAAGCAAGCATTCCCTTACCAGCTCAGGATCGGTACCATAAGTAACCCCTACGCTTACCCTGAATCTGGTCTTCATATTGTCATAGGACCAGTTCGTTACATTATCCACGATGAATTTTGAGTTAGGTATGATAAGAATGATATCATCCCTAGTCCTTACTTTTGATGTCCTGATACCTATTTCCTGTACTCGGCCTACGATGCCGTCTATCTCGACTACATCGGTAACGTGAACGCTCCCTTCAAAAAGTATGATAAACCCAGAGAACAAATCATTGAAAGTCTGCTGTAGCCCAAGGCCTACACCAACAAGCAATGCTGCCGAACCTACCAGTAAAGCTGTGATATCAATTCCGAAAACGCTGAGAATACTTGATACCGATATTACTATCAAAAAGTACTTCAGAATCTGGTAAATAGCGCTTTTCGTTCCGATATCGAACCGGACAAGCTTATTAGGTGAGCGGAGAAACTTTTTGAGGGTATAAAGAATAAACCATGTTATTGCTATTACGAATAGGAGTTTTACCAGATCGGCAATGCCGAAGTCGATATTGAACTCGAGGGCCGAGAGGTTTTTTAAAAAATCTTCCATATTCGATTTATTCTATGCTATTGGTAGTTCGATAAGAAAAGTAGTACCCACACCAGGTGCGGATTCTCTTATTATGATTTTGCCGCTGTGATACTGTTCAACGATTCTCTTAGTAAGTGATAGGCCTAAACCCCAACCACGTTTTTTTGTTGTGAATCCTGGGCTAAATACCTGCTTTCTGGTTTTAGCGTTCATCCCTTTTCCAGTATCCTTGATAACGATGAATGCTTTGCTGCCTTGTTTGTATGTACTAAAAGTAATGGTGCCCTGTTTAGTGTCTATTGCTTCGGCAGCGTTCTTGATAAGATTCTCAAAAACCCAGGAAAAGAGCTCTATATTTATCTTTACATATAGTGGTTTTTCATCATATTTACGGATAATAGTCACCTTTCTGCCGAGGTGCGGAAGCCTTTTATCGAAATAATATGAAGTTGTCTCAATAAGTTCCTTAATGTTCTCTCGTTTCAGTTCTGGCTCAGAACCGATTTTCGAGAATCTTGTAGCGATAGTATTGAGCCTGTCGATATCCTTGTTCATCTCCGATAAGGCTTCTTGTATCTGTGCTGGATCATCGATAGAGTATTTCAGGATCTCCATCCATGCCAGAAGCGATGACAGAGGAGTACCAAGCTGATGTGCCGCTTCCTTTGACATACCAACCCATACTTTCTGCTCTTCATTATTACGGAAGTTGGAGAAAGTAAAATAACCGATTACTATCAAAAAGGAAACTATCATTATAGCTACTATGGGGAAGTAAGATATCTTATCGATATAAGGGGAATGGCTGTAGTAGAACTTATTGAGTAGCCTGCCATCCACATCCCGGAATTCAATAGGTTCATAAGTACTACCGTATTCCTTTATCAGATTGTTCAGATATTCCCTTTGCTCCTCAATAGTATAATCGGAAGGAATGGGTATATTGATTGTATTGACCGCAAAAGGATAGATAGGGTTACTCTCAGCATCTGTAAGCAGAAACGGTAGAGTCAGGTTCTGCTCAATTTCCTTTAACATAAAATAAGCTTGAGTCTTGTCTGTTTCCGGATCGAGTATCTGTTCGTATATATCAAGGTAAAGGCCGAGAAGGTTTTTTTCCCTTTCTGAAAGCTCATCCACAAGATTTTGAGTGAAAATTATTACACCCATTATCAAAGCAACAATCAGAATACCGAATATTACCCTCAATACTATTTTGGACTGATAACTCGCACTTAACCGAAGTTCTCTATTTCCTATCTTAATCAATTATAGATATGCCTATAGTCTGTTTAGCTTTTATTTCTTAATTTGTCGATTGTATAGATACTGAGCTACTCGCTGTATAATAGGTATTAATAATATTCAGTATCGCTTAACGTGCCACTACCAAATATACAGCATACTTTCTAATAGATTTCATACAGCCATCAAACGGGGGAAAGAAGGCATGAATGACAGTCAGGGCGATGATATAATCATCGAACGGATCAAAGCTGATAACGGAACAAAGACTGATAATCCTACCAATAGTAAGAAAAGAAAGCCAAAAGCAGCATCCAAAACAAAAAAAACAAACACCAAATCCGCCAAGAAAAGTTCATCTAAAAGCGGATCTGCTACCCATCTAAAACTGACCGGGGCGTTATTAGGTTTCATACTTATTATGATACTTCTCTCGGTTGTCAGCTACTCCCGTGCCGACCAGATGAACGTCAATTTCCCTATAGGTGAGATTTTCGGTATGTTCTCCCCAGATAGCGTTATATCTGCGAAAGCGGAGATGACAGAGAACTGGCTCGGACTTTTAGGAGCTAAGATATCCGATTTCGTGATAAACAAGATGTTCGGCTTGGTGGGCATTCTCGGAATCATTATTCTTTTCCTGCCTTCCAGAGACTTACTTTTTGATGGTAAAGTAAGGGAGAAGACCATACATAGGCTGATAACCTTCGGAATAATATCAATAGCATTTTCGATAATGATGGGAGCCTGGACATTAGCTTTCCCCGGCTTAGGTACGGAATGGTCAGGCCTGATCGGATTTTTTATAGCTGATTCAGTCTCCAATCTAATTGGAACAGCGGGAATCATAATCGCATCCTCACTCGGGTTTCTAGCACTAATACTGCTGAATCTGGATATCGACTGGAACAGGCTTCTGAACAGAAGCGGGGCTGTAGCTGGTTCCGCTGCTGAAAGGACAGGTTCTGTGTTGAAGAACTGGATAGATAAAAGCCGCTCATCTATCGAAAACAAAGTATCTGATTATAAAGAATCAAAGCATAAAAATAGCGGCATCGAGGAGATAGAAGAAACAGAATCATCTAAAGCAGAAAACAGCTCTGATGTCGATATAGATACCCCAAACATCGTAATAAACCAAAGAAAAGAAGAACAAGAAGACACTAAACACAATCTGGAGATTCACAGACACGATACTGCGATAAGCCATCTTCTCGATGACGATCTCGAAGATGAAATAGAGATCGTTAGTGCAAAAAACGGAATCAATACTAGCTCACAAGCTGGGATTACAGAAAGAGAAGATAAAGATCTTGAATATTTAGAAAATTCAGGAAACACCTCGAATACAGTTGAGAGCCTTCACTTAGAAACAGAGATAAAATCAGATGATATTGACGGACTGACAGGTGAACTTGAAAATCTCTTGAGCAGTCTCCCTGATAAATCGGAAAATCATAATCAAGATAATATTGAGGTTGACCTCCCCGCTGGGCATAAAGACCCTTTGAAGGTAACAGTAGTTGAAAAAGAAGGCCCCGAATATGACGAGCCACTTTCCACAGCGATACATGACAAAGATATCAGCTTTGAGTTTCCAGGGCTAAAACTCCTTAATAAAGATACTGGTATTAATAAGGTGGATGACGCGGAACTGAAAATGAACGCTCGCATTCTTGAAGAAAAACTCGAAACATTCAGGATTACGATCAAGAATCTTGAAGTCACCCCAGGGCCGGTAGTCACTCAGTATGAGTTCGTACCGGGTGACGGTATCAAAGTATCAAGAATCGAAAGCTTAAGCGATGACCTTGCGATGGCTTTAAAAGCTCGTGGCATCAGGATTATAGCACCGATCCCAGGCAAGGGTACAGTTGGGGTGGAGATACCGAACAACAATCCATCTCTGGTTACATTCTCCTCGGTGATAGCCACCAAAGCATTTAAGGATTGTGATTACATACTACCGATAGCCTTCGGTAAGGATATATCGGGTGATATATATATGCTCGATCTTGCGAAAATGCCGCACCTTCTTATAGCGGGATCAACCGGTAGCGGTAAATCCGTAGGTGTTAACGGGCTGATAGCCTCGCTACTATATAAGAAACACCCTAGCGAACTGAAGTTTGTTATCATCGACCCTAAACAAGTCGAAATGACTCAGTACTCAGCCCTTAAAAACCATTATATGGCTGCGAGCCCAGATGTAAGGGATACTATCGTTACAGACCCAGACGATGCAAAGCTTATACTAAACTCCACTGTTGAGGAAATGGAAAACAGATATACGATACTTGCCAAAGTAGGCCAGAAGAATATCGAGGATTATAACAATAAGGTGAGGCAAGGCAAACTAAAGGACCGCACCGATATGGTTCACAGGGAAATGCCATACATCGTCGTCATCATAGATGAGTTCGCCGATCTGATAATGACGGCGGGAAAAGAAGTGGAAACGCCGATAGTAAGACTGGCACAAAAAGCAAGAGCAATCGGTATCCATATAGTACTTGCTACCCAAAGGCCATCGGTAAACGTTATAACTGGACTTATAAAAGCCAATTTTCCGGCACGTGTATCATATATGGTAGCATCTAAGATCGATTCCAGAACTATACTGGACGGCCCAGGGGCTGATAAGCTGCTCGGGCGAGGTGATGCCCTTGTATTGCCACCAGGAAAGCCCAAACCTGATAGAGTTCAGAACTGTTTTGTCTCTACAGACGAGATAGACAATATATGCGATCATATATCTGAACAAAGTGGTTATAATATGCCTTATATGCTACCGAGCGTGGTGGAAGAGAGCGACCCAACAGATATGATCGATCCGAAAGACCGCGACCCACTGTTTATGGAAGCAGCATCATTATTGCTTTCCGCGGGTAAGGCGAGTACCAGTATGTTCCAAAGGCAGCTCAGAATCGGTTATGCAAGGGCCGGCAGAATGATGGACGAATTAGAATCCGCTGGTGTAGTTGGCCCAGCAAACGGTTCCAAACCGCGAGACGTACTCATCCATTCGCTGGAGGATATAGTATGATCAAAATGCTATGGAGAATAGTTATCGGATTAGTATATGCACTTATCATATACGGTTTGGCTATGGGCGCTCTATCGGTTTATGTATATATAATAGATTACAACCCTACATTTTTCGGTGGGTATATGGTGGATGAATCAATGCTGGACTTTTACCTCGGGGATAGTTGGAAGTATTGGACTCGTGGCAAGCACTGGCTAGCCGAAAGGCAGATATGGGTAGAGACCTCAAGCCTTTTGATAGGCGTAATAGGCTCTCTTCTTGGAAGATTCCCGCTGACAGGTAAATCGTAAGATATCTTTTTAAAGATATTATCGGTTAACCATCTCCAGCATTTTCTGAAGTGATTCCAGAGTATCCGCATCCTCTGGTTTTTTATCCTCTCGCCAGCGGAGGATACGCGGGAATCTCACAGCGATACCGGACTTATGCCTGCTGGATTCGTTTATCCCTTCGAAAGCTACTTCAAATACCAACTCTTTCTTAACTGACCGTACCGGCCCGAACCTTTCAATAGTATTTGATTTAATCCATTTATCAACTCTTGACATCTCCTTATCCGTAAGGCCGGAATATGCTTTTGTAAATGGTATAAGTTTTCCCTCACCATCCCATACGGCGAAAGTATAATCCGAATACATTGTGGCACGCCTACCTGAGCCGCGTTGTGCGTAGATCATTACAGCATCAACGGTTAGCGGATCGATCTTCCATTTCCACCAGTCGCCTTTACGCCTTCCAGTACGGTAAGTTGAATCCAGCCGCTTAATCATAAACCCTTCAACTCGCTTCTCTCTCGCTTGGCTTCTTATATCGGCATAGGTATCCCAGTTTTCAGCTTTAACAGCGATACTTTCTACCAAGTGGCTATTTCCAGTCTGCTTAATGACCTGCGTCATCTGCTGCCTGCGGTCGGCCAGAGGTAGCTCACGTAAATCAGTTGAACCATATTCAACCATATCGAAACAAATAGCGGCTATCGGAACCTCGGCCAATATTTTCTTAGTAGGTTTCTTTCTACCGATACGCTTCTGAAGCGCTGAGAAAGGCATAGGCATATTATCCTGCCATGCCATTAATTCACTGTCCAAAACAGTCCCGTCCGGCAAATGCTGGGCTGCTATCTCGATTTCTGGAAAAGTGTTGTTTAACATTTCCTCGCCGCGAGACCATATAAATACCTGCCCATCCCTCTTGATAATCTGGCATCTTATGCCGTCATACTTCCACTCCACAAGCCATTCGCTGGTTTCCCCGAGATCAGCCAAATTACCTTCCAACTGGTAAGCGAGATAAAACGGATACGGCCTGCTTATATCATCCGAAGTATCTTCTTTACTGATCAACTTATCATAAAAGCTCTCGCTCGGAGCCCATTCCCCCATTAGCCTGTGTGCGATTACAGCTTCTTCCAGATCGGTAAATTTTGCTAATGCCTTGGTAACCAAAGCCTGGGATACCCCAACCCTAAAACTGGATGTGATCAATTTTATAAAAACGAATCTCTGCATTTTCTTCATTTCAAGTAAATGAGAGATAATCCTTTCCTTTTGCTCTTCCTCATCCATACCTCTCAAGGGTAGTATTTCTTCTTCTACCCAATCACCGAGAGCGCCCTCTAGAATCCCTTCACCTTCTGGCATAATGAGGGATATTGTCTCACTGAGATCCCCAACTGTGTAATATGATTCATTGAACAGCCAGTCTGGAATCCCAGCCTCTTCTGCGGCCCACTTACGTAGATTTGCCGTTTTAATGGGCCTACGCGGTCTCCTTCCTGTAAGGTATGCAACAGCCCATAAAGTATCCATTTTACCGGATTCCTCAAAATACTTCCTCATTGACTCGATTTTAACAAGGGTTTTAGTGGTGGAATCGAGCTCAGTAAACAGCTGTACAAACCTATTCAAGTTTGAACCTCATTGGATTGGTCTTCTGATTCTACCTTAATATCCAACTCAGACCTGTTTGAGTTATCCTCGCTATCGGAATCCTCATCTTCCCTATCTGATAATGCTTCAAGTTCCCCACCTTCCCCTACATATTGGGTTTCTAAAGGCAAGGCATTATATCCCTGCTCGGTCAGCCATTTAGACAATATCTTAGTGTAACCATGTGTAATAAGGATATTTTCAGCACCAGTTGCATTTATGGCTTCATGTAGCCCCGGCCAGTCAGCATGGTCAGATAATATAAAACCTTTTTCCATTGATCGTCTGCGGCGTTTACCCCTTATCTGCATCCAACCTGAGGCAAATGCCCTGGCTTTTTTCTTGAAACGTTTAAGTGAGCCTGGATTATCGAAGGAAGGCGGAGCGATTACCAGTCCTGTAGTAAAATTTGATTTATCTTTTTCGGCCAAAAGATACGTTGTTTCTGGCAAGTCTATACCGTACTCCCTGTAAGAATCAGTCATTTTCTCAACAGAACCATGGGTGTAAATTGTTCCGATAGCAGGATCAAGCCCGGCGATAACTCTCTGAGCTTTGCCAAGAGCGTAGGCGAATACTATGGATGTAATACCCTCGCTAGCGTTTTTTGCCCACCACTTATTCATATCAGCGAATATCTCTTTATCGTCTTTCCAGCGGTAGATAGGCAGCCCGAAAGTGGATTCGGTAATAAATGTATGGCATTTTACAGGTTCGAACGGAGTGCATGTAGAGTCTTTGCCCAGTTTGTAATCCCCGGTTACGACCCATATCTCACCTCCATATTCAACCCTAATCTGTGCTGATCCCAAAAGATGTCCGGCAGGGTGCAGCGATACGTTAACACCGTTTATCTGTACTGCTTCATCATAAGGGAGAGTTTCTAAGCTAATATCAGCCCCGAGTCTTTTTCTTAGTATCGACTCGCTATGGGTATGTGAAAGATAGTGCTTGCTCCCCCACCTTGCGTGATCGGAGTGGCCGTGAGTGATTACTGCTTTTTCCACAGGCCGCCAAGGATCGATATAAAAATCTCCCGCCGCACAATAAAGCCCGTTTTCATTAGGTTGTAATAAATGTGTCATGTATAGAACAGATGTATTTCTAAACCTAATATTGGTAAATGTATTTAACAGTTTGCCTATAAACCTTATTTTACAGTGATACTCTAATCAAATCAAAAAAATACATGCTAAATATGATTATAAGACTTCTAACCGTATTTACTTTTTCCCTATTGCTTTTTGGATGCGAGAAAGTGAACATAAACCCATTGGAAACTGAAGAAGTTGTTGAAGAAACAGGCAGCGGAACGATTGACTTAGAAGTTCGACATAATGAGGATCGATACTTTATATCCGGGCTTTGGGCATACTTTCCCTTTAATTCCAACACAACGGAAATCGTAAAAGGGCTGACAACAGTCGTCAAAAGCATCTCTTATGATACAGACCGTTTCGGGAATATTAATGGTGCTTTGGAAACCAACAGATTTATCGATATGGTAGTATTTGAGAGCAACGAGCTTACCTTTGACGGCAGTTTTACCGTGAGCTTCTGGATGATGCAGGGGAATGCTCAATTACATAATATGCTGGGGAATGAAACAGATATAATATCTAAATGGTCCCGAGACAGACTTTTAAACCGTGAATATTCTATAGCTATAAATAGAAACGGGAATGTGATCGGTAGGCTACGCAACTCATCAAAAAGTATAATACTTATTGGAAGTGCTAGGTTAGTATCATGGAATTGGAATCATGTAGCTATGACCTTCAACCAAACTGAAGGCGTAGCAAAACTATATCTTGACGGCCAAGAAGTCAGTTCAGAGGATATAACTGAAGTTTCCAATAATAACACGGTTCTCAGAATTGGTGGAGGAATCGATGGCAACACAGCATTTAACGGCTATTTGGATGATCTTATGTTCGTAAACGGAGCGCTATCTCAAAGCGCCATAGCCAACATAGCATCTTATAGTAGATAAGATAGTATACTATTAAATTTTTAGTCATTTTCAACTTTTTTACATTAAAGTGTGACTTTTTATGTAAGTTAAGTGTTATTATATATATCGATAATCAATAACCAAAGGAGTTTCAATGAAAAAGCTACTAGCGACTATAGCTTTCGCACTTGCATTAACAAGCTGCGACAAGCTTGAAGACCCTGTAGATGTGCTAGATACAAAGGAAGAAGAAGTAACCATAGAAGGTATATCCCATGATGGTGATATGTATGTTTCTGATGCGGTAATCTACTTGCCTTTTAATAATGATTACTTAGACTATGGGATTTATAGTCTAATAGGGAGAAATCACAACACAACTTTTACTACTGATAGATTTGGGAACGAAAACTCAGCAGTTAAAATCGAACTAGAACAATATATCGATTTCGAGAAGCCGCCTATATTGTTGAACGAAACTCCTGGCGTATCACAAAACTTCGATTTCAGAGACGATTTTGGTATTTCCATGTGGGTTAAAATAGATTCCAGAGAGCAATTAGCATACGAAACTCATATTGATATACTATCAAAATGGATATATCCTGCCGATAAAGCTGCTTGGTATTTCGGCATAACTCAGAATGGATCTTATGAGTTCTGGAGTAGGTCAGATAAAAAAAATGGCTTCGTTGGATATGAGAACCCTATGTACGATGGCCTTTGGCATAATATAATTTATAACTTTGATCATATCACACAAATAGGTAAAATATATGTTGATGGTGAATTAGCTTCATCCAGTTCCACATATCTTCCTGTAGCAAACAACCTTTCATTAAGAGTTGGTGCGAGACATGATCTTAAAAGTGATTTTAATGGATATGTAGATGATGTTATGTTCTTCGATAGACAGTTGAACCTATCTGATATGGCGAATTTAATAACTGAGTAATTGAACAAAATTTCATCGCCAGAATAATAATCTATCTTATACTTTTAAACAGTCAAAGCCTATCTTTTTTCGAAGATGGGATTTTTTCATGTAACAATATTATTATACAATAACTTTAAAGATATTAGTATCAGTAGTTATTAATATTCAGATTTAAAGCTGTATATAACAAAGATAAATTACATAGAATTAAGTAATAAATAGTTTAATTATGATATGTCCTACTTGTAGCTCTCGTAAAACTCAAAAGAGGGTTACTATATCATTTAATTTTATATATTGAATTCCAGAATGGCGGGTGACCTACCCAACTTTTGTTTTCTTCCTCATAAAGTTTAAATAGTACATTACCATAACCTTCATATTTTACAGTATCTATATTCATAGATGAAGTGAATATTGGATTACTGAATATTTTTTTTAACTCTACTTTATCTATAATTATGTTTGATCCAATTTGATTCTCTACATCATGCTGATATAATTCAAAGAGTTCAGTTGATCTTAATGACTTTCTATATCCATATCCGTTCATAGTTACTATATATTCTATATCATAATAGTCTAACCATTCTTTAAAACTTATCTCGTTTTTAAGGAATGGAAATATTTCTCCTCCCACAATACCATCAGCACTGATATAGTCAATATCTTGCTGGTTATATTGTGCTTGAATTTCATATATAAGGACATTAGAATTTATAATACCTATAGAATCTATTACCCTATTCAGATCATATAGCAAAACTGTATTATAATTATCATCATATCTAGTTAATTTTTGCTTAATAAATATCGTAGCTCCTAAAAACAAAAACATAAATGAAAGTAGAGACAATTGGAAGTACTTTACATTACTTTTACTATTGGCAATATCATGTAAAAGGTAGGTAAGTAAAATAATAATAAAAGGTAGTATTACTAGCAAGTATCGAGTTATATATTGGCTAGGAGGAGATAATAAGTACAGAGTGGTAAAAATCAAGATTGGTATATAATATATTATATTGTCTTTGACCCTCTTGATTAGGGTGAACATTGAAAAAGCAAAGACAATGTAAATTAGTCCAGAGGGCCTTAGAAGTGATTTTATTGTTGTTACTAATCTATCTATATAATCACCGTTTTCTAAAGCGAAGATTGCTCTACCTTCTATAGAAGTAGGTATAAAAGTACCAGTATGATTGTACATATACAAGCTGTATATAAGTAGAGGTATGTAAGCTACGAAAGAAGTAGAAATACTATACTTTAGGTCTTTTCTTTGTTTATATTCATAAAGTTGAAAGCAGATACTGATGAGTATCGTTTCAGGCCTAATTAGTGGTAATAAACCAAACAGAATGATTGATAATGTTTTATTATCTTTCATGAGGTATAATACAACACTTGTAAAAAAGAATAGTAAACCCGTTTCATATAACTCTAGTGAAGTTAACCATAAGCCAGTACACAAGGCAGAAATATACACTAAATAAATAAGTTTATTTTTACCTACTATCTTACCTAATAACCAAAAACCAGTTAATATTAATAACCAGTTAAAGATTTTAGCCGAAGCAATCCATACACTTCCAAACAATAATTTTATTATAGCTAGGTAAAAAACATATAATGGTCCTGTAGCGCCATATTTGACTATCCCGGGACTATAAGAGAACGGCAGATCGAAAAAATTATCAGCATAACTGAAATAAATAGAAGCATCTCCCGATATTGAATTGAAAAATAATATTAAATAGAATATTGATATTGCTAACAACAGTACACTATGCTTTCTTTGAAACATCTCTACTACTTTATCCATTTTATACCAAATCTCTTATAAT
>CAYWYR010000013.1:0-97700 GCA_964462685.1 uncultured Hyphomicrobiales bacterium | reverse complement strand
AGAGCATCAGCCTTCCAAGCTGAGGGTCGCGAGTTCGAATCTCGTCTCCCGCTCAAAAATGATCTCACTGAAATAGTGCACAAACTATTGATGTGGTGCTATTGATATGGTTTTGTTATGGCGTTGCGATTGCCGTAACTGGCCTTTACGCACTTCCGCTTTGGTAAGCTTAAAGTGCGGGCGGAAAAAGTTTATCTTAAGGCAGGGAGCTTTCATGAAAAGCTTCCTTTCTTGTGTTTTGAGCAGAGCTTTGAGATTTTTGGATGCTTTCTTGCTGGCGTAGCTCAGTGGTAGAGCACTTCCTTGGTAAGGAAGAGGTCGGCGGTTCAAGTCCGCTCGCTAGCTCTTGAAACGAATGGTATTTTGCTTGTCGGGTTCTAGCCTATATAATGCTGGACTCGAAATATACTGGATAATATACGGGTGTAGCTCAATTGGTAGAGTAGCGGTCTCCAAAACCGTTGGCTGTGGGTTCAAGTCCTACCACCCGTGCTAAATTGAAATGTTAACGATATCTAAAGGCGGATAGCCAGATGGTTGGAAATATAAAAGGTTTTGTAGGCGAGGTTCAGGCCGAGATGAAAAAAGTCTCGTGGCCCTCTAAAGAACAGCTTAAAGAATCGACAATAGTTGTTCTCGTGGTTACCGTCATAATCACACTGCTGGTGGGCGTTATGGATTTCGGGCTGAAAACCATAGTAGGCCTTCTGGCTGACCTCATCTAAATCTGAAAAATCAATAGGCTTTATACCCAATGGCTGATATACATTTAAATAAAGAAGACTACAACAGGATTCAAGACCAAAAGAACACAGTAGAGGAATCTATCGAGTTCAAATGGTATGCCCTGCGTACCTTCACCAGCCATGAGCAAAAAGTCAAAGAACTTATCGAACGTGAAAGCGACAGGCTAGGCATCAGTGATGACGTAGCCGAAATCGTAATCCCGGAAGAAACGGTTTACGAAGTCCGAAACGGAAAAAAACGCACCCGTACCAAAAACTTTCTCCCAGGATATGTTATGGTGAAGGCCGCGATGACAAAAAAAGTCTTCGATACCATAACAAATCTGAACGGTGTCGTTTCATTCGTTGGCCGTAAAACAGAACCTCAGGCTCTTAGGCCTGATGAGGTAGCGCGGATTATAGGTCGCCTGGAAGAAAGAAAAGATATCGCGACCATTGAAACAGAGTTCCAAGTAGGGGACGGCGTTAAAGTGATAGAAGGACCTTTCAATACCTTCTCAGGTATTATCAAAGAAGTCAATATCGAAAAACAGAAACTAAAAGTCGAAGTTGGAATCCTCGGTCGAAAGACACCCGTGGAACTGGACTTCGGTCAGGTAGAGATGGAACAGCTGTAATCGCTAAACCCCCTTTCTATCATTAACAATTTATAAGTATTTCTTATTCCCAAATCGGAATAGTAAGATGGCAAAAAAAGTAGCAGGTCAGTTCAAACTTCAGTTAAAAGCCGGTGAAGCGTCAATGTCGCCTCCAGTAGGCCCGGCCTTCGGCCAGAGAGGTCTGAACGGTATGGAGTTCGTAAAGGCGTTCAACGGTCAGTCCCAGAGTCAAAAAGGCATGATCCTTCCAGCTCTTATCACTTTTTACAGTGATAAGTCTTTTACCTTTGAGATCAAGTCGCCACCGGCGGCCGTTCTCATCAAGGACACTCTCAAGCTTAAAAGCGGCTCGGCAGAACCAAACAAGAATAAAGTAGGTACGATAAACCGTGAACAGTGTGAAGAGATAGCAAAAATAAAAATGGCTGATCTAAACACCACTTCTATCGACCAAGCAGTAGAAATGATACGCGGTACAGCTCGTGCCATGGGCGTTGAATTCTCTGAAAATTGATCGCTTAGATATATTTTACCTATTCGGCTTTTGTTCCTTAAAAATTCAGTATTTCTCAGTGTTTTCCTAACATTGCATTAGCATAGCAAGGAAACTGAAAAGTCTCGTCTCCCCCGGGAAAACGTTCACAAACGTTCAGATTATATGAACGGATATGAACAGATATGAACAGATCATATTTTTCACGGTAGATGAACTGGCGATTGCGGCCGTGGCTTTTCGCATTTAACACTGATGAAAATTTCAGACAACACTACAAATAAGGTAGTACCGCAATGAAAAAGAAAAACGGAAAACGATACAGAGCTGTCGAAACCGAGATCGATAAATCACAGGATTATGCGATCGATGAAGCTGTATCACTTGTAAAGAAAACGGCAAGTGCTAAATTCGACGAATCTTTCGACGTATCGATGCAGCTAGGGGTTGACCCACGTAAAGCCGACCAGATGGTTCGCGGCACGGTAAGCCTGCCCAATGGTACAGGTAAGGACGTAAGAGTACTGGTATTCGCACGTGCTCCCAAAGATCAGGAAGCACTCGATGCCGGAGCGGATTTCGCAGGCCTCGACGAATATGTTGACAAGATCAAACAAGGCTGGGCAGAAGTTGATGTGGTTGTGGCCACTCCCGATGTGATGGGTCAGGTGGGTCAGCTCGGTAGAATTTTAGGTCCGCGTGGCCTTATGCCAAACCCTAAAGTCGGTACCGTTACATTTGATGTAGCCAAAGCAGTTACCGAACTTAAAGCCGGTAAGATTGAATACCGTGTCGATAAAGCTGGTAACATACACGCTTCAGTGGGTAAATGCTCATTTGATGCCGATAAACTACAACAGAACGTCAACGCTTTCTACTCAAGCATAATGAAAGCCAAGCCGTCAACTGCCAAAGGTAAATATGTCAAGTCCATGTACTTCTCAGCTACCATGGGCCCGAGTATTAAGGTTAACGACGGTTCTATCAAACTAGAAAAATAATCAGAAAATAAAACAAAGCGGCGTTTGGGTAACAACCACTTGCCGCTTAGTTGTTTAAAAATTTTACGCACTCACAAACCAGTTGCCACATTCGGCTTCTCTTCCGCGCTATCAGTAATTCGATAAAGCGGTCGCGCATGGGCAACTAACACCATAAAAGGTAATACCAATATGATATCACTGCAAAAGAAAAAAGATGTTGTCAGCGCAATAGCTGATAAGATCAAGCAGGCAGAGGGTGTTTACCTTGTTGATTTCGGTGGAATGAACGTACAGAAAACTGTCGCTTTCCGTGATGAACTCCGCAAAGAGGGCATTACGATGACAGTTGCCAAGAACACCCTTCTGAAAAGGGCACTGGAAGAAGCAGGCGGGTATGATTCTATACCCGACGATGTTTTCGCCGGTCCTTCGGCAATCATACTGGGTAGCGATAACCCGGTGGCCCCGGCCAAATTGATTAAAAAATCTTTCGATGACGGCGAACAGCCGAAATTGAAAGCAGCCGTTATCGAAGGTCAGTTCTACCCAGGTTCGGAACTGAAAAAAGTAGCTACGCTACCAACAAGAGAAGACATGATAGCAGGTATCGTGGGATCACTAATGGCTCCTGTGTCCGGTATAGCCGGCTCCATGGGTGCTGTGATCAGGGATCTTGCCTCTGTTATAGAAGAAGCGGCCAAGAAAAACAACGAAGCCGCATAAATAAAATAGAAATTTCAAAGAATATAATATCCCAATCGGAGATTCAAAATGTCAGAAAAAATCGAGAAACTGCTCGAAGAGATATCAAACCTTACACTCGGCGAAGCTGCTGAGCTAAAAGAGGCACTTGAGGAAAAATTCGGCGTGAGTGCTGCGGCTCCTGTAATGATGGCCGGTGCTATGCCAGGCGCTGAAGGCGGCGGAGAAGCTGCTGAAGAAAAAACCGAGTTCGATGTAGAGCTAACCGAAACTGGTGGCAGCAAACTCAACGTTATCAAAGCTATCCGCGCTATCACAGGTCTTGGCCTGAAAGAAGCTAAGGAAATGGCAGAGTCCGCTCCTAAAGTTGTTAAAGAACAAGCGAGCAAAGACGAAGCAGAAGATATCAAGAAGCAGCTTGAAGAAGCTGGTGCAAAAGTTACTCTTAAGTAATCTGACTGCCCCTAGCCTTTCGAAAGCGACTACTTGATAAACTATACTATAGACTCGGAACACGGGCCATAAGCAGCCGATCTGTTTTTGGCCGGTTCCAGTTTATAACTAAAATAGCGAAATAACGTATGATCTAAGCTGACATCGTTGAAACATCGCAAAAAATTAATAAAGAACAAAATTATTCTTCAAGATTTGTTCGATAGATACAGAAAGTTATAAGCCACAGGGCTTCCTAATGCTCCGCCAGATGACGGGGTGTTGGAAAGTCCTGTTTTTTTAATTCGATATTCCTTACTGGGAGGTAAAATGGACGACAATAGGATAGAGGAACTTGTCCGCGAATCCTTAGCCGATATTACTATCGATTTCGATCCGGTAGATAATGAAGGCCATAAGCCGACCGTGAGCGACCAACTCGAAGGTCGCTTCAAAAGACTGAAAACAACCGCAGATGTCAACCGGATACGCGAGAGAATATCTTTCGCTGAGAAAAGCTACCAGCCTAACTACCCGGATCTGCTTAATATTCAAATTGACTCTTTCGATGACTTTCTGCAAGAACACAGAACGCCCTCGAAAAGAAAAGGCACCGGCCTTCAATACGCATTCAAAAACAATTTCCCGATTGATGACTCCTCCGAGGTGTTCCAGCTCGACTTTATGGAATACTTCATCGAGAAACCTAAGTACACCGAGGAAGAGTGCCGTGAGCGTGAGCTTACTTTCTCCAAACCCCTCAAAGCCAAACTTAGGCTTTCCTCTAAAGCGGATAAGAAATCAGAAGATTACATCGATGCTGTTGAGCAGGAAGTTTACCTCGGTAATATCCCAGCGATGACAGAGCGCGGTACGTTTATCATCAACGGTGCGGAAAGGGTTGTAGTCAGCCAGATACACCGTTCACCGGGCGTTTTCTTCGACGATAACGTTCACCCGAACGGTACTCGTATCTATAGCGCGAGAGTGATACCTTTCCGCGGTTCTTGGATTGAGTTCACTACCGATATCCATGATGTGATGTACGCATACATCGACAGGAAAAAGAAATTCCCAGTAACTACATTACTCAGAGCCTTAGGATATTCTTCGGATGAGGACCTTCTACAGCTATTTGAGCTTGCAGTGGATGTGGACTTCAAAGACATGACCGAAGACCATATCGGCCGCCGTATAGCATCAGATGTTATCGATATGTCAACAGGTGAGATAATCGCCACTCGTGATATGGTAATCGATGAAGAGCTTCTAGAGGGGCTGGGTAAGGCAGAGGTAGAATCACTTAGATTATTCGATTATATCGATCCTAATGATGAGCCGCTGATAGCCAGAACCCTTTCTAAAGACGTTTCAAAAAGCCGCGAGGACGCTCTAGAGGTTATATACAGACAGCTCCGTTCCTCTGAGCCGCCGGATATCGAAACAGCCATGGGTTTACTCGAAAAACTTTTCTTTACCGAAAAAAGATATGACCTGGGTATCGTCGGCCGTTTCAGGCTAAATGATAAACTGGACTTAGATATCGATCCCGAGATCACTACTCTTACTACAGAAGACATAGTAGCGATAATTCGCCAGCTTATCTTCCTGCATAAGAACAAGTACACAGGGGACGATATCGATCACCTTTCCAACAGACGCGTGCGTACAGTAGGCGAGCAGATGGGCGCTCAGTTCAACGTCGGCCTTACTCGTATGTCCCGCACGATCAAGGAAAGACTTTCTGTACATGATGGTGAAAACCTGACGCCTTCTGAGCTTGTCAACGCGCGTACGATTAGTTCGGTTGTCAACCAGTTCTTCGGTACTAACCAGCTTAGCCAGTTCATGGACCAGACTAACCCTCTGGCAGAACTGACTCACAAACGCCGTACTTCGGCACTCGGCCCCGGCGGTCTTACTCGAGAAAGAGCGGGCTTCGAGGTTCGTGACGTTCACTACACGCACTACGGAAGACTTTGCCCTATCGAGACCCCAGAGGGTCCGAATATCGGTCTGATATCTTCTCTTGCCATTCACTCAATCATCAACGACCTCGGTTTCATCGAAACTCCGTATCGTAAAGTTGAAAACGGTAGAGCGACAGAAGAGATAGTTTACCTGCCTGCGGAAAAAGAAGACGGTTCGATACTCGCACCTGCATCAGCTCCTATCGATGCCGAAGGTAACTTTATCGGAAACCGTATCAAAGCACGTAAATCTGGCGACTTCTTGATTGTTGATCCATCCGATATCGAATATATGGATGTATCTACAGATCAGATAACCTCGCTTGCATCTTCAATGATACCGTTCTTGGAGCACGATGATGCGAACCGTGCACTTATGGGCTCGAATATGCAGCGCCAGGCGGTTCCACTCGTACAACCAAACGCACCGTTCGTAGGTACTGGTATGGAGGCGAGAGCTGCCAAGGACTCACGTACAATGATACTCGCTCAGGGAGAAGGGGTTGTAGAGTCGGTGTCATCAGATCAGATCCGTGTTAAATATATTGATACAAGAGATAAGAATCAGAAACTGGTTGATTTCTCATACAACGATGTAGTTACCTACAAACTGAAGAAATTCTTCCGTACAAACCAAGATACATGTATTAACCAGCGGCCACTGGTACTGCCTGGGGATAAGGTTGTAAAAGATCAGCCTCTGGCCGACGGTGCTTCAACGGAAATGGCAGAGCTTGGGCTCGGCCAGAACGTTCTAGTGGCATTTATGCCTTGGCGCGGTTACAACTTTGAGGATGCGATCATCGTGTCTCAGGAACTCGTATCTCAGGATATATTCACTTCGATACACATCGAGGAGTTTACACTTCAGGTAAGAGACACCAAACGCGGCGAAGAAGAATTCACCCGCGAGATACCAAACGTATCTGAAGAGGCAACTAAAGACCTCGACGATCACGGTATTGTACGCGTAGGTGCTAAAATCAGAGAAGGTGATATCCTGATCGGTAAGATCACACCTAAAGGTGAGACAGATCCGACCCCTGAAGAAAAACTTCTAAGAGCTATATTCGGTGATAAAGCCGGCGATGTAAAAGATGTTTCACTGAAAGCTACACCTGGCCTAAAAGGTGTCGTTATCAATACTAAACTCTTTACCCGCCGACTTCTGACAATGGATAAAGCTACTCGTAACGAGGAGAAAAAACGCCAGGAAGCAATCAGCACAAGAGAGCGCAAGACTGTCAAAAAACTTGATGATGATTTCATCAACAGATTCGGCGAAGTCCTGGAAGGCGAAAAAACACTCGGTATCAGACTGTCGAATAACGTAAACGTCGTTCGTGGCGGTACCGATGTAACAGCAGCACTTATCAAAGAGAAATACCTTGAAGGTATTCTGAAACCAGAGCTTCTCGATAAAAACGAGAAATTCATTGAAGACGAAGAAAAAACTGATATCATCGGTGATATGATAAGCAATTATCAGAAACTCCGAAATGATATCAAAGCCGACTACAGAGCCGAGAAGAGCAAACTCGCGGCAGGCGATGAGCTTCAGCCGGGCATACTACAGATGGCAAAAGTATATGTAGCGAAAAAACGTAAGCTACAGGTCGGTGATAAGATGGCGGGCCGCCACGGTAACAAGGGTATCGTATCAAAGGTTGTACTGCCTGAGGATATGCCGTTCCTGCCGGACGGTACTCCAATCCAGATTATCCTGAACCCGCTTGGTGTACCTTCTAGGATGAACCTTGGCCAGTTATACGAGACAGCTCTCGGATGGGCAGGGCTCAAACTCGGCGAACATTTCGCCACACCTATTTTTGATGGGGCCACTTGGGATGAGGTAGGGGACTTCCTAGAAGCCGCCGGACTCCCGAGGGACGGTAAAGCCCAGCTATATGACGGGCGTACTGGTGAACAGTTCCGTGAGAAGATTACAGTAGGTATCATCTACATGCTTAAATTAAGCCACCTTGTGGAAGATAAACTACACGCTCGTTCTATTGGCCCTTACTCACTTATCACCCAGCAACCGCTAGGTGGTAAAGCACAGTTCGGTGGCCAGAGACTTGGTGAGATGGAGGTATGGGCACTTGAAGCATACGGTGCGGCACATACGCTACAGGAAATGCTTACTGTTAAATCCGATGACGTTCAGGGCCGTGCCAAGATGTACGAATCAATAGTCAAAGGTGAGAATATGCCAGATCCTAACATACCAGAGTCATTTAATGTATTGGTTAGAGAGCTTCAAGGTCTCTGCCTCGACGTTCATATCAGTTAATTAGAGAAGAACGAAAACCCAAAGGAAGATTAATGCATACAGTTTCAATTCCTAGAAAAGGATTCAGCAGCATATCCATCAAGATAGCGTCTCCGGATGAGATCCTTGACAGGTCGCGGGGCGAGGTAACAAAGCCTGAAACAATCAATTACCGTTCGTTCCGCCCAGAAAAGGACGGGCTTTTCTGCGAGAAGATTTTCGGCCCTATCAAGGACTGGGAATGTGCTTGCGGTAAATACAAGAGAATAAGATATAAAGGCATCGTATGTGATCGTTGCGGTGTTGAAGTAACTCAGAAATCAGTACGACGTGAGAGAATGGGGCATATCATGCTCGCAGTACCAGTTGTACACGTGTGGTTCCTAAGATCACTACCTTCTAAGATCAGTGGTATACTTGGTATGCCTACAAAGGATGTTGAGAGAATCGTTTATTACGAATCCTACGTTGTTGTTCAACCCGGTGAGACAGGTCTTCAAAAAAATGACCTTCTTACAGAGGAGCAGTATCTTGACATACTCGATACTATGCCAGAGGATTACTTCGAAATGGATGATGAAGATCCTAAGAAGTTCCTCGCTCTAATCGGTGGTGAAGCGGTTAAGGAAATACTTCGCCGTATCGTACCGATGGACGATTACTATACAATGAAAGAAAGACTCAATGTAGAGACTTCTCAGGCGAAAAAAGCAGATATTCTTAAAAGACTTAGAATTCTTGATGCTTTCCGTCCTGATCTTGACGGTAGAGTAGCAAACCGCCCAGAGTGGATGGTTCTTGATGTAGTTCCGGTTATCCCACCAGATCTAAGGCCGCTTGTGCCGCTAGAGGGTGGTAGGTTCGCGACTTCGGATCTTAATGATCTTTATCGCCGAGTTATTATTCGTAATAACAGGCTTAAAAGACTGATCGATATCAAAGCACCTGAAGTAATCCTCAGAAATGAGAAAAGAATGCTTCAAGAATCAGTTGATGCATTATTCGATAACTCTCGCCGTGCTGTTAGGGCCGAATCACAACGTGCACTTAAATCGCTTGCAGATACTCTCAAAGGTAAGACTGGCCGTTTCCGTCAGAACCTTCTCGGTAAGCGTGTAGATTATTCTGGTCGTTCCGTTATCGTTGTTGGCCCTGAGCTACAGATACATGAGTGCGGTATGCCTAAGGATATGGCCGTTGAGCTCTTTAAGCCTTTCGTTATTCGTAAGCTTATCGAACGAGGGCACGTGAAGACTGTTAAGTCTGCCAAGAAAATGGTAGAGCGTAAAACAGTTGAAGTATGGGATATCCTAGAAAAAGCTATTGAAGGGCACCCGGTTATGCTCAACCGTGCACCGACTCTTCACAGGCTTGGTATCCAGGCGTTCCAGCCGAGACTTGTAGAAGGTAAGGCGATTCAGCTTCACCCTCTTGTTTGTACTGCATTCAACGCCGATTTCGATGGTGACCAGATGGCGGTGCACGTACCTCTGTCCTTTGAGGCACAGCTGGAGGCCATGCTACTGATTCTTGCGCCTCACAATATCATGCACACTCAGAATGGTGACCCTATAGCCGTACCTTCGCAGGACATGGTACTTGGTATCTACTACATGACCAAAGCCAGAATCGGTACCGAAAACGATAAGAAAGTTTACGGGTCATGGGATGAATTACGCATAGCATACCACGCAAACCGTGTTAAACTTCACGATGTAGTTCGTGTAAGGCACAATGGCGAGACTATGAACACTACTACTGGCCGTATGATCTTTAACGAGATCGTGCCGGAAGAATTAGGCTTTATCAATGAAGTTTTAACTAAGAAAAGACTTCGCCAGATTATCGGTACGTGTTTCCGTGCCGCCGGCCTTGACAAGACAGTTGCCTTCCTTGATAATCTGAAAGAACTCGGGTTCGCTTATGCGACACAAGGTGGTCTTTCAGTTTCGATTCAGGATGTCGTTGTTCCGTTTGAGAAAGACGAGATCATCGGTAGTGCACAGAAAAAAATCGATAAGATCGAAATGGCATACTCCGCGGGTGTGATATCATCCGGTGAGCGCTATAATAAGATTATCGATGCGTGGTCAACAGCTACTAACCGTGTTGCCGACAAACTATATAATCAGCTAGCAAAAGATATGGGCGGTTTCAATCCGTTCTGGATGATGCTTGACTCCCAAGCGAGGGGTTCAAAAGAGCAGATCCGCCAGCTAGCAGGTATGCGTGGTCTGATGGCAAAACCGAAAAAATCACTTTCAGGTTCTACAGGTGAACTTATCGAGAATCCGATCATTTCCAACTTTAAGGAAGGTCTGTCGATTCTTGAGTACTTCATCTCTACCCACGGTGCCCGTAAAGGTCTTGCCGATACAGCACTGAAAACAGCAGATGCAGGTTATCTGACTCGTAGGCTTCACGATGTTGCACAGGATGTGATCATCACCGAAGATGACTGCGGTACTATCCGTGGCGTGAACATGACAGCCCTTAAAGACGGGGAAGACATCAAAGAATCTCTGTATGAGAGAATATTGGGCCGTGTAAACCTGAGCGAAGTACGTGATCCGATTACCGACGAGATCATAGTAGATAAAAATCTACTTATAGATCAGGATCTTGCTCAGAAAATTGAAGATTCGGCTGTGGAAAAAGTAATGATTCGTTCGGTTCTTACCTGCGAGACAAGGCACGGGGTTTGTGCAAAATGTTATGGAAAGAACATGGCCACCAACCAGCTTATCGATGTTGGCGAGGCCGTTGGGACAATTGCATCACAATCAATTGGTGAGCCTGGTACTCAGCTTACACTCCGTACATTCCACACAGGTGGTACAGCATCATTAGTCGCTTCTCAATCTACTGTTATCTCGAAATTCGATGGTATTATCGAATTCGAGAATATGAAGACAGTTAGTTATGAAGGTGAAGAGGGCGAAGTAACTATAGTAGTTTCTCG
This sequence comes from uncultured Hyphomicrobiales bacterium, assembly GCA_964462685.1. Taxonomy (GTDB): domain Bacteria; phylum Bacteroidota; class Ignavibacteria; order Kapaibacteriales; family UBA2268; genus CAYWYR01. Next base: position 86,541 of record CAYWYR010000013.1, on the reverse strand, counting down.
TTCAGGTGTTATCAAGATTATTGATCCTGAGACTGAAAGACAACTAACACAGTATGACGCTACTTACGGTGCGAATCTGAAAGTAAAAGATGGACAAAAAATAAGTAAAAACGCTCTTATATATGAGTGGGATCCTTATAACACTGCCATTATTACTGAGAACAACGGGCGTGTTAGATACAAGGACCTTGTAATAAACGTAACATACCGAGAGGTAAATGATGAGCAGACAGGCCACATCACTAAAATCGTTACGGATTCCAGAGATAGGACTAAATCTCCGTCAATCGAGATAATAGACGGCGAAGGGAATGTATTGAAAACGTACAATATCCCTTCAAGAGCCCAGCTTCGTGTCGATGATAATGAGGAAGTAGGAATTGGTACTCCGCTTGCGAAAATGCCTCGTGATCTCGGCCGTAACCGTGATATCACTGGTGGTCTTCCGAGGGTTACCGAGCTCTTCGAAGCTCGTGCGCCTCAAGGCCCAGCCGTTGTATCGGAGATTGACGGTATCGTATCATTCGATAAACCTAAACGTGGCCAACGAGTTCTAGTAGTTACTTCACTTGATGAACTTACAAGAACCGAGTACATGGTTCAGATGGGTAAATATATCCTGGTACAGGAAGGTGACTTCGTGCGTGCAGGTGATAGACTTACCGAAGGTTCAATCAACCCACACGATATCTTGCGTATCAAAGGCCCTAACGCGGTTCAGGAATATCTAGTTAACGAGATACAGGACGTTTACCGTATGCAGGGTGTGAAGATAAACGATAAACACATCGAGACGATAGTTCGCCAGATGCTACAGAAAGTTAAGGTAGTTTCTTCTGGGGACTCCCACTTACTTGAAAACGACAATATCGATAAAATCAAGTTCCTTGATGAGAACGAGAGAATACGCGATATGGTTGTTGTGACTGAAGTTGGTGAAAGTAAATTCAAAGAAGGTCATATCTACACCCGTAAACAGGTGAGAGAAGCAAATAAGGATCTCAAGAAGAAAGAAAAAGAGATAGCGGCTTTCCGTGAAGCGGAATCAGCTATCGCAGAACCTATTTTATTGGGTATCACACAAGCATCTCTTTCTACGGAAAGCTGGCTATCGGCCGCATCTTTCCAAGAAACCACAAAAGTACTTTCCGAAGCATCTGTTTCCGGTAAAGTAGATCACCTGAACGGACTGAAAGAGAATATCATTCTCGGCCAGCTGATACCTGCGGGTACTGGGCTCAGGTCATATCAGGATATGCTTGTAACATCAGAGATAGGTAATATCTTTGGCCATACTGCCGAAAGCGAAGAAGAGACAAACCGCCTTCGCGAACAAGCGGAACTGGCGTAAGACCAAACATTGCTGTTCTATTGTCAAGCCCGATCATATTATATATGGTCGGGCTTTTATATGTTAATAGAATAGAAAATTAAATACTCGAAACAAAGTTTTATCATAATATTCTAAATAAATTATCATTAAGTTTTTAATTTGTGATATACTTCATTCAATCATTAAATAATTCTAAATGCTATTATGACAACGAAACAAATTGCTGAAAAACTAATCGAATACTGTAGTAAAGGAGATTTTGATACAGCCGTCAATGAGTTATACTCAGATGACATAGTATCAGTAGAGCCAGATCACGCACCAGGCCCTTCAAGAACAGGAGGAATGGAAGCGAAACGCCAAAAGGACAAAATGTTTGATAGTATGATTGAAGAAGTCCATAGCAACACAATATCTGACCTTTCAATATCAGGCAAGCATTTCTCTCTAAAAATGCAGATGGATGCAACTTTTAAAGATGGTAGTAGAATGAACGCTCCTGAAATATGTATCTATAGAGTAAATGATGAAGGTAAAATTAATTACGAAGAATTTTTCTATGATGAAGGTACCTAAGCCTTGAAGCTGATATTATTATCGATTGGCAAGACTGATGACAAGCGGCTAGCTGACCTGACGGCAGAGTATGCAGCCAAGATAAATCACTATATTCCATTCTCTCTGGAAGTACTGCCCGATATTAAGAATACCCGCAGTATGAATGCTCAGAAACAAAAGAAAGCCGAGGGAGAAAAAATTCTCAGCTACATCAAACCCGGAGATGAGTTATGGCTATTAGATGAGAACGGTAGAGAGTATTCATCAGTTGGCTTTTCAGATTTTATGCAAAAACGTATGAATGCCGGAACGCGCGGTATGATATTTTCAATAGGGGGCCCTTATGGTTTTTCTGATGAAGTTTACGCCAAGGCCGTAGGCAAAGTATCCTTATCCAAAATGACTCTCACACATCAGATGGTTCGCTTATTTGCAACAGAGCAGATTTACAGAGCAATGTCTATTCTTAGGAATGAACCGTATCACCATAGGTAAAACTAGTGTAAATATGACCAATTTGATACCACTAACACATTTCGTTACTTTTGTATATCTTATTATAGAAGTAAAATAGAAAAGAATAAACTGAAGGTTGACTGAATATGAAAATGGATATATGTTACGGCGGCGTTCCGAGTAAGATACCGAACAACGCAATGGGTATCAGGGGATATGATTTTGTAGAGTTTTATGTAGGTTCGGCCAAGGTTTGGGCTTATTGGCATGCAAAGGCATTTGGGTTAGATATAGTAGCATATAAAGGCCCTGAGACTGGCCACAGAGACAGATGTTCTTACTTGCTTGCTAATAAAAAGGGGCTGAAGATACTGGTTACCTCTGCATTGCAACCTGATACTTATGATATCCATAGTTTTCAGCAAAAACACGGCGACGGTGTAAAGCGCTGGTCAGTTGAAGTTGTAGATGTGAAGGAAGCTTTCAACAAAGCCGTAAACCAAGGTGCTGTTCCAGTTAAAAAACCTTACAAGATAGAAGATAAGGATGGATATGTGGTACAGGCGGCTATCAGGCTGTATGATGATACTGAAATCAACTTTATCAATTATGACAATTATGAGGACGGCCACTTTATGCCGGGATATGATTTCCCATCGTATAAGGTGGATATCAGCCGTGAGGAGACAGGGGTTATTGGTATAGACCATATCGTTGGGAATGTACATGTTAACGAAATGGATTACTGGGCCGGCTATATCAATAGATCACTAGATTTTGAGACTTTTTTAGACTTCGGACCTGGTGATATTTCAACTCAGTATTCAGCTCTATTATCAAAAGTTGTAAGGTCTAAAGATCAGGTGATAAAAAACCCAATCAACGAACCTTACGACGGAGAACGTCAAAGCCAGATAGATGAATACACTCAGCAATACCATGGTTCTGGTATTCAGCACGTCGCTATATCAACAACGGATATCATTACTACTGTCGCGAATCTAAGGGCAAACGGAATGGAGTTTCTAGATAGGCCACCTATGACTTATTACGATAACCTGAGAAACAGGGAAGATGATCTGATCACTGAAAATATCGATGAGCTTGAAAGGCTTGGTATCCTATGTGATGTTGAAGGCAAGGGTTATCTGCTCCAGTTATTCACAAAACCGATAGGTGACAGACCCACTTTCTTTTACGAGATCATACAGCGAAGAAAAGGAGCCAGTGGTTTCGGGCAAGGTAATTTCCAGGCACTTTTTGAAGCCATAGAACGCGATCAGGACAAACGAGGCAATCTTCAAAAAACGGATGGCGGTATCTGAAGATGGCGGTTATTGCTAGATTCTTAGGTATTGCTATAATGAACATAATCCCCCGCACTTTCATGTAAAATATGGTAGTTCAAGATCCATGTGTTACCTTAAAGACTTGTCATTCAATGGTAACCTACCATCATCAATTGAGAAAAAAGTAGTAAAATGGGCTACTGATAATATTGACGAACTAAATGATAATTGGGAACGTTCAGTAAATAACAAACCTTTTTTATATATTAGAGTAAAATGATGATTAGGGTTACTGATGTTGATTATCTCGGTGGTCATAAATTGTATTTAGAATTTAGTGACGGAACAAAGGGTAACATAGATTTTAATGGATTACTTGAAGGTCAGGTTTTTCAACCATTGAAAGATGTTAAGCAGTTTATTCAGTTTGCTCTTACTGATTATACGCTAGAGTGGAATCACGGTGTTGATATAGCTCCAGAATATCTTCGTGATCAGGTACTAAAGCAGAGAGAATCAATTTCCGCATAAACTCAGTATCAGTTATATCATTGAGCCCGGCTTTAGCAAGCTGGGCTTTTTAGTATTGATAATGTTTATACAATGATGCAGTATATATTCGTTCCTTCATTCAAGATTTATAAGTTTGCACAAACGAAAATCACAACCTCTCTAAAACTCTTGAAGAGCTATCTATCACAATAGTGAAGCTCTATGTTATTAAAAGCGATATAAATGTCAGAAATAAACTCAGAATACAGATCAAAAAAATCTTTAGTAATAGTAGAATCTCCTGCTAAAGCCAAAACCATCGAGAAGTATCTCGGAAAAGGTTTTGAAGTAAAATCCTCTATCGGTCATATCCGAGATCTAAAAAAATCGGAAATGTCTATAGATATTGAAAATAACTTTCAGCCCGTTTATGAGGTTTCACGCGGAAAGGGAAAAACAGTCACGGAACTGAAAAGACTGGCCAAAGCATCTGACATTATATGGCTCGCGACCGATGAAGACCGTGAGGGTGAGGCTATCGCATGGCATCTGTATGAGGCTCTCAAACTTAAGCCAGAAAATACTAAGAGGATCACTTTTGCTGAAATAACTAAAGCAGCTCTCATCAGGGCTATAAACAACCCTCGCACTATCGATAAAGACTTGGTTGACGCGCAACAGGCAAGGAGAATCCTAGATAGGATAGTAGGTTACGAACTTTCGCCCATCCTCTGGAAGAAGATTCGATATGGCCTGTCAGCCGGTAGGGTGCAATCGGTCGCTGTTAGGCTTATCGTAGAGCGTGAGCGTGAGGTAGAGGCATTTGAGCCCGAGAGCAGCTTCAAAGTTACCGCGGAGTTTCAGGTAGATGGCGAAACAGTACTTAAAACAACGCTTCCTAGTAAGTTTAAGACTTATGATGAGACCTTAGAATTTGTAAAACAGTGCGTTGGTAAAGAATTTACTGTTGAATCCCTAGAAAAGAAACCAGGTAAACGTAGCCCAGGCGCTCCTTTTACTACTTCAAAACTTCAACAAGAAGCATCATCGAAACTTGGCTATTCAGTTAAGCAGACTATGACTTTAGCCCAAAAATTATACGAGAACGGGCTTATCACATATATGCGTACAGACTCGACCAATTTGTCTGATGATGCCCGTAAGGCAGCTAAATCAGCTATTGAAGATAGATATGGTAGTGAATACCATACAGAAAGAAACTTCAAATCTAAATCAGCTAACGCTCAAGAAGCTCACGAAGCGATAAGACCTACCAATTTTGGTAAAGAGGAAGCTGGATTAGGCGATAGTTCTCTGAATAGCTTATATAGATTGATACGAAACAAGGCGATAGCCTCACAGATGGCTGATGCCAGAATAGAGAAGACTGTTATCAAAATCGATATCGAAGGATCAGACAAGAAACTGCAAGCTAGCGGTGAGATCGTAACTTTCCCTGGGTTTTTGGCAGTGATTGGAATGAAAGATAGCGATAGCCAATTGTTGCCAGAGCTGAACGTTGGGCAGAAACTCGAACTGAACCAAATGCTTGCAAACGAGACTTTCAGTAAACCGCCCGCTAGATATACTGAGGCAACGCTGGTGCGAACTTTGGAGGAAAAAGGAATCGGCAGGCCATCAACTTACTCCCCAACCATATCCACGGTGCAGGATAGAGGCTATGTAATCAAAGAAGATAAGCAAGGCGAAGAGCGAGACTATAGAGTAATTGATCTTACAGGTGGCGAGGTTGTAGAAAAGAAAGAAAAAGAGGTTTACGGGACAGAAAGAAGCAAGCTGTTCCCAACCGATACAGCTGGCGTAGTTACTGATTTTCTGATACAGTATTTTCCTGATGTGATTGACTATAATTTTACAAGAAACGTAGAAGAGTCTTTCGACCGCATAGCCAATGGTGAAAAAGAATGGCATAAAATGATCTCTGAGTTCTACAAGGACTTCCATCCTAAGGTTGAGGATTCTGAGAATATATCCAGGCAGGAGACTTTAAAGAAAAGACTTTTGGGTAATGATCCCAAAACCGGTAAGGAAGTCTTTGCTAGGTTTGGTAGATTCGGACCAATGGTGATGCTGGGAGATAACGAGACTGAAGAAGAAGTACAGTTCGCTTCGATACCGAAAAGCCTTAATATCGATACTATAAAGTTAGAGGATGCCCTTCCTCTTCTTGCCCTTCCCAGAGTTGTAGGCGAAACCCCCGATGGGAAAAAAGTAAAAGCGAACAGAGGACGATTCGGACCTTACGTTCAGTTAGATAAGACTTATGTATCGATCAAAGAAGAAGAACTTTATTCAATCGATTATAATGATGCTATTCAGCGGATAGAAGAAAAAATCGAACAAAAAGCTAAAGCTCTCATTCACGAGTTTCCTGAGCACAGCTTGAAGGTACTAAACGGAAGATGGGGCCCGTACATTACAAACGGTAAGAAAAACGTCAAAGTACCTAAAGGTATAACAGCTGAAGAGCTTACTGCTGACGAATGTCTAAAGATTTTCAAGGAAGCCCCAGCAAAAGCAAAACGCGGTCGTGCAAAAAAATGAGATTAACACTATTCACCATATTCGTATTCTTTACCCTTAACGCTGGCTCACAAAACTTTGAGCCAGCCAGAGACCTTATAGATACAGAAACCAGCCGAGAGGGTTTGATATATCTGGGTGTAGAATTCCGATATTACAATACCTATACTCAGGATTTTTCATTTTCTCCACCAAATGTTGAAGGTAGAACAACATCTTCGCATCAGCAGGCAGGATTTGGATTCGGTGGGCATCTAGAATATTTTTTTGATAGAAAAGAGAATATCCCATTTTCAGTGGTCTTCAGTGCTATGTATAATTCAGCGGATATTATCGGCACTGATCTGCCTATGCCCGAGATCCAGTCTGACCTTATAACTGCACAGATAATCAGCACAGAATTATCAGCCGCATATTTTATTTTGGGTTCAGATGTATCTGTAACCGCAGGTATCGGAACAGGCTTTAGCTTAGGGCTGACTTCTGTGGATGAGGATTTTGACGAAATACTTGACGCTTTGGACAACGGTGTAAGTATATATATTCCTCTATCAATAAGATACAATTATCAGATTTTCTCAATTGATGGTTTCATCGGTTTTTTCTACAATCCCTATATTACTCCGATAACTGAGAATACCGATTCTCAGTCTGCTTATGGATTGACTCTCAGCGTTCGTAATCCTTTTAAGGTTTACTACTAAATTATTGCAGAACCTATTACTTTTGAATGATATATATTTTCTAAACATATTAGTTTTTTAGCCGATATATATTATATTGTCGGAAGATAGATTAATAATTTTACCGTGGGTACTTTTTAATCATTTACAGCTTCATTGAATGGCTTTAAGCACTAATAAGGTTGTCATCCATATATGGATTTAGGAACTTTAGTCGGGCTGATATTAACGCTCGTAGTAATCATAATAGGTATCCTGCTCTCCGCAGGTTTACTTTTGTTCGTAGATGCACCGTCAATTATGATAGTCTTCGGCGCTACGATCGGGGTTACTTTGGTTAAGTGGAAACTTCACCAGATAGTCAGCCTATCCACTTTCGCAATCAAAACGGTCTTCTTTGAGCAATCCGAGGAGCCAAGAGAACTAATTGCTATCGCTGAAGACCTTGCTAAGACAGTTCAAAGAGAAGGCGTTCTCGCGCTCGAGTCAGTAGAAGTAAAAAATCAGCTTTTCAATAAGGGTATCCAGTTGATGGTGGATGGTCATGATCCTACATTCGTGAGAGGCGTACTAGAAAATGAGGCAAGGGTTCAGATAGACATGAGTGAGAAAGGCGAGACTCTTTTTCGCGGTATTGGCGATTCGGCGCCTGGTATGGGTATGATCGGTACCCTTGTAGGGCTTATCATAATGCTTAACAATATGTCCGATCCTTCCTCTATTGGTCCTGCCATGGCGGTAGCCCTGATAACAACTCTCTATGGTGCGGTTATAGCTCAGGTTTTCGCAATTCCTCTGGCCGATAAGCTGTCGCTCAATAGCAGAAAGAACAAAGAGTACATGTATATCATTATAGAGTCAGTACATTCTATGCAAACAGGCCAAGCACCTCGTGTAATGGTAGAGCTGCTCAACACATATCTTGCAGGCGAACCTATCGATAATCCTAAGGCACTTAAAACAGCCCAAAATAACTGATGAAAGAGGAAGAACCAAAAAAGAAAGGCGGTGGCGCCCCAGATTGGATGGTTACCTTTTCCGATCTGATGACTTTGCTGTTAACCTTCTTTGTACTTCTTTTATCTACTGCCGAAATAAGTAAACCTAAATTCGAAAAAGCAGTTGCATCCTTGCAGTCTGCGCTAGCTGGAATTAACTTAATCGGTGATCCAGTTTCCTCATTCCAGCCTGTTACTCTGCCTAATCCATCCTTCAAAGAACAGAATGAAAATGAATCTGGTGAGGAGGCCCCTCCTAATGTTGAAGAGGGAAAAAGCGACTCTGAGGAAATGCAACAGAGCGATATGATTTATGAACAGCTATTGAGTGAGTTGGATGAGCAGCTATCCAAGGGTTTGCTCGAGATGGAAAAGGATAATGAGAAGATTCTGATACGCTTCCCCTCTGATGTTACATTTGAATCTGGATCTGCTAGACTTTCAAAACCAGCGGTATCAATGATCCGGGATGTAGGTTCGATTTTATCGGGTTTTTATGTTGATATGAAAGCTTCGGGATATACAGATTCTATCCCTATCAGATCAGGTAAATTTCGATCTAATCACGAGCTTTCCTCTTCCAGAGCTGTATCAGTAGTACAAGAGCTAAAGCAGTCTGGGAGTTTCGCTCCTGAAGAGCTAACAGTAGTTGGCCACGGTGAAGGCTTTCCTTTGGCTCCGAACTCTACACCTGAAGGCAGAATGATGAACCGAAGGGTCGAACTAGAGATAAATCCATCAACGGCCAAGTTGAGTGAAGACGACTTAGAGAATTTTGGTAAGCTGGATAGCCTTAAAGGTATCCAAAAAGCAGGAGAGCCACTGCAGATTGATATGTCTCAGGCTAAACAAGCCAATAACCCGGCAATGCAGGGATCAGATAATACCACTTTAGATATTTTCTCTACAGATGAAGATATTGATGTAGATCGTAAACTCAGAGAGGTTATCGGTGGTAATGAGGTATCAAAAAATGAATCAGAAACAGACCCTTCATCAAGTGAATCCAGACAACTGAGAAATACAGGCTCGAGAAGAACAGTATTCATCTCTACTGATAATGAAGATAATTCCAAGCGGGCAAAAGTATTTTCCCCTAACCAGCTTACCGGTAGAATAGACTCTATGAATAAGGGTAAGTATAGAATCAAACGTAAGAATGACTGATAAAATCGTAGTTCTTAATGCCATTTAATATTATTGATAAAGCTTTGTCTGGTCTTTTGCTGATTGAGCCAAAAGCTTTTTCAGATGATCGCGGTTATTTTATGGAGTCTTTCAAAGCCTCTGATTTTGAAAAGCTCGGGATAGTGGAAGATTTTGTTCAGGACAATCATTCTGTTTCAAAAAAAAATACCGTAAGGGGTTTGCACTTCCAGTGGGATAGACCAATGGGCAAGCTGTTGCGGGTTACCAGAGGCGCAGCACGATTTGTTGAGTTGGATATAAGGAAGAACTCTCCTACCTTAGGGCAGCACTATACCACAATTTTGAGCGAAGAAAACAAAAACCTCCTTTGGGTGCCTGCTGGATTCGGCAATGGTTTTCTGGCTTTGGAAGATAATACAGAAGTACTTTATAAATGTACAGCTGAATGGAATCCCAAAGCGGAATCCTGCATCCGATGGAATGATCCTGAACTGCATATCGATTGGGGCATCATTGAAGGAGAGGCTTTGCTTTCAGGTAAAGATGCCCAAGCAGATACATTACAACAATGGCTAAGCCGAGAAGAATCAAAGAATTTTTAGAACTGCCATATCCCATCATTCCGAGCAGCAATGTCGCATTTGTGCAGCCGAATGACTACTTAGAGATTTACTCACCCAGAGTCATTCCGAGTCGTAAAGCCCGAGGAATCTCGAACACTGATAAGATACCCTACATTTATGCAATCTTGAACTTATCGGAGGATAGAGATAATTACCACAGTATCAATATTTTGGTAGCAATATATGGGGCAAGCGAACAAGCCGCCACCCGTACCGTTGTAGAGAAGACCTAAGAAATAAAAGACCACCTGGGCAATGTGCACGTAACATTCTCTTTAAGTCCTTCCATTGAGGGGAAGGATTTAGGATGGGGTTAAATGATACTGGAGGGAACTTGCAGCGATGTCTATTGACATGGCATCGGCTCCTTTCGGTATGAAGTTACCGGGCATGGCTTGGAGCGAGGGGATCGGGTATCGGTATGGGTTCCAAAATTGTTCACCCCGTCAAATAATTTCCACGCGCAAAAACAAGCTCAACCGATAAAAATCAGCTGAGCTATCAATAATAGGCATTAAATTATTATTTAATAATTATCGATTTGTGCTCTTTGTAATGAGTCGCTGTAATCGATATAGACAGTCTTCCATTCGGTGAATATATCGAAGGCTGTCCATCCTCCTTCTCTATGTCCGTTACCCGTACCTTTTATCCCACCAAAAGGCATGTGCGCCTCTGCACCGATAGTAGGTGCGTTGATATATGTTATACCGGCTTCTAGCTCGTTAATCGCTCGCCATGTAAGGTTCACATCTTTCGTGTATATAGAGCTGCTCAGCCCGTATTGTGTCGCGTTAGCAAGCTCCACAGCCTCAGAATAACTATCGCATTTACTCACCGAAAGTACAGGACCAAAGATTTCCTCTTGGAAGATTCTCATATCCTTTGTCACACCTGTAAACATCGTAGGCTGCAGGAAGAAACCGTTTTCGGTTCCACTGGTATCCGCTTTACTACCTCCAAACTCAAGAGTCGCCCCTTCTTTCTTACCGATTTTAATGTAATCGAGGATTTTATCGATTGCTTTTTGATTTACTACAGGACCCATTTCCGTATCGTTTTGCAATCCCGGGCCTATTTTAAGTGCTGTCGCTCTTTTCTTTATCCTAGATACTACTTCATCATGTATATCAGCGTGCAGTATAAGCCTACTTGTAGCTGTACAGCGCTGGCCGGTAGTTCCATAAGCGCCCCATAATGCCCCATCCACTGCTATTTCAAGGTTTGCATCGGGCATTACTATCTGAGCGTTCTTACCGCCCATTTCCAAGGATATTTTTTTGTTTAGCTCACCACATCGTGAGGCTATTTTCTTACCAGTTTCAGTTGATCCGGTAAACCCGATAAGCTTTACGTTTTTATCTTCTACTATATAAGAACCAGCTTTACCATCACCTTGTACTAGATTGAGTACGCCAGCAGGAAGGCCCGCTTCTTCCATCAGTTCCACAAAGCGAACGCCGCTCGCGGGTGCATCCTCGCTCGGCTTCCATACTATCGTGTTGCCGCAGGCGAGTGCGGGAATGATTTTCCAAGATGGTACTGCGATAGGGAAGTTCCATGCTGTTATGATACCGCATACGCCAATTGGATTGCGGAATGATAGGTTCATCTTATCGTTCATTTCCGAGGGGGCGTTCATCCCGAAAAGCCTCCGGGTTTCGGTTGCTGCATAATAGCAGGTATCTATAGCCTCTTGCACGTCACCTTCGGTTTCGAACGTTGGCTTACCCATTTCTCGGGTCATGATCTTTGCGAGTTCTTTTTTCTCTCTGGCAAAAATGTCCCCTGCTCGCCTTAGTATATCGCCCCTTTTAGGTGCTGGCATATTCTTCCAAGCCGAAAAAGCACTTGCTGCGCTTCCGCAAGCCATAGCCACATCTTTTTCATTAGATAAAGGATATTCTCCTATAATATCGCGGTTATCAGCTGGGTTGATATTCTTAAAAGATTTACCTTTCTCTGTAGCGGTCCAATTCCCGCCTATATAGTTTTTATTCATTTTCTTTATTTTTGATGATTGATAATATATTTTACTTAGTCTTAAGCCTTACTCAGAGATATCCATGATCAGCTAATGAGGTAAACGAATCACCAGCGATTATTATATGGTCCAGTACTTTGATATCCATTATTTCTCCAGCTGATTTTAACTGTTTTGTAATGGATATATCAGCGTGGGATGGTTTTGGGTTGCCCGATGGGTGGTTGTGCATCAGCACTATGGAAGCTGCAGCCTCGGTAATGGCATCTCGGAAAACCTCTCTGGGGTGTACTAAGCTTGCGTTGAGTATGCCGCGGGTAATTACTTTTTCGCGGATCATTACATTAGCTGAGTTTAGATGAATAACCCTGAAAGTCTCTTGCAGTTCATCCTTTAATCGCGGAATGTATATATCAGCTATATCCTGGGGATGAGAAATCACCTTCGACTGGTCGAACTTTTTGGGTTTTATTCGGCGTGCAAGCTCAAAAGCGGCCATCAGTGTTATTGCTTTAGCCTCACCGATACCCTTTACCTTCTTTAGCTCTCCAATAGTCCTGGTTGATAATGAATCAATGCCTTCAAATTCTTTTAGCAGCATTCTGGCACAGTCGATAGCGGAGAGATTCTTGGTACCTGTGGCAAGCAGAATAGCGAGAAGTTCGGAATCAGAAAGTATGTCAGAACCTTTGCTAAGGAGTTTTTCCCGAGGTCTGTCGTCTGCGTTCCATTCTTTTATCGAACGGAACTTGTGATCAACTGAATAGTGTGCACTTTCTCGCTTGGTGTCATTATCCAATAGTATCTTTGCGCTGCTTTCAATCATTTACCACCACACTCTTTTCTGACCCATTCAAGATATTCATCATCACCGTCTATAACATCGGTGAATATAATTTCAGGAACGTCATAACTGTGAGTGTCCTTGATTGCAGAAATAAGCTTTTCCTTGTTCTGCGGGATAGTCTTTATCATTAAGGTATGCTCGCCCTCCTCTTGCAGCTCACCATCCCACTTATAAACCGATATCGAACCGGTGAGAATAGTTACACAGGCAGCTAGGTTGTTTTCGACTAGTTTTCGAGATATTTTCTTTGCTTCGCTTTCAGTAGCGGTATTGCACCAAGCAATTATCATATTTATTTGTCCAAAAAATCCATAAATTCTTGATTGATATTGTTGTACGTATCAGAATCCAATGGGTAACGAATACGCATGAGGTGATATGCGTTTTCAATTACCTTTACATCCATACCTGTTTTCCGAGCAATCGCTTCCACATCTTCGAGCCTTATGCCGTCATCATTTGTACCATATAGGTACATAATGCCCTTTGCGTTTTTATCCATCAACCTTGATTCATATTCTTCTTGCTCGAAACCTGTGAGATTTTTAACTTTTGCGATATCTGCGGCACCGTCCATATCTGCGATAGTGTTTGCGTAGTTTATGGGTACACTTTCGAAAACAACTTGATCGATCTCTATATAATCAAAAAAGTCGGTAAGCGCATATAGGATTCCGCCATACGAATTGGCAAAAACGTCAATATCGAGGCTGTCCAGATCAAAATATCCTTTATAGATATCAATATAGTTCAAAAGGTCATTCTTATCAGTTTCGATATCGCCTTCAATTACACCAGATTCCTCATCATTTCCCCTATAATTGAAAACCAATAAAGGCCGTTTAGTATCTTTACTGTAGCTCATCAAAGGGTAATAGAGAATATCTCTTCCTCTGTAATAAGGCAGAACCAGTAGAGGATTATTATAGTCAACACCTTCACCGGCTGGAATTATTATATTCTGGATTATAGTGTTGCCTTTACTATCTTCCATCGATAGGCTCATTTTTCTGACAAACATCGTATCAAAGTAAAGCTCATCATCATCTACTATGCTACGGAAGGCCATTGCGTATGTAGAGTCTTCTGGGTTGTATTCTATAGTCCCGCTATAATCTATACTCGGAATGCATGAAGACTGTAAAGCTACAGACAGAATCCCGAATAGGAAGTTTATGTATCTCATTATTATCCGATATCAAACATAGATAAGTATATTGCGTTTTGATAAGATAAAGAATGCTGGTAGCAATCGCAAAATTGTTTGGAAGAAATAAATTATTGGGGACGATATGACTACGATTAGTTTTGAAAACAATATCGAAGATATAAAATTAATAAGAATTCTTAAACTACTTGAAGAACTTGAGATAGAGTGGAATTTAACTAAAGATGGACAAAAAGATTTTAAGTCTACGTTAGCAGATGGTCTAGGGTCAATCCATGGTCTTTGGAAAGATAGGGACATAACAGCAGACTCTTTAAGAAAAAAAGCTATGGGGCTATAGTATGGTAGTGATATGCGATACGAATGTCATTATTGAGCATATAAAACAGAATTTAGACCTTCAAAAATACTCAAAAAAGTTTATTCCTTGTATATCATCAGTCACATATATTGAACTATGTTTCGGCGCTATGGACAAGAAAGAGTTGGCTCAGATAAAAAAATTATTAGCTGGATGCCTATAGTTGATATAACACACTTCATTTCTGCAACGTCTAGAAGATTAATCGAAAATTACTCTCTTTCTCATAACCTCGATTTACCTGATGCACTGATCGCTGCTACTTGTTTAAAGCTTAAATTACCTTTATACACATTGAACACAAAACATTTTAAATACATTCCAGAACTGAACCTGTATCGGAACTAATCAGACATATATCTTAGGTGCTGGCCTGGGTGGCCTATCTGCGGCTATATGGCAGAGATTTGCTGGCCATGAAGTAACTGTTATTGATAAAAACCCTGTTGTTGGAGGAAAGGTTGCTACGCACTCGGGCGGGGGTTATACTTTCGATATCGGGCCGACACTATTGACGATGCCTTTTGTTTTTGAGGAGCTTTTTAAAGCCGCTGGAAAGAAATTAGAAGATTATATAGAAATATATAAATTAGATACTATATGTAGATATTTTTGGGATGACGGCTCTTCGTTAGACGCCAAACATGATGTTAAACGGATGCAGGAACAGATAGGCCGCATTTCTGCAAAGGATTCTTTAGTATATCCAGATTATTTAAATTACACAAAAGAAATATATGATATATCGGCACCTGTATTTTTATATTCACCCTTTTGTCGAGCCGAGGATATATTCAACAAACATACTTTCTCGATTATCCCGAAATTATATAAGCTGGACGCTTGGAGAACCGTACATAAGGCTAACAAGTCTTATTTTTCAGATCCTAGGATCGTACAGTTATTTGATAGGTACGCTACTTATAATGGCAGTAATCCTTACTTGGCTCCTGCGACCCTAAATATTATTACTTATGTAGAATATGCCCTTGGGAGTTACGGCATAAAGGGTGGAACAAGAAAGCTTTCTCAGGCTCTTAAGAACTTAGCCATTGAATGTGGTGTTAAAATAAACCTGAATGAAAAAGTAAATAATATTCAAATAAATAATAGTATTATTGATTCTATAATTACGGATAAAGAATCATACAGCACCAAACACAGTAAGATCATTTCAAATATGGATGTTGTCGATACTTATCAGAAAATAATAAAAAAACCAAAAAAATATGTTGATAAACTCTCTAAGATAGAGCCATCGATTTCAGGGTATATTATTTGCTGGGGAATTAAAGGAGTAACAAATAAGCTCTCGCTCCATAATATATTTTTTAGTATTGATTATGAAAAAGAATTTGAAGATATATTTAATAAAAAAATAATCAGTGATGATCCTACCTACTATATCTCCGTATCCAGTAGGCATGCTGAGGGTGATGCCCCCGAAGGAAATGAAAGTTGGTTTATCCTGATAAATGCACCTTATCTACCTCACAGAGACAATGATCGCCAAAGCCAGTATGTAAGATTAAAAAATAAGCTTATAGAAAAGCTTAGTAAAGCAGGCATAGAGATGGAAGGCAGGATTGAATATGAGCATTTGATCGATCAGAGCGGTTTGTATGATAGGTATGGTAGTAACAAAGGCTCTATTTATGGTACATCATCCAACTCTCAGTTTGCGGCTTTCAAAAGGCCATCGGTAAACGACCCTAATTACGATAATCTGTATTTCTGTGGTGGCAGTTCACATCCAGGGGGCGGAATGCCACTTGTAGCCTTATCGGGTAAGCATGCTAGCACCGTAGCTCAAAGCAGATAACATTTCCGAATCATAAATCAAAAATTATAGTTTCCCGTCATTAAAGTTGATCGGACAACTTTGCAATCATCAACATCTTTGGTTATATGTCTCAAACAGTCAATATTATCGGATCAGGTTTCGGGGGATTATCTTTAGCGGTTAGGCTGCAGTCAAAAGGCCATAAAGTAAGATTATTTGAGAAAAACTCCATGGTAGGTGGGCATGCATATCAGATCAAAGAAAGAGGCTATACCTTTGATATGGGTCCATCTCTGATAACTGCCCCGAAAATACTTGAAGACCTGTTTGCTGCAGCGGGCAAGAAGGTGGATGACTATCTGGATCTCCATTACCTCAATCCTTTTTACAGGATATATTTCGCGGATAAAACCCATATCGACTACTCTGGTGATTCCGAAAGCATGAAAAGCCAAATGGCTGAGTTCAATAAGGCGGATTCGGAAAAGTATGATGAGTTTATCGATTTTTCCGAACAGATATACCACGCAGTAATCACAGACGGACTTGGTGCTAGGCCTTTTTCTGAGCTATCTACTATGCTTAAGTTCATACCTAGAGCCGTTAAGACTAAAGCGCTTTACCCAGCTTACTATCTCGCATCTAAATTCTTTAAAGACCCACGTCACAGATTCATGTTTTCATTCCACCCATTGTTTATCGGGGGGAATCCTTTTCGTGTTCCAGCTATATATCTTATGATTTCTTATTTGGAGAAAGAGGGTGGGGTATGGTATGCTACAGGTGGTATGTATTCTCTGGTAACAGCTCTTAAAGATATCTTCCTTGAGAAAGGAGGAGAGATACATCTCGATTCACCTGTAGAGAAAATCGAGGTGGAAAGCGGTCTCACCACTGGTCTGAGATCAAAGGGTAAGTTTTACCCAGCTGATATAACAGTATCTAACGCTGATGTTACTCACACATATACTAATCTGATAGACTCTCAGCACAGAAAAAAGTGGAATGACAGAAAACTTGAAAAGGCGAAGTACTCTATGGGCTGTTTTGTGCTTTATCTCGGGGTGAAGAAAAAGTATCCGGAACTTCTTCATCACACTCTTATTCTATCGCCGAGGTATAAAGAGCTAGTAGCCGATATCTTCGACAACCACGTGCTTCCAGATGATTTTTCCATGTATCTGCATGTACCGAGTAAAACGGATCCTTCCATGGCCCCTGAGGGCTGCGAGAGCATATATATCCTGGCTCCGGTCACAAATATGAAGGCTGATATAGACTGGGAAACTAAAGGGCCGCAGTTCGCTGAAAAAATGGTAGAATATCTAGAGCATGAGTTCGGTATGGAAGATTTAAAGGAAAATATCGATTATCAGTCTTGGTTTACTCCTAAAAACTTCTATGAGGAGCGTAATAGTTATCTTGGTAGCCCTTGGGGTCTTGAACCGAGCCTGTTACAGACAGCATACTTTAGGCCGCATAACGTATCTGAGGATATACCAAACCTGTACTTTGTAGGTGCGGGTACTCATCCGGGTGCTGGCGTGCCAGGCGTAATGCTTTCAGCCCAGGCAACTGAAGTATGTATTGAAAGGGATATGAAGCTAAATAAGAAAACAGCTTGAATGGATAATAATATTAGAGGAATAAAGAAAAAGCCATGATAAAACTTTATCATGGCTTTTTTACCATTAATGGCGCTTATCTGTTATTTCTTTTTCTGTTCGCCTTGGTAAGCCTTTGCCTTAATTCTTTTCTGAAGTTATGTTCAAATACTAAGTACTTGGCAAATTCAGTATCGTCCAGTATATTCTCAATCTCGTCCATCTTAACTTTCTGAAGATCGATCATCGCTTCGGATTGTAGCTTTACATTCTGTGATAGTCCCTTGATCCTTGCTTCACTCTCTTCATCTTCGATAGCTTTTTCTAATTCTGATACCGACTCCCGAAGCTCTTCTTGAGCATTCTCAAGCTGCCCTTCCAAGGAATTGAACTTTACAATCAGTTTATCAGCTTTATCTTCTTCCAGATCGAGATACTCAAGCAGTTTTACCTTTTTTAGATTCCTGACTCTCTCCTGAAATCCTGAGTTCGGCTGTGCGTTCATATCAACGGTGAGCAGCCCGATAAAAACAATTAGTAATGCCGTTATAGTTTTCAATTATGATTCTCCGTATAGGTTTTGAAATTCCTCTTCGCTGCCGATCAGACTCTCAATGTCGTATTCAAACTCTGAATCGTATTGAGTGCTATTTAACAGTTCATCTTCCAGTATCCAATCTTCCAATATTTGCGAAGCTTCTTCGGGATCTGACAGCTGGGTAGTGATTACCTGGCCGTTAATAGAATATGGTGTATCGATTGTCAGATATATTGCCTCAGTGTCTTCTGCTGTTTGTTGGAATAAATTATCAAAATCCGCTTCTGATATAAGCTGTGTATCCTGGAATTTACTATCAACAAAATAGTCGGATGTGATGCACCAATAACCGATAGCGAGAGTTGCGGCGAGTGGCATAGCGAATTTAGCTAATCGGCTTTTTAGAAATCTGCCTGACTCAGCGGATTGCGTCATCCGTTTATTTACTTTATAAGATATATCTCTGGAGCCAGATTCTACTATTGAATTAAAACTCATCAGATCTGCAGCCTCAAATACCGATCTAGCTTCCGATAGTTCCTTCTTTAAATCAGGGAATCTATCGATATTGGATTCGAATAAAGATGTTTCTTTTTCTTGTAATCTGCCAAACAGATAGTCGGGCAGCATTTGTTCCATTTGGATTCTGTCTAAATCATTCATCTGGTATTCTTCTCTTGTCTAATTCTAATCTAGTGGTTCAGTAAGGATTCTACTAACTTAGAAACCTTAATATTGATATGGTTTAATAGGCTGTTAAATTTATTTTCGGTCATACTTTGTATCTTTCAATAGCTCTGCCATTTTCTTAGTGGCGTGATAGTAATTTGCCTTTAGGCCACCTACCGAAGTACCCAACACCTTGGAGATCTCTTCATAAGGCATATCTTCATAATACCTGAGCATAAATGTTTCTCTTTGTTTTTCCGGTAGTGTGTCCAGTGCGGATTTTATCCTCTCGCCAAGCTCGGTATTAGTCAGTTCCTGATGGGGGTTCTTGTTTTTTGATTCGATCTGTATAAATGAATCATCATCACTTAGGGAGAACATTCTCCTTATCTTACGTTTTCTGAGGATATTTTTTGAATGATTGGCGGTAACCGTGTATAGCCATGTTTTCAAGGACGCATCCCCTCTGAACCTATCGATTTTCTGAATCGCTTTTATAAATACTTCTTGAGTCGCATCATCCGCCTCGAATTTATCACTCAGATAACGCAAAGCTACTGAATAAACGAATTGCTGGTATTGCCGCATAAACTGGGTTATCACACGCCGTTCATTACCCTTGATCCCCTCGATCAGTTCTTTATCGGTTAAGTCTTTCAATCAGTATTATTAATTTTTAAATATTTACCGTGATGCGTAACAACTATCAGACAAGTTTAAGGCATAAAGATTTTATAGGCAAAATTAAAATATCCCAGGGGTTGGTTAGTTTATAATAATAAGGATATAGGCATAAGATGAAAACAAAATACCTATATCAGTGAAACTAAAATTTGAAAAAGGAATATAAAATGGACAACTCTTTTAATACGAACGACTCTTATAATATGAATGACTATTATGAGAACCCTAAACAGACAGCTAAAGAAGTAAAACAGATGAACGGTACCGAAGAACCCGACAGAGAGTATTTTGATGATAACGATGACTTCAAACAGTCAAGACTGGACTTGTTAAAAGGCGATGCAGATGTTGTGGTTTCTGGTGCTGTGGATTCTAAGATGTACAGAAATACTGACAAGAAAGAAGACTATGGCTCTGAAAGTGTAAACGAAGAAGATTATGACAACTACAGGATTTAAGCAAGCTACATATAAAAAAACTGAAACGAAAACGAATGTAAACAAAGGGATGCTGATACAGTATCCCTTTTTTATTGAATAAGATGAAGTAATATATATCTTTGTGTTTTTCGATACTAATATAGCTGGTTTTATAATTGAAAGTTTCTATAACAGGTGCAAACGGTTTTGTCGGTAGCCATGTAGTTGATGAATATCTAAAGGATTCAAGATATGATGTGCATTGCATTATCAGAGGAAGTTCCGATACAAAATGGCTGGCCGGCAAGAACGTTACGATCCATAGATGTGATTATAATGATATAGCTTCTTTGGGAAAGGCGACTAATAGCTCCGATTATATTATACATGTTGCCGGCAGTGTAGCTGCGAGATCTTATTCAGAATTTAAGAAAGCTAACGTAGAAGCAACCATTAATCTCGCTCATGCCGCTCTCAAGAACTCCCCGGAGTTAAAAAGATTCTTACTGGTAAGCAGCCAGACTGCCAGTGGCCCAGCTAAAAATCTGGATTCACCAACCCGGCCTGAAGACGAATCCATACCGCTTTCTTCCTATGGCAAAAGCAAGAGGGAAGCTGAGTTAGAGCTTTTAAGGGGTTATTCAGACAAGCTGCCGATTACTATTATAAGGCCGCCTGCTGTTTTCGGGCCCCGTGATACCGCTATTCTGACGGTATTCCAGTCTATTTCAAAAGGTTTGGGTACTGTGATAGGTTCCAAGCCTAAATTTGTAACATTAGTTTATGCCCCGGAATTAGCCAGAGGTATAAAACTCGCAGCAGAATCAGATAAAGCCAAAGGCAATACATATTTTCTTGGCACTGAAAAGCCTTATCCCTGGAAAGAGCTCAACAAAATGCTCGGGGATGCTTACGGCAGGAAGGTCGTAAATTTGATATTACCTCACATCGCGGTTCTTTCAATTGGGCGGATTATGACTGTTTTAGGTGGATTCCTCAAAAAACCACCTGTTTTCGATCATGAGAAAGCGGTTGATTTTGTGCAGGACTATTGGATATGTGATTCTTCATCAGCCCAAAGGGATTTTGGATTCCAACACAAAACAACTCTGCAAGAAGCTTTCCGTTTAACTTTTGAATGGTACAAATCAGAAGGTTGGATTAAATAAATGGGTTACGGAAAAAGAGAAATATTCGGTCTTCTGGCTGTTCTTATAATGATAATATTCGCTGTTGTATATATATCGATCGATATGGTCAACAGTGAAGTCAGATTTCGTAAAGAGACAATAGAGACTAGCGGCAAAATAAAAGATACTGATATATATCGTGATGATTACGGGATACCCCATATCTTAACTGATGATAAACTCAAAGCATTCTATGCGTTAGGATACGTACATGCTTACGATAGGTACTTTCAGATAGAACTGACTAAATGGGCGGCTATGGGCAGGCTCAGCGAAATTTATGGCGAAACCCATATCGGGTATGATAAATTTATAAGAGCTTTTGATATAGAGGCTATATCAAAAAAACAATTAGAGAATGCCAGCGACGAAACCAAAAAAATCCTTGCTTTTTACACAGAGGGAGTTAATAAATATATCTCTGAGTATCAAGGTAACTACTCTATGGAGTTCGGCCTGTATGATGCAGTACCAGAACGATGGCAGCCACACATACCATTGATGATCTATAATTTCCACGCAATTATTTCCAGTAAGCATATTTACGGTGATATAGTTTTCTCTTCGATGAGGAAAAAACTGTCTGTAGATAAGCTTTACAGTATTCTAAGCGATACTGATTACGAGCAGGTAAAGATGCCTTTTTTTGAAGAAATAAAAACTGATAGTATAGGGGATAAAGATAGTTTAGATATGAGGAATGATACTGTTTTGCAAAACAGACCTATCTCATTTAATGGTTATGATGATAGCTTCCAACCTATGTTTAATATAGAGGAATATAGTATATTCGGTCAGGGAGCTTGTAATCTATTAGCCTATAAGGTAGTTAAAGATACTACAGAACATGGCATTTTAGTCAATGATAGGCACTCGCTGCTGCATCTACCACAAAACTATTACCCTGTTAAATTTGAAATCGGTGACAAGAAAATCATTGCGATAGGATTAGTTGGTACCCCGATATTCCAAAGCGGTAGGAATGATTCCATAGCCTGGGGAATGACTTATCTACAAGGAGATGATATAAACTATCATACAGTAAGTGTGGATGAAAATAAAATGGTTTATTCTTGGGACGACGTGCCTACCGATAGTACACTCAGCCGTATTGAAGTAAAGATCGATACACTGAAAATCAAGAACAAAGCTGATGTGTATTATTATCAACAGATAGCAGATAACAGATATATACTGCCTGAAGGAAGTATATTCGATATCCAAAGCCATAACGGAACGACAAAATCTTTAAAAACAAATAAAAATATCGTTCCAGAATGGGTAGCTGAAGGTAATTCTGATCATATCAGATTTTTTTCTGAATTGATTTTAACTGATAATTATGACCAAATCAAAGATATAACAACATCTGTATATAGTTACCCTACAGCTCATTTGGGGATAGTTACAGCAGATGGGAGTATCTTTTCGGCTAGGTTGGGTGATACACTTGTATATATGCCTGAGCTTTCTGACAAAAAGCCAATCAATGGAAATAGTAAAAGTATAGGAGAAGGACTGATAGAACTTACCGAGGATCGATTAATATCTTCTTCCTTCGATAAGGATTTGAAGAGTTCTTATTTTTATAATGATAACAGCCGAAAAGACAGACTATCTAACTTAATTGATGAATCAGTGAAGTTTTCCTACAGAGAAGCGGATATGATCAGCCAAGATCTTTTCTCAGGCTTCTATTACGAGTTCTCAGAGAAAATCGTAGATCTTATCAAGGACAATACCACAACTGTATCCGGCAATCTTCAAGCAAAACTTGATACTTTGAAACAATGGAATGGTATTGCCAATACCGAATCCTATGAATATAATCTTTTGTATGGATTGATGAAAGAACTTCACTCTCTATATATAGTCTCGTTATTTGACAAAAGAGTCGCTAACTATCTATGGCAAAACGGCATCAGCGACAGGATAATATTGAATCTTCTTTCAAGTGAAAAGTATTGGGAAGAATTTAATTTAAAGGAGATCGATCTTCTGAGAATAATTGTGTCATATTTGGAAAATTATAGAAAAGAACGGGATTATATATCTACATATACTATACCAAGTACATTTGGCGGTTTGGATAATGATACTAATATACTGGATAAAGCATACATCGTTGAGGTGGATCAAATCCGTGGGAATATCCATGCCGTATCCTATTTCAATGATAGAACTGAAATACCCACAGGTATATCTTACAGGCTTATAGCCGACATGGCAACCGATAAAGTGCAGGTATCAATGCCCGGAGGTACTAGCGGCAATCTTAACAGCCCTTATTACGATAACTTGGTCCAGTTCTGGAAAATAGGTGGTACTGTTTCAATAGATATGGAATCCAATACTGATAATATGATATTACAGACAGGTTTCAAATAGCTTTGATTATCACTCTATGTAATGCAGATAAGATAGTGCTAATCGAAAAGACTGCCCGAAGTATAACTATCACCCAACCACAACTTTCTGAACTTGCCATCGCTGTCATATCTTTCTGCTTGTAGCCTTGGATTAAATTTTCTGTAAGGCCTGCTATCAACCCCAACGCCAGCCTGATACTGCCAGTTACAGTAATTTGACGCGGCATCGTAATCAATCAGTAGCTCCTCGAACAGCTCTGCACCCATTCTCCAATCAACCTTCAGATCCTTTGTAAGGTAGGAAGCAACTACCTGCCGGCCGCGGTTGCTCATCCAGCCTGTCCTTTGAAGTTCAATCATGTTGGCATTCACGAATGGGTCGTCCGTATTCCCTTCAGCCCATTTCTCGAACTTACCATAGTCTGCTTTCATTTCAGGTGGCTTTGGTTTGATACCGCTGAACCAAAATATTTTCTCGCCATGTTTCATGGATAGAAATTTGAAATAATCTCTCCACAATAGCTCGAACTTGACTTTGTATGTGGAATCACCGCTGCCGTTTCTATCCTCATAGTCCGATATCACATTCCAGAGATATCTAGATGAAAGACTACCGTTAGCAAGCCACGGGCTGAATTTAGTTGAATAGCTTGATCCTACAAGTCCGTTCCGTGTATCCTTATATGTATCGATCAGTCTTGAGTTGAAAATATAATCTTCAACTCTCTCAAGGGCAGAGGTCTCACCGCCCGAAAAAGGGAATGCAGTATCGGTCAGTGCGTCTTCGTTCAGTTCGATACCTTCAAACAGTTCTTCTGGGCTATCATAAATTCCTTCTACCCGTTCGGTTTTGATATTAAAAACAGTCATCGAAAGATCTTCCGGTTCAGGATAGTAGTTCGATACTATTGATCTGTTCTCGGTTTTTCTTCTGAAAGCGGTAAACTGGTCAGGTATTTCCATAGGTGATTCATAAGGTAGATCCGATGGTTTAAATAATGTAAGATTATGATATCTCTGGGTTTCTAATCTGGTTTTAAGTTCATTTTCGGAGCCGATCTCTTCTCTGGTGTATTCAGCAGTGATAAATGCTTTTTCAACCCCGAGGATTGGTTTTAATTGATCTACTATTATATCATAATCACCTTTAGCGAAAAAGATTTTGCCGTTCTTAGATTCAACTCTCGCTTTCAGATCTGTCAATGTCTCTTTTAAGAACTTGGCTCTGTACCTGCCTATCTTATTTAGTCCATGGTCGGTTTTATCTGTTAATCTGCTTTCTAAAATATATAGTAAGACCAGATTATCACACTCTGCCAGAGCGTGGTGCAGAGTTTCATTGTCTGTAAGCCGCAGGTCATTTCTAAATATCATTATGCCAGTCATATCTTTGGCCTCATCCATTTTATATTCTTATTATCGTAGACGAACCAATGCGGTGAAGCCATAAAAAAAGCGCCTATAAATTATAGCCGCTTTTATTCACCAGAATTGTAGGTTAGTTTGTTTAACCGATACTTGGGTCTTTCTTATCAAATGGAAGAGTCATCATTACGATATTACCTTCTTCACCGCCAAATGTCTCTAGTTGGGTTGTACCGCTCATCCTTCTTATATTCGATTCCAGCAGAGCCATATCGAGAAGTAGATCCTGTTCATCTTTCTCGAGTGCGTCGATTATCTGGTTTTTCTCGTTTTTGTAGATATTGATCATCCTTTCGACAACCTGGTTTCCTGGTCCCATTATCTGTATTTCTGTCGCACCTTCATAAGAATTTACAACTGCGTTGATGGTGAAATGAGCATTTGAAAGGCCAGTGCTCATTATCTGCAAGGCTTTCATCAAGCTGGACTCAAACAATGATTTATCGCCGATAAAGCTTGCAGAGCTGCTTTCATCCATCAGCTCTGTGGTGATTTCTGTATCTGGAAGCTTGGCGTTTATACCGTCTTTCATCTCACCGAAAGTATCACCGATGTTTATCGTACCGATGTTCGCTGTATGGCGGCTATCGTTTTGTTGCTCGGCCATATCAATGATATCAGATACATAAGTAAACAGCTCTTCAGATGAATCATTAGCCATATTCACATACATATCAAGCTCTTCTTCATTATCATAAGCTTTGCCTGTAACAAGCTGCAAATAACCAAGGGTACCGGTAAGTGAGTTACGGAGTGTATGTGATAGTTTGGTCATGAAATAAGTCTTAGATTCAGCAGCTTCAATTGCGAACTTCTCTGCCAACTGAATTTGCTTTCCTTTGATCTTGGCTTGTTTCTCTTGTTGTTTTTCCAGAGTCACATCACGGCCTATGGCGTAAATGAGTTTATCTTCTTTTGATACAGTAAAGCTCCAGTTTACCCACTTTTCTTTTTCTGTGTGGGTTTTCATCAGCATATCTACTCGGTCGGTAAAGTTATCCTCTCTATTCTGGATATTGTCAAAATGAGATTTATCGCTTTCGCTGATTATGAGATTCTTTATGTTTTTACCTACCATCTCCTCCGGCACATACTCGAATACTTTGAGCGAGGCAGGGTTCATTGACTGCCATGTACCGTCATAAGTTAGTACAGCGATAATATCCTGAGAGGAATCCATGATTCTGCGCTGGCTTCTTGTCATTCGCTCGGCAAGTTCTTCAGCACGCGCCCTCGATGTAATTACCGAGATCACGAAACCAAACAGAACAAATGATAAGATTAGGGATACTATCAATGTCAAAAGAGGTAGATACTGCTGAAAAGTACCACCGAAACCAGGTATAGTATAATATTCTACTCTAAATGATCTGTCAGAAAGAGGTATCTCAACTGTGCTTTCAAGTAGAGGGGTATAGTCTGAATCCAGTAATTTCGAATTATCTGATTCGAAAACCACATCATTACTGCCGTCTGAATCATATACACGGTACACTATACTTGAGTCAGTAGCTATCGCAGCACCGAGAGCATTCTCAAAAAACTGTTTACTGTTAAGCTCTAGCATCAATGCGCCATCATAAAATGACTCTATGTCTTCTTCCGTTGCTATATCCTCACCAGGAAGAAAGGCAGGTGCCACGATAAAGAAAGATGAGGTATCTTTTCTAAATTCATACACAGGTGTATTTACTATCTCTTCATTATACTTAGCCTTTTGAATGGCTGAATACAGTACAGAATCGGTGGCTACATCATATCCCATTAAATGATAATTATTATCAAACGGATAGAAGAACTGTATAACATTATAATTATCCCTTCTTCCTTCAGGATAGACATAAAAATCATAATAGCCTTCTCTTTGGCTGTTATAGATATATTCGTCTAACATAAAGTCATCAGATTCGAATGTTCTGAAAAAGCCTTGTATAGCAGGATATGATTCATACGGCAGCCTTGCGTTGGATTCGAATACATCACGCACTACATAAGAGTTGTCAAACAGGCTTTTCATATTGAGAAGCGTATTCTCAAAACCGTCATACCGGTTACTGATCCTATTGCTAACAGCTTCGGTAGCGTCATCAAAGGCAAGCTGCTGATCACTATCTACTTTGCTGTCTATATAGAAGTAAAGGGCTACTGAAATCAGGGCCGTCACTATCAAAAGGAGAAACGCTGGATACGTTTTCTTTAACTCGAATATACTCTTTTTCTTGGACTTGGTGTTTCTTAACGCCGCTTCAAATGAATCAGCGTTATTTCCGAAGGGATTATTTGACATTTTATCGCTGAATTATTCTACTAATGATTTGAGATCACTTACAAAGGAAGCAGTGTTTATCGGTTTGGCTATATAGCCGTCAAAGCCGTGTTCTAGGTACTTTTGTTCGTCATTTGCCTGTGCGAATCCGGTGACAGCTACTATTGGTACTTTTTCCATACCTTCTATAAGGCGTACTTTTTTCAGCAGTTCTGTGCCATTTGTATCAGGCAACAGTATATCCATAAGTATAGCATCTGGCTTATCGGTATTAATACCCTTTAACGCTGAATTACCATCTGAATACTCATGTGTCTCGTAGCCGGATTTCTTCAAAAGTGTAGCGAACAGCTTCCTGATCGGTAAGTTGTCCTCGATAATGCAGAATTTAGCCATCTTAGATATTTCCTTGGTTTACATTAACTAACAAAGATAGTATTATCGGTTTTAGTTTACACAATTTAATAATTAACCCATCAAAAACAATTAGTAATATAAGTCTATCAATAAGAAGTAAATTATCTGTGCTAGATATATATGCAGAAAGATATTCCTCTGTAATACCGACTTATTCTCAATATCAAAGTTCTTCAGTAGTAAAAACGAAAAAACAGCCCCTGTTATAAGCCATGTAACATAGTTCTCAATAGGTATCGTACTGCCTTCCCAATACCAGTAGTTTAATTTTACCGCTGCAGGCTCCATTATGAAGTCCAATATGAAAACGAAAATACCGGCAGATAGAGCTTTGATATAGATACTTGACTTTTCAAGATAGCTGATTACGCTTGCGGAGCATATAGATAGAGTTATCCAAGCGAATGATATAGCTACAGGGGTACCTAAAATCTGTGGCTTTAGTGTATCGGTATAATAAAACTGGCCATAAGGAAAACCCGTGTGCCAGCCTATTGTTTCAAGCCCGAATCCAAGCATGCCGATAAGCAGTATATATCCCGATCGCTTGTTTTTATCTTCTCTACCTCTGATAAAGCAGTACACCGCATACAGCCCCAATATGATTATAAAAGGTCCGGATAGATAATGTATGGTATCGCCTAGATAGCCAGTCAGATACCAGAATACGCCCATCAAGTGCATAAAATAGATCAAACCTATTTCGATCGCAGTGCCGCGGTCAGCGTCACCGAAGAAAATTCTTTTACTCATAGCCTTCTGCCCTTCCATTCTGCTTTACCTCTGGGTACTACAATAGCCGAGTTTATTGATACAAGTAGCATGAAGAGTGAGGTTATTGGGAAAAGTAGTGTTTCGAAAATGCCGTGCTGTAGTTTTTCCGATAAAATCCCCCTCCAAAGCAACATAAAAAGTATAGGTAGTAAACTAAGAGGGCTGTTTTCAAGAGAAAAAACACATACTACAGCACCAAATCCTGAAACGGCATACATGATGCCCATCATAATACTTGTTGCAGAATGCCCCCCGGATATGCCGTAAAAGTTCTTGCTGAACCCTTTGAATATATCTCTGGTAGAACTATACATTCTTGTAGTAATAGCTGAGACGCCTGAGTGAACTGCAACCCTATAGCCTTTCACTTTTGCTTTCCTTGCTAGATCAGTATCCTCGGTTAGAGTGTTTTTCAGCCCCTCGAATCCGCCTAGTGAATCATATACATCACGTTTGATGGCTATCCACTGTCCATTCGCCGCCGCCAAAGAAGACTGCTTAGTTCTTTCGACCAATGCCAGAAGTAATAACGTAAACAGCACTATATCCGCGATGGGGGAGAACATCCTCTCAGTAAGACTTCCGAACTCTTGCCCTGGGAACAGGCTGAACATATCAAGATTTCGATCTTCCAAAGTTTTAACTGTGTGGGTTATAATATGCTTATCCAAAACATCATCCGCGTCGGTAAAAATCAGAATATCGGACTTATAAGTGATTTTCTCATATTCGCTGAGTGAAACAAGAGCCGCTACCTTACCTTTCGGTTTATTTTTATTAGTACTTATATTGCTTTTCTTTTCAAGCAGTGATATGTTTTTTTTTGATCTGCTTTTGAATTCCCTTAAGATCTGAGCGGTGTCATCACTTGAATCATCATTGTAATAAATTATCTCAAGCCTTTCATAATCCAGCGATTCGATGCTGGGTAATGTTTTTTTCAGGTTCTCTTCTTCATTTCTAACTGGTATCATCAGTGATACGCTAGGCGGATCAATAAGCTGTACAGTATCAACTTTTGGTTTGGTTTCGGAAAACCATACAGATGATATTTTGTTGATCCAAACTATTAATAAGAATAATATATTTATGCTAAGAGAAGCAATAATCAATATCAACCAAGCACTCAAAGCTTTAGCTCCTTGTACTCTTTAGAACCGTCCATTATATCCGAATCGATCTGCGCTTTCATATTCTCAAACTGATCACGGAGACTCAGTTCAGTATTATAGTTGTCGAGTTTTAGATAGAGAGTTGGTTTTCTGTTGCTTTGGTACTCTATTGCTGAATAGAGTATCATAGTATTAGATTCATATTTATCGATTAGTTTTCTGTAGCCTGTTTCCAGCTCAATAGGGGAGAGCGAATTATATATTTTGCCCTGTGGGAAGAAGTTGAGGAGATTCTTTGGATCGCCCATTATTTCGTGGATATAGTTAAATGTCTCCACCATACTTCTTGGGTTGGTCTTGTCTATACCGAAAGCACCTAGTTTCATAAAAAAAGGGTATTCGTTTAGTTTTTCATCTAACATCATGACATGGTATTTTCTCTTCAGAACAGTATTGTGAAGAGCATAAGTAAAGAAGCCGTCCCACCATGATATATGGTTCTGAAGCATAAGAACCGAGCCTTGTGGGTGGACTGATTTATCACACAGCTTAATAGCATGAAAATCAGATTTTAGTATTCTTTTAAGATAAATCCAAAAGATTCGGTTAGCCCAGTTTTTGTGGTTTGCTAGTTTCATCAGATAATGGATTTGGTAATCAAGCGGAGAGATCTAAACAAACTCAAGCTGCCCTATATGCTTTTACACGTGTACCAACAAGCTCGCTTATAACGATTTTGGTTTTCTGTGTTGAAGACAGGTAAACCCTGCCTTCAAAAGGATTATACCCGTTTTTCTCGATTTCGTTCAGTATTGAGCCGTAGATTTTACTTGCGGAGTAAATAGCGAACTGGGATTCCGTATTAAGATAAGCTATACCAGGATATGACAGCTCATAGTACTTTTTCGCTCTATCTACCTGGAACCTTACGAGATCCTGCATGCCAGCGGTACATTTACCGATTTTCAAATCATTTTCTGAAACTTTGAACCTGTCCATATCTTCCTTAGGGATATAGATACGGTTCATTTCCATATCCTCGGCGATGTCTCTTGTTATATTGGTAAGCTGCATCCCTATACCAAGCTGTTCGGCTTTTAACAGGGTTTCCTTACCACCCTCAAAACCCATCACATGGGTCATCATAAGGCCTACCACCGCGGCAACCCTATAGCAGAAAACATATAGCTCGTCGAAGGTATCGTACCTGTTCTGATTAAGGTCCATCTCTGCACCGTCCACAAGGGCCATCGAATACTCCTTAGGGATTTTATATCTATCTGAGACATGTGCGAACGCGGCTATTGCTGGATGCTCCGATTCACCGTAACGGTATGAAAGCTCAAGTTCCGTCCTGATATTATCAAGTTCTCTCAGCAGCTCGTCGTTCGATCTAGATCTTGGGTTATCGACTATATTATCTACGAATCTGCAAAAACAATATACTGCATAAGTGGCCCATTTTCGATCCTGAGGGAAAAATCTGGAACTGTAGTAAAAACTCTTAGCATGCTTTTTTATCACACTTCTGCAATACTCGAAATAGTTTTTGAGTTTTTCGTCTTTCCAGTATGTATCAGTCATTGTACATATCCATTATCTTGTTAAAATAAGTTGCGTAGTAAACTGAAAAATATTTTAACCCTATAGAGAATTATTATAAAGGTTTCAGGTATGAAAAAACGCCATTTTATAATCGACGCTTACAATTTTATCAACGCCGAAGAGAGTTTACGCAACGAGTTGAAAGGCGGTGACTCCAAGACAATGGCAAAGATATGCCAAAGGATTATAAAAAAGCTAAGATTATATTCTAATCAGCATAATTTAGATATAACTCTGGTCTTCGACGGTGACAATAGCGGTATCGGCAATGGCGGTTTTCAGCCCGATCTGATATTTTCAAGCCGTTATATCAATGCTGATATCATGATAAAAAAGATGTTAGACCGGATTGAGGTAAAGCAAGGCACAACTGTGGTATCCTCCGATAGGGAGATAATCTCATATTCCAGACTATCCGGTTTTGAATCTATATCCAGTGATGATTTTCTGATAATGCTGAATATGTCAGACAGTAACGATCCGGTAGCGGAGTTTGATCTGGAAGAATATGCCGATAATCCTATCATAAAAAGATATAAGACTCAGGCCAAGATATCAGAGCTTACATCAAAGAAAACCGAGGATAAACTTAATCAGACACAAAGAAAATCAAAACCAGAAGAGGAGACAAGCAAAACCCAAAAGTATAGGGGTACGGAGTTTTATGGCGGTTTTAAAAGCCAGCTAGATGAAGAAGAGCTGAATGATTTAATCAGTGATTACGGCAGGCACCGATCTATAAAGAATGAACCAGGGCCAAGCAAAGTCTATCATACAGATGAAGACAAGACTGAACAATCAAAAGAAAATAAAGTATCACCCTCAATTGAATCAAATCAAAATCAAAAGAAAGAAAAGAATAAAAAGATAAAGCAGAATAAGTTGAAAGGAAAAAATCAGAAGATGAAAAGCATCGATTTATCTGATCTTAAAAAACATATCGGAGATAAGGATTGAAGGATTGTAAGACATAAAACTGATAAACGAGGATCAGGCTGTTTCGATATGGTTGCCACCCTCAGTGCCGTAACCACTGATGAATTTCCAGATATCTGGCAGGTCAGCAGCATGTTTGCAGATATAGCTATTATTGATTTTGCCATCTTCCATCAGGAAGAATCCGCCTAACTGATAAACATTACCTTTACTTCTGCCAAATATTACTTTGTTTTTCAACACTGCTTTAATGCCTCCTTTCCAAACTTCTTTTCCTAAAAGCTGCCTCATCCTTCCCTTGTTTAGGCCGAATGTTCTGAAAAGATGCAGATCAGGATCACTGAAGTGAAGAATATTATCCAAACCGTACTTTTTGAGAAAAAAAGTACCGTACATCGGATCTGATTGATGAACAACTATTAAATTAACACCAGCGGCCCTTATATTCTGCTCTATATTAGACAGTGTGCTTAAAGTCTGCCTACAAAATATACAGCCGAAATGCCTGACAAATACGACTAAAGCTTTTTCTTTAGTGCAATTATATAGAGAAAGACCGGACGACCCCTTTAACTTATGAAAAGGATTTAATAAGACCTCTCCGATTACCTCTTTAATTATCATAGCTTTTGTAATTTAAGTTCATTACAAATATAAAAAAACTATAGTGCATTGTCATAATCTTTTCAGTCTCTCAGGGCTTATTTACAATGGCAATATAGACAGAGATTCAACAAATTTATCCTCAGATTCGTATATAAGACTAAAATAGTCGTATTTTTGTTTCGTTGACAAGAAAACAAATCTCATCAATGTTAAAACTCCCTAAAAAAGTAGAATACGCTATCCTAGCTCTTCAGTATCTGGCACAACGCGATGGTACTTTAGTAGCGGTTAAGGAGATATCCAGCGAGCTCGAAATATCATTCGAGTTTATGTCAAAGACTTTCCAGTCTCTGATAAAAGCTGGTATCGTAGGAAGTCAGAAAGGTGCCAGAGGAGGTTACTTCCTTACAGTTGCCCCTTCCGATCTTACACTTGGGATGGTAATTGACGCTCTTGATTCCCGCCCCTCCTTAGTGGATTGTACCGATCCCAGCGGAAAAGGTAAGTGCGAGAGGGAAGAGACATGTACGATAAAAAATCCGATTACCACTATACAGTCGGAAATCAACAAACTTTTTGACCAGATGACTTTCAAAGATCTGATCACAGAAGAATATAGCAAAAAAGAAATTTACACTATTGAATTGAATAGAAAGGAAACAGAGAATGCCTGATAATTCAGAAGAGTTACTAAACGAGGTCACCACCTCCGAATATAAATACGGCTTCATAACCGATATTGAACAAGAATATGCTCCTAAAGGTCTGAACGAAGATATCGTTAGATTCATATCCGCTAAGAAAGAAGAGCCTGAATTCATGTTGGAATGGAGGCTGAAAGCCTTTAGATATTGGCAGAAAATGAAAGAGCCAAATTGGGCTCAGCTCAATATATCGCCAATAGACTATCAGGATCTCTATTACTATGCGGCACCAAAGCAGACTGAAAAGCCGAAATCACTTGATGAAGTAGATCCAGAGCTCTTGAGCACGTTCGAAAAACTCGGGATACCGCTCCAAGAGCAGAAAAGGCTTACCGGAGTCGCTGTAGATGCTGTTATTGATTCCGTATCGGTTGGTACTACCTTCAAGGAGACCTTAGGCGAGATGGGCATTATTTTTTGCTCCATGAGCGAGGCGCTTCAGGAACACCCCGATCTCGTAGAGAAGTACATAGGTTCGGTTGTTCCGTACACCGATAACTATTTCGCCGCCCTTAACTCCGCGGTATTCAGCGACGGTTCGTTCTGCTATATACCTAAAGGCGTACGCTGCCCTATGGAGCTATCGACTTACTTCCGTATCAACGCAGCTATGACAGGCCAGTTCGAGAGAACTCTTATCGTTGCGGATGAAGGTAGTTACGTGTCATACCTTGAAGGCTGTACAGCCCCGATGAGGGATGAGAACCAGCTACACGCAGCAGTTGTCGAGATCGTATCCCACAAGGACGCAGAAGTTAAATATTCTACCGTACAGAACTGGTATCCCGGAGATAAGTACGGTAAAGGCGGTATTTATAACTTCGTAACCAAGCGGGGCCTTTGCGAAGGTGATAATTCCAAAATAAGCTGGACACAGGTAGAGACAGGCTCAGCTGTTACTTGGAAGTACCCTTCATGCGTACTGAAAGGCGATAACTCTGTAGGCGAGTTCTACTCAGTTGCCGTTACCAATAACTACCAGCAGGCCGATACCGGTTCCAAAATGATCCATCTCGGCAAGAACACAAGATCAAAAATCATATCCAAAGGTATTTCTGCCGGTAAAAGCCAGAACTCTTACCGCGGTCTGGTACAGATCAACAAAAAAGCAAAGAATTCGAGAAATTTCTCCCAATGCGACTCGATGCTTATTGGTGATAGATGCGGCGCTCATACTTTCCCGTATATAGAGATTGGCAATAGCACAGGGGTAGTGGAGCACGAAGCGACTACTTCAAAAGTATCAGAAGATATTCTTTTCTACTGCCAACAAAGAGGTATGGATATCGAGACTTCAATGGCGTTAATAGTGAACGGGTACGCCCAAGAAGTACTAAAACAGCTACCGATGGAATTTGCTGTTGAAGCAAGAAAGCTCCTTGCGATCTCTTTGGAAGGCAGCGTAGGTTAATCGAAAAAAAAAATTCAATAAAATTAAAATCCACTGTAATGGCATTAATCGAAATAAAAAACCTTCACGCTTCAGTCGAAGGCAAGAAAATCCTAAAAGGTCTGGACCTTACAATCAATAAAGGCGAAAAGCACGCTATTATGGGTCCTAACGGTGCTGGTAAATCTACTTTAGCATC
Organism: uncultured Hyphomicrobiales bacterium; assembly: GCA_964462685.1. Taxonomy (GTDB): domain Bacteria; phylum Bacteroidota; class Ignavibacteria; order Kapaibacteriales; family UBA2268; genus CAYWYR01. The sequence goes on along the minus strand of CAYWYR010000013.1, from coordinate 51,366 downwards.
GATAATAGCGGGTAAAGAAGACTTCGAGATAGAAGAAGGTGAGATCCTTTTCAACGGGAAAGATATACTTGAAATGGAACCGGAGGAAAGAGCTGGCGAAGGTATATTCCTTGCATTTCAGTATCCTGTAGAAATCCCTGGTGTATCAAACGCCAACTTTATGAAAACGGCTGTAAACGAGGTAAGAAAGTACAGAGGAGAGGAAGCACTAGATGCTTCATCATTCCTTAAGAAAATGAAAGAGAAAGCTGAGCTTGTGGAGATAGAAAAATCGTTCTTAAGCCGCTCAGTAAATGAAGGCTTTTCAGGCGGAGAGAAAAAAAGAAATGAGATTTTCCAAATGGCCATGATGGATCCTGTTTTCTCTGTATTGGATGAAACTGATTCAGGCCTTGATATCGATGCGTTAAAAGTAGTATCCAACGGTGTAAATAAGCTTTCCACTGAGGAGAATGCTTTTTTGATTATCACTCACTACCAGAGATTGCTTAATTACATAGTGCCTGATTACGTACACGTATTAAGTGATGGCAAAATAGTGAAGACCGGTGGCAAGCAGTTAGCTTATGAACTTGAAGAGAAAGGCTATGACTGGCTTAAGATTCAACCTGAACCAATAGATTAAAGGAAGTCCAACAGAAAATATGAAGATAAATATGAAAGACAACCTTGTAACAGAGTTCGAGATTCTGGAAAGTCTGCTTGCTAAAGAGGGTAAAAAGAACAAAGATCTCGAGCAGAGAAAAAAAGCCATAGATCACTTCAAAAACAATGGTTTTCCTACTCTAAAGGACGAGCAGTGGAAGTACACCCCTGTCAATTTTATGAATAAGATTGATTTCAAACTTCTAAATAACTCCACAGCAAGTAAGATATCTGAAGAGGAGATTCAAAAGACTCTCATAGCTGGTAATGATGTATTTAAGATAGTATTGGTAAATGGCTATTTTGATGAAGTTCATTCTGATGCGGGTTCTGATGAAGACGGGTTTTCAGTTCACAGTACTAAAGAATATTTCGGAGAAAATCCAGATTCGAATTTGGTAGAGTCACTGCCTGATTATTCAGAGCACCCGTTTGCCGCTGTTAATACGGCGCTTAGCCACGATGGCTTTATCCTGTCCATAGCACGGAATGTTCAGCTGAAGAAACCTGTTCATATCATCAATATCATTGATACCGATAATGAACCGGTTTATGCTCAGCCCAGAAACTTTATCATTGCAGGGGAAAACTCTGAAGCTAAAGTAGTTGAGAGTTTTACGACTCTTGGGTATAACGAAAGCTTGACTTCTGCAGTAACCAAGATCGAGACAAAGCAGAACTCTAAGCTAAAATACTACCGCATACAGGATGACAACGACATTTCTCACGGGGTAAACCTAATAGAGGCAGATAGCCATAGGGATTCTCAGTTTACTCAGATGAATGTTACTTTGGGTGGCAAGTTTGTAAGGAATGATGTAAGGGTTAGGCTGATTGGAGAAAACGCATATCCTTCGCTTGAAGGTGTATTTATCGCTAAACGTGATATGTTGGTCGATAACCATACTTTCCTCGATCACGCTGTACCTAACTGTCCAAGTAATGAAATTTATAGAGCTGTTTTAGATGATAAAGCAAGGGGCGTTTTCAACGGGAAGATAATGGTTCGCCAAGATGCCCAGAAAACAAATGCTTACCAGTCGTCAAAGGCTGTGCTCCTTTCAGACTCTGCTATTATGAACAGTAAGCCTGAGCTTGAGATATATGCCGATGATGTAAAATGCTCCCACGGGGCAAGCACCGGAAGTATTGATCCTGACTCTCTTTTCTACCTGAGGGCTAGGGGAATACCGGAGAAGCAAGCTAAGGCAATGCTTCTCAATTCTTTCGTCCATGAAATAACAAACAGGATAGAGATTGAAGAGCTTCGCGATAACATAAACTCCCGTATTGACGAACTTTTCAGAGTTTAACTACCAAAGCTATAACAAGATTGATAGAAAGCCCAGTATATACTTCTTTAGAAAACACGATAGACGTTGAAAAGATCAGAGGGGACTTCCCGATCCTGAATACCAACATGAATGGGAAGCCTCTGGTTTATTTTGATAACGCGGCTACGACCCATAAACCGAGAAGCGTAGTTGAATCTCTTGAAAAGTATTATTTCGAGCAGAACGCGAATATCCATAGGGGCGTGCACAGGCTTTCGGTCTTGGGTACAGAGCTTTATGAAGAATCTCGTGACAAAGCGAAGGACTTCATCGGTGCTTCTAAAAGAGAAGAGGTCATCTTCACGAAAGGAACTACCGATTCTATTAATCTGATTGCTTATAGTTGGGGAAACCACAACTTATCCAGCGGTGATGAGATACTGCTGACCGAAATGGAACACCATGCTAATATCGTTCCCTGGCAGCTGATCTGCGAGCGTAAGGGTTGCAGGATAAAGTATGCCAGAATCAACGATGACGGTAGTCTGGATTTAAAGGATTTCAAATCAAAACTATCAGATAAAACCAAACTTGTATCTTTTGTGCATGTATCTAACGCTCTCGGTACAATCAATGACGCAAAAGGTTTAACTGAACTTGCAAAACAGGTGGGTGCAACCGTGCTTGTGGACGGAGCCCAGTCCGTCCAGCATGAAAAAATCAATGTCCAGGATATCGGTTGCGACTTCTTTGTTTTTTCAGGCCACAAGCTATACGGGCCCACAGGCATTGGCTACTTATGGGGAAAAGAAGAGATACTTGACAAAATGCCACCTTTTATCTCAGGTGGTGATATGATTAAAAAGGTGACTTTTGAAGGCTCGACTTTCAATGATCTACCTTACAAATTCGAAGCTGGCACCCCGTCTATAGCTCCTGCTATAGGGATGGCGGCAGCTATAGACTATATAGAGACTATTGGGATTGAAAATATAGCTGCTTACGAAAAAGAACTTACATTTTATCTCCAGGATAAACTACTATCTGTTGATGGTGTAAAAATGATCGGCATGGCGGAGCGAAAGACCTCTGTATGCTCGTTCATACACGATGTTGGGCATTCCAACGATATAGGAACTATGCTAGACCTAAAAGGTATAGCCGTGAGAACAGGGCATCATTGTGCGATGCCACTTATGGATAGGATGGGTGTTTCTGGTACTACTAGAGCCTCCCTATCGTTCTACAATACAAAAGAAGAAATTGATTATTTTATAGATTCTCTGAGGAAGACTTTGATAATTCTCAATTAGAATTATCATTGATTCGTCACTCAATAAAAGGTTGATATGGCTACGACTGCAGCAGATGACACCAGAGCCAAATACGAAGAGGCAAAGGCAGATGCCGTTGTTGATTCCGGATTGGAATTCAAGGTGCAAGAAAAAATTAAGGAAGTTTATGATCCTGAGATTCCCGTTAATATATGGGAACTTGGCTTGATCTATGATATATCCATCACAAAACAGAACGACGTAGTTGTTCTGATGACCTTAACCGCCCCCAATTGCCCTGAAGCAGGCGGGATTCCGGTTAGTGTTGAAGATAAGATCAAAGAACTGCCCGAGGTTCAGGATGTGAAAGCGATTCTTACTTTTGATCCGCCGTGGGACATGAGCCGTATGACCGAAGAAGCCAAGTTAGAACTTGGAATGCTATAAATATCGATTAAAAAATAGATAATGTCCGCTGAATTCAACGAACTGACTATAAAGAAAATTGACAGACAAACCGATAAAGCGGTTTCTGTTTACTTTGAAATTCCAGAAGATCTCAAGCAAGCTTACTCATACCAAGCAGGCCAGTACCTAACTCTTCGCCATACCATAAACGGTGAAGATATCAGAAGGGCATATAGCTGCTCAACAAGCCCGCTAAATGATGAGATCGCTGTCACTGTTAAGGAGGTAGAGCAAGGAAGATTTTCTACCTATTTGAACCGGCAGGCCAAAGATGGCGATAAGATGCAGGTGATGGTGCCAAACGGTACTTTTACTTTGGACAGGCTAACAAACAAGAACAACTCTGTGGTTCTTCTAGGTGGCGGATCAGGTATAACACCTCTTATCTCTATAGCAGAAACTTCGCTTAAGCAAACACCTGATAGAAAGGTTTACCTTTTTTACGCTAATACCGACGAAAGCCAGATTATCTTTAAAGACAAACTTGATAAGATGGAAAAGGAATATGACAGCTTTGAAGTAGTGCACATCCTAACCAGTACCGCGGATGAAAACTGGACCGGACATAAAGGTACCTTCGATTCCCAAATGTGTATCAGCCTACTAAATGATAAAGTGAGCGATATCGAAAGTACGGACTACTACCTCTGCGGCCCTAGCGGTTTGATGCAGGAAAATGAGCTGGCGCTTACCCGGCTAGGTGTTAAAAGAGAAAAAATTCACAAAGAACTTTTCTCCACTAGCATACCTAAGGATGAAGGATTCAAGATAGTCTCGGCCGACAGCGGTGATGAAATAGAAGATAGGGAAATCGAGGTAAGGTTATATGGGGACGAACATAAACTGACGGTTCCATCCGACGAGACTGTACTAATGGCCGCCATTCAGAACAGCCTCGATCCACCATACAGTTGCCAGATAGGCGCGTGCTCAACATGCAGAGCCAAACTTGTATCAGGTAAGGTAATGATGGAAGACTATGACGCGCTTACAGATGACGAAGTGGAAGACGGTTACATCCTTACATGTACGTCCCACCCGCTTACAGATAATGTTGTGATCGATTATGATGACTGATCATAAACCACAACAATCAACAACAAAAAAAGAATTTCGTATATTAACTAATCATAACAACTAAAAATAAAGGATCAAATCATGGTAGAGACTCTAAACAAAGCAGAGCTACTCAAGATCGATACAGGCATCATGGGTGCTGATGAACAAGATGTATTCTTAATGACTGAAAAAGCTGTAGAAACAGTTGGTCAGATAAAAGAAGCTAATAATGTACCGGCTGAGTACTCTCTTAGAATAGGTTCACGTAGTGGTGGCTGTAGCGGTATGCAGTATACTCTTGGTTTTGACTCTGAAGTCAATGACAACGATAAAGTACTAAAGGCAGGCGAAAACAATCTTGTTATCGATAACCATAGCCTTTTCTATCTTCAAGGTGTTACTTTAGATTACGTTGACGGGCCATCAGGTTCTGGATTCGTATTCAATAACCCGAACAACTCACACGCATGCGGTTGCGGTGGTAAGTAAGATTCTATATTTAGAATCTTAAAAATAGGAAGGCTCATCATTTTGGTGAGCTTTTTTTTATTCAGCTAAATCTATATTTAAGAGTGATGAAAATACTTGACTCAAAATTTACTATTGCTTACTTAACGACATTGCTACTATTGATCTCTTGTGATGATCAGAAAAATAGCGTCGAAATAGAAGAAGTATCTGAAGATAGAATACAAATCGTATTACTGGACGGTGATAATTCGCCTTTAGATTACGATAGTGTAGATCTTTACTATGATACAGCACCTCCTAACTCCAATCCCAGTAACAATGAGGATATTTATTCCTTAGTTGTTTATCCAAATCCTTTTATTAATCTTACGAGCATCGAGTTAAAGAATCCTGAGGTTCAAAGTTTTCAGCTTATGATTAAAGATGCACATAGTTCTGATAGTATCCATGCATATAATTATGATATCCTTCAACCGGGAAATTATAGCTTCAACATTGCTTCGGAAGATTTAGATATCCCTAAGAACACCCTATTGGATTTTGTGCTATACGATGAAGAAGGTCGTTCAAATTCCCAGCTAGTGTATTATGGAGACTTTAGTGAAGATTATGACACCCCGAATTATTACAAAGATATCTTGCGCTTAGGCTATGAAGAAGTTTTAGTTAAGGGGTTTATATATATCACTGATACATTGGTATTGGCAGATAGGGTATTTACCCAAGTTAGCCAAGTAGGAGGTTTATTAGGTACATTTCATTTCAGGGAAGCAGTCAGGGTTGTGATAGACGATGACTGGGATAATAGTAAGGTTATAGATATAGAAGCAGGAAAAAAGAAATATGAAGTCGTCTTTGATAAATAGTTAAAGTTGTTTTATCTGATATATTCATCTTTCTCTCATCTAATTCCCTTATCCCAATAGCTTACTGAAGGCTGTACTTACCCTATCAACGGGAATTAGCACTATGGATTTTGGTTTATTAGCTAACTTGTCATAGTTCTTCTGCGGCAGCATCAGTGATGAAAAACCGAGCTTTTCGGCTTCGGAGATACGCCTGTCGATATTGGTCACTGGGCGAACCTCGCCCGTTAAGCCTATCTCGCCGGTGATAGCTGTACCAACTTTAATCACATCATCCCTGAATGAGCTGTAGACAGCACTTGCGATTCCCAGGTCGGCTGCAGGATCGGTAAGGGAGATCCCCCCGACGATATTAACGAATACATCGCAGCGGGATAGGGTGGCGCCTAGCCGCTTTTCAAGTACTGCTAGTATGATCTGTAGCCGCTTCATATCAAAACCGGTTACCGTGCGTTGCGGTACAGAAAAGTTGGTATCGGTAACCAGTGCTTGAGCCTCCACAAGTATTGGCCTGTTCCCTTCTATAATAGGGATAATAGAAATACCGCTTGTTGCCTGGCTTTGGCTGTCCGATAGAAACAGATCAGATGGATTATTTACCTCAGACAGTCCTTTTGAAGTCATATCAAAAATACCGAGCTCACCCGCGGCGCCATATCTGTTTTTAATAGAGCGAAGTATTCGGTAAGTATGCGTTCTGTCACCTTCGAACTGCAGAACTGTATCAACCATGTGTTCGAGTATCTTGGGCCCTGCTATAGCTCCTTCCTTAGTGATATGGCCTATTATAAGTATGGTCTTACCAGAGACCTTGGCTAGTTGCATAAGATATGCTGTGCATTCCCTTACCTGCGATACCGATCCGGGTGCTGATTCTATCCTGTCGGTGTATATAGACTGAATCGAATCGATTACTATAAATCCTGTATCTTCCCTGTTTATAGCCGATGCGATAGCCTCTAGATTAGTCTCTGCATATATCTTGAGCGAATTGTTCTTATCTCCTGCGATATCAAGTCTTTCGGCTCTATACTTTATCTGGGAAGGTGATTCTTCACCCGTAATATACAAAGGGTTATACCCCAGCATATTTACGCATGCCTGTAATGTTAGGGTGGATTTACCAATACCTGGATCCCCACCTACAAGAATTATACTGCCTGGTACAAAGCCACCGCCAAGTACTCTATCAAACTCTACTATCTTTGTTGACAGCCTGCTTTCTCTCTCGAAAGAAATCTCAGAAAGATTGAGAGGTTTATTTCGGTTGGATTTAGCTGGTTGCGGTCTGGTTTTGCCGGCCGTTGATACCTGTTCTTCTTGAAAAGAACCCCAAGTATTACATTCCGGGCATTTTCCCATCCACTTCGGTGAAGTATTCCCGCAGGATTGACATACGAACTCTGTTTTGTTTTTAGCCATGTATGCAATATACAAGCTATTGCGATTTTACATCAAACTGCAAATCAATTTTATTAGGGACGTTGGGATGGTTGATATTAAGAGGCATTTCAATATCATATTCTTTTAACCCTATTGTGTTGGGGCGGAAGATATAAATTATATTACTGGCACCGATAGGATCAATCCTCATAGGAAAAACCTGGTCCTGCATTAACGATAATTGCTGTGTCGTTTCAGATTCGATCCTTGGCGTGCTTAGCCAAATAGAATTAGTACCAAAGTTATACAGGCTAATTCTGATTGGTATATTAGCATTGAGTACAGTTTCCCTGTATGGTGTATAATCAAATATCACCGGTGGTAAGTAGTAGTTGAAATTAAACTCAAGAGAATCGATAGAGCCGTAAAGAACAAACGGTACCGTTTTTAGGCCGGTTATTTCTTCGATTCTCATCGGCAGATTCTTGATTATTTTGATTTCGAAACTAGCTTCGGAACCCGATGATGCCATTTTATATGGCAGTTCGGGATATTCTATATAATATGAGTTGGATTGTGAAGGAATAAAATCACCTGTAAATTTCAAACTATCTAAAGTATATCCCTCACCTGATATATTTATTATCTTGAATGTATAAGCTATGCTGGTTGTATCTGCGTTATAATTACCTAGATTAAGATTCTGTGCACCGTCGATCCTCAGCCTCTCGCCAGTAAGAGAGGGGTCATACTCTCGTATAACATCTCTATCAGCCTCTACATCGGCAGGTGATTCACAAGAGATCAATGCCATAGTACAAGCGAGAAGAGATAGAAAGTAGGGCTTTATTATTTTTTGTATTTTCAATTCCTAAACTTTTATGGTGTATATGTAAATCCGTACATCACGCCGTACTTTGTGGTATTAAAGTTGTTCTCCTGATGCCTATAGAATAGATTATTAAGTTCTACCCCTAAATTCATATCCATTTTGTCCGATATCTTAAACCCGAGACCAGTGCCAACCCTGCCGATGGCGCCGACCTGTGTTCCGCCTACAAAGGCTTGAGAGTACATTGATATATTATCGCCTATGATTTTTCCACTGTCATATCTAAGCGATGCGCCACCCCACAGAGCTGTCAGTACTTGTTGGTAAAATACACGGTCGTTTTTATCAATTCCCTCAAACCGCTGATTGTAATCTTCTTGTCCGATTTCTAACCCTAGTGACCAGTTATCATCAACCTTATATAATGCCCCTATAGCAAAATTATTAATGGCGGGGATTGATCCTCGGTTAACATCTACATCTACGTTTTGCGCCGCACTAAAACCTCTGATTGTAAACATTATAGGTAAATCGATACTCCCGGTCAGATCAAAGTCAGTAGTAGAGATAGGTGTAAACTTTTCAAAAGCTGAACTTTTAGTAAGCAATGCACTTTCTCCACCGTAAATAACCTTTGTACCGCCCAGATCTGCCATTGAGATTTTTTGCGGAAAAGGTTTTGTTGAAGTTGGTGAAGTTTCAAAAATAGTCTCAGAACCCTTATCCGTGTTCAAACTTGCACTTTCTTGTTTTTGCTCTGCATCCGTACCATATAAGCTTCTGGATAAGTTACTGGGTAAATTGTTGCTTGATGAATATCCGTTGCTGGAGCTGGCTTTGGGATAATTCGCTTCGTTAGCAGATGCATTATCATTGAGAATCGTAACTTTATCTGGTTCCGGGGGAATGTCCATCAATACAAAATCGATAACTTCATCGCTTTGCGATAATATCCCAGATCCGACGTTTGAAGATTCGAAGATCGCAAAATCATTATTCTGATAATTACTCCCCGCCCAAATTCCAGCGATAATCATAACAGAAGATATTATCCCAGCAAGAAGGCTGTTTTCCAGCAGAACAGGTGTACCTGTAGTAGCGTTTACAGCTATTGCCGAAAGGATATCTTCCTTCACAGCTACAGGCGGCTGGGTTAGTGTTTTGGGTGCTAAATTGCGCAGCTGTATGTCATCGAAAAGCTCTTCTCGAAGTGACGGGTCGTTATGCAGGTCGAGAAACAGATCGCCCACTTCTTCCTGCATTAGCTCACCATCGAGTAAAGCACTGATTTTTTCGCTGTTCCCTAATTGGAAACTGTTTAAGTTCATATCCATATTTTATCCTTCCATTTCTCTCAGGTTTTGATCTATTCAATAGAATCAAGTTCCTTCAAGTAAGGACTGAGTTTTTCTTTTAATTTCTTTTTCGCTCTGAAAATCCTGACCCTGACTTTCGCAAGGGATGTATCAAGTACTTCCGCTATCTCCTTGTAGGACATATTCATGTATTCCTTTAGGATCAGAGGTTCCTTGTACTCGTCTCTTAGCTCCTGTATAGCCATGTCAAGTATTTCCCGGAGCTGTTTCTTATAATAGGGGCTGTCATAATGGGGTATAACCACATCCTCGATATCAGTCCTATCAATTTTCTTGGCCTTTGCGTTCAGACAGTAATTTCTTGCTATCCTTATCAAAAAGCCCTGAAGATTTGTCATTTCCTGATATGTCTGGCGTTTTTCAAACAGCTTTGTAAAAACATCTTGTAAGATGTCCTGTGCCGCTTCCGCAGAGTCCAAAATCTTCAGGCAATAGGAATAAACAACTGTGCTGTGCCGATCGTATATATGTGCAAAGACTTCTTGATACTGGGCGGACTCCCGGAATTCCTTCCAGAGTCTAAAATCGTCCATATCTTTGTAGTCAGGCATATAGGCAATACTGATTTGCTTTGATTATATATAATAACAGTCGAAACGCCGTTTTGTCACACTTTTATATACGTAGCACTCTGTTGTTTTGTGAATAATCGGAAAATGCCGACGTTTATGATAAATGCAGGTATATTATATAAATTGAAATTGAACTATTTTTCTGATGCGATATGAACGACTTCATTGGCATATATATCCTATCTACTCTGTTTTTCGCCGTGGCGATGGAGTTTGTGGCATGGTGGGCACATAAGTATATGATGCACGGTTTCCTTTGGTTTTTGCATGAGGACCACCACAAAGTAGATAAAGGTTTCTTTCAGAAAAACGATTACTTCTTCTTGATCTTTGCTGTGCCTAGCTGGCTCGGGTTTATGTTCGGTGCGATATTTGTAAATCCCTTTCTATTGGGGATGGGTTCAGGTATTCTTATCTATGGGCTGATCTATTTTTTATTCCACGAAGTGCTGGTTCACCGTAGATTCCCTAAGCTAAGAAAAGCTATGTTCACCCTGCCGCTGAAAAACTATTTCGCAGCGATTGAAAGAGCTCATAAAGCTCACCATAAGCATATTGGAAAGGAAGATGGAGAGTCATTCGGTTTGCTGGTATTTAACCCTAAGTACTTGAAAAGTATGAACAAGGTCAATAAAGAAGGCCAAAAAGCATGACTTGGCTTTACATGGCGCTTATGCTGTTTACCTTATTGGGGCCAGCCATAATGAGTTTTGAGAAGAAGATCAACTTTTTCTCGAACTGGAAAAGATTTTTTTTATCTGTAACACTCCCGGCCTTGTTTTTTATAATTTGGGATGTGATATTCACAGCCAGAGGTATTTGGTCATTCAATCCGGATTACTTTCTCGGTCCTACTCTGTTGGGGCTACCGATTGAAGAATGGATGTTCTTTGTTTGTGTGCCTTTTGCCTGTGTGTTTATCATTGAAAATGTCTTTTATTTCATGAAAGGCAAAAACGTTAACTCTACTCCTGTCTCACTTGCACTAATAGCGGTACTCCTTCCCTTGATAGTCATTTTTCATGATAGAATTTATACGCTTACCACTTTTTCGCTTCTAACTGTAACTCTCGTTTATTTCGAATTTATTGAAAAAGCAAAATGGCTGGGTAAATTCTACATTGGTTGGGCTATATGCTTGATACCTTTTTTTATCGTCAATGGTATCCTGACGGCAATGCCAGTCGTATTATATGATAACGAGCAGAATATGGATTTCCGATTAGGTACTATTCCTTTTGAAGACGGGTTCTATGGGATGTTGCTACTTCTTTTGGTTTGCGGTTATTATATCAGTGATAGAGATAAAGGCGAGGTAGGTAACGAATTGTATATTTCGGAGCGTAGCAAAAGGAGTAGTTCGGTCGGTTCACTTAGTAGAGATTAAGTATATTTATTTTATGAAAAGTTTATTTTTGACATTTGTAATGTCTTTTTGCATTGCGTCAGCAACCCCAAGTCTATCAAACGATCCTCTTGAAAAAGCCAGAAAGGAATACTATAAAGCTGTTGAGAACGGTGATTTTATAGATATTGCTGAACAGTATTTCTCTAATGTAAAAAAGAATAAAAGGTACGAGGGTGTTTCTGATATTTATATCGGCTCGCTAACGGCTATGAGGGCGTTGCATGTTCTTTGGCCTGGCTCAAAACTAGAGTATGCTAATAAAGGCATAGAGATAATGGAAAGCGGACTGAAAAAAGACCCTGACAACCTTGAATCGCTTTTTATATATGGCTCTACCTGCTATCATATGCCTTTTTTCTTAGGTAAAGGCGAGGATGCGGAGGTGGCTTTGAAAAAAATACTCAAAGTATATCCTGAACAGTCTAAAAATTACGATAGAGAAATCCTTGAAAACGCTCTTCTTTTCATTTTGAATGAAATAGAGTTATCACAGAGTGAAAAGAATAAAGTCTATTCATATCTAGGTGATATTCAGGATTGATATAATTAATACTCGATTTTACTGGCAGCCAAATTAGATATAGCGCCCGATACAGATATCACTTACCTTCCTGGTATAGGTCCGCACCGTGCCAACATTCTAAACAAAGAGAATATTTATACAGCACGTGACCTGCTTTACTACTTTCCCATAGGCCATACCGCCAAATCAAAACAAGATAGCTTTAAAGACATAGCCCAAAAGCTTGAAAACAGTGAATGGGAAAAAAAAGAAATAGTGATAACCGCGAGGGTGGCTACCGTAAATGAAAGGCGGCTCAGAGGCGGCAGAAGTATGGTTGCCGCAACTATAAAGGATGGCTTATCAAACAGGGCTGAAGCGGTGTTTTTCAATAGAGCTGCCTATCACAAAACTGCGCTGAAAAAAGACGGGTATTATACTTTTACCGGCAAACCGACCAAAACAAAATATGGGCTACAGCTCGCTCACCCTAATTATAGATTAGCGACTAAAGATGAAATCGGTTCGATAAGTGATTCCGCGGAGCCAGATGAAAAAGGCGACTCGGAGTCGAGTGATAAACTAATGCCAAGATATCATTTGAAGGAGTCTATGACAAAAGCAGGGCTCACGAACCTTTACCTTCAGAAGCTGATAAAAGCAGTAATAGATTCACTTATTGCTGATATAAAAGATGACTTTCCAGCGGGATTACTTGCTATTAGGGATCTGTCCCATTTATCCTACTCGATTCGGAATATGCATTTTCCGGATGATTCTGATTCTCTTGAAAGGTCTGTAAAAAGATTCAAATATCAGGAGATTTTTGATTTCTTATTGGTATTGAAGCATAACTCTATTTCCAAAATATCTACTCAAGCCCCTGTTGTAGAGCCAGCAAGCGCCACAGCCAGAAAGGTTTATGATGCTCTTCCTTTTGAGCTTACATCAGACCAGAAAAAAGTATTGAGAGAGATAGGTGCAGATCTGAAAAAAGGTAAACCTATGAATAGATTGCTTCAAGGGGACGTTGGGGCGGGCAAGACTCTGGTCGCGCTTCTTACTATGCTTATGGCAACCGATAGCGGCTATCAGTCCATACTTCTGGCGCCTACTGAGATTCTAGCTGAACAGCATTATAAATCCTTTCTCGGTTACCTGAGAGATACCGATATTGGAGTCGAACTTCTGACAGGTGGTATCAAGGCCAAGAACAAGAGAAAGTCCCACTCGGCGGTAGCTTCAGGGCAAGCTGATATTATTATAGGAACGCATGCACTATTTCAGGAAAAAGTAAAATACAGTAGATTGGCATATATCGTAATTGACGAGCAGCATAGATTCGGGGTCGAACAGCGAGCGACGCTCAAATCAATGGCTAAGGAATCTTTACAGAAGAATAGCCTCTCTGGCGAAAAGGAGTTTGAACCTCACACCCTTCTAATGTCTGCCACCCCGATACCGAGAACAATATCTCTATCTGCATATGGCGATCTTGATCTATCATTTATCAAGACTAAACCCAGCAACCGAAAACCTATCATTACCCAAGTTGTATCTGAGGGTAGTAGGGCAGAAGTTTATCAGTTCTGTAAAAATGAGATCAGAAATGGACATAAGATTTTCATGCTTTATCCATTGGTGGAAGATAGCGATAAACTTGATCTGGTATCAGTGGAAAAAGCATTCGAAGATGTTTCATCGGTATTCGGTTCAGATAAGACAAAGGTATTGCATGGTAGGATGAGCTCAGAGGAGAAAGACACTATTATGAAAGCCTTCAAGAAAGGGGAATTCGATGTGCTGATATCTACTACCGTTATAGAAGTGGGGATAGATATTACCGAGGCCACGGTGATGATTATCAACCATGCCGAAAGATTCGGTCTATCTCAGCTCCACCAGTTGCGCGGTAGGGTCGGCAGGAGTGACTTACAGTCCTACTGCTATCTCATTACCCATGAAAAAAACATAAGTACAGATAAAAACAGCAGTCTATTCACAAACAATGAGAATATTGAAGAACCGACTGCCAAGCAAAGGCTTAGAGTTATGGAGGAATCCAACGACGGTTTTTATATATCAGAGAAAGACCTTGAACTCAGAGGCCCAGGGGATATTCTCGGGGTGAGGCAGTCCGGGATGCCGAATTTCAAGTTCATAGACCTTAAAAGCGATTTAGAGATAATCCAAAACGCTAGAAACGATGTAGCGGAAATCTATAATAATGCTAAAAGTTATAGCGAATACCAGCCATATATTGAAAAAATCACCTCTATTTCCGGGAATAGTAAAATTGATATTGCTTAGCTGAAATAATTTCGATATCTTACCAAATTATATCCACAAAGAAAGCTGAAGATGCGATTTGCGATTACCGCTTTTTTAATTATACTTCCAGTATTTGTTTATTCTATTGATCCCAATGATCCTCCTTTAGGCAGCACAGGTTTGCGCAATGGGGTTATTGATAGTCTGGACAAAATAGACAGAACAAAACTCGATAATGTCAATCTACTACATCTTTATAATGATTATATAAACGCCTATCGCCATTTAGACCCCTACAGAGGGTATCAATACGGAGATACAGCTTTAAATATCCACGATGATTTTCCTGTAGGTATCCAGCACCAGTCAACTTACAACAGAATAGCAAACCTGTTTTTCGATCAAGGATTTTACTTTACGGCTACCAAATATTATAAAAAAGCTCTTGACGTAGCTATCGAACTTGAAGACTATGGAGCCATAGCCTATAGTCTGAACGATATAGGTTACGCCCACAGAAAGACAAATAATTTCGTGAAATCACTTGAGTATTATGGGGAAGCTGTTGAAGCTGTAATAAAAATACCACGGCATAAAGATGTATTGGCTCATACATATACAAATATATCTACATCTAACGGAATGCTGGGAGATTTCAAAAAATCCTTAGATTATGCAGAGAAGGCCGCAGATATTTACCTTGAGCTCGGCAATATGCGTGATTATTATCGAGCACTTAGTTATACACCATTGTCATATTTAAAGACAGATCAGCCTGGGAAAGCTATCCAAACAATGAAAAAAGTTCTCGATGAATATGAATACAATGATTATCAAGATAGTTTCTTTCTTTCAAGCATGCTTCGTTTTACATCTGTGACCTTTAAAGATGCTGGAAGCAACGATTCGGAAATGTTAAACGAACCCTATATAGATTCGGCTATATACTATGGTAGATTAGGGCTGGAGGTTTCAAAAAATGTAAACTACAATCTTGAGAGAATAATCACCCATGAGTCACTGGCCAAAGCATTCCTTATCAAAAGTGATACCTTAGCAGCTCTTCACCACTTTGAAAGAATGTTGGATATATCACGTGAATTTGGATATATAAACTATATGGTAAACGCACTTGAAGGTATGCTGTTTTTCAAACAATTTCTTTCAGATGAGAAAAAACTAGAACTATACGATGAATTCTATAGCAGTAAACAGCAAATACTTGAAGAATTAGTTAACGATAGGATAAAAAGCTATGATTATGAAATAGATTTAGCCAAGCAGGATGCTAACATCGAAATTTTGGAAGCTGAAAGCAGAGCAAAAACGAACCTGTTTTATGGAAGCCTTGTAGCTGTGTTTTTTCTTGTGATTCTTATTATGACTTTCTTATTCTTCTATAAGCGTAGACGAGAACTAATAAAGGAATTAGAGATATTGAACTCGGATCTTCAAGATTCTTTTGCTGCTCAGAAACAACTAAACGCAACTAAAGATAAGTTTTTCTCTATAATCGCTCATGATCTCAAGAATCCGTTTTCAGCCTTTAAGCAATCGCTTGAAATGCTATCTGAGAATTATGAGGAGTTCACTAAGAAAGAGATTCAGGCTTTTCTTTATGAACTGAGATTATCATCTTTCAACTTGAAGAAACTTCTAGATGATCTGCTTACATGGTCTCAATCCCAAAGGGGCACGATCCCTTATAATCCTTCGATCAATAGGTTTGATGATATCGTTAAATATACAATGGATACCCTGAAAGGGCAGGCCGATCAGAAAAATATCAGCATACACTCCAATGTGCCAGATAACTCACAGATTTACTGCGATGCAGGGATGATGAGTACCGCGATAAGAAACCTGATCAGTAACGCTATTAAATATACGCCTGATAATGGTAGAGTATCGATTTATTTTGACGCGATCGAAGATCAATATACCATTTCAATAAAGGATACAGGTATCGGTATTTCGAAGGATAGAATTGAAAATCTGTTTACCGTGGGGAATAATAAATCAACTCCAGGAACCAGGCAAGAACACGGTACCGGGCTCGGGCTGGTGCTTGTAAGGGAATTTATCGAAAGACACGGCGGAACAATAGAAGTGGAGAGTGAAGAAGGAAAGGGCACTACGTTTATCATTACGATACCAATAGGGACTGAAAGTTCACCTGATTTTGAGGCAGAAACAGAAAACACTTTAGTAGTATAGTGTGATCAGCTTTCTGATTGCAGGTTGATTTGGTGACCGATAACTATATATCCTTTCTAAATACAACTATCACAGAATTTACATCCTGAAAATACCGAATTCTGTTTTCGGTATATGCTTATTTAGAGCAGCGGATAATGCTAAAGCGATAGTCTCACGAGTATCTTTAGGAGTTATTATGCCGTCGTCCCATAATCTAGCCGTAGAGTAATAGGGGCTTGCCTGCTCTTCGTAAAGGTCAAGAATTGGTTGCTTTATTTCATCGATTTCTTTGGCTGAAAGCTGCTTGCCTTCTTTTTCGAGCTGCCTTATCTTCACTTCCGACAGTACTGTAGCAGCTTGTTCGCCTCCCATAACTGAGATCTTTCCGTTTGGCCACATCCAAAGAAAGTTGGGATCGTATCCGCGGCCGCACATCGCATAATTTCCCGCCCCGTAGCTACCAGCAACTATCAGAGTAAGTTTAGGTACAGCCGCATTGGCAACTGCATGAACCATCTTAGCCCCGTGGCTGGCGATCGCGCCGTGTTCATATTTTTTGCCTACCATAAAGCCGGTAATGTTCTGAAGGAACAGCAGAGGTATTTTCCTAGTCGCGCATAATTCCACAAAGTGCGCTCCTTTAAGTGATGATTCACCGAAAAGCACTCCGTTGTTTCCTATAATCCCGACTGGATAACCTTTGATCCTCGCAAAACCTGTTACTAAGGTTTTGCCGTATTCTTCCTTGAACTCCTGAAACCTGCTTCCATCGACCAATCTGGCTATTATCTCTTTGATATCAAAAGGTTTCTTGATGTTATCAGGCAGGACTCCGTATATCTCATCAATATCATAGAGTGGCTCTTCAGGGGTAGCAAAATCTAACTTATCTTTATCGTGCCTACCGAAATTCTCAACTATATCACGAGTGATAAGCAGAGCATGCTCATCGTTCTTTGCTAAATGATCTGCCACACCGGAAATTTTCGTATGCACATCAGCACCGCCTAGTTCTTCGGCGGTAACTTCCTCACCCGTGGCAGCTTTTACAAGTGGTGGGCCACCTATAAATATAGTAGCCTGATTCTGTACCATTACGGTTTCATCGCTCATGGCGGGTACATAAGCACCGCCAGCGGTGCAGCTACCCATAACCACAGCTATCTGCGGTATGCCCTTTGCCGACATCTGGGCCTGGTTGTAGAAGATATTGCCGAAATGATCTTTATCAGCAAATGTCTCTGCTTGATAAGGCAGGAATATACCGCCGCTATCCACTAGATAAATACAGGGCAGGTTGTTTTTAAGTGCGATCTGCTGGGCCCGGACATGCTTTTTGATAGTCATAGGGAAATAAGTACCGCCCTTGACTGTTGCATCATTGGCAACTATCATACACTGCCGCCCGTGGATATTCCCTATGCCGGTGATTACACCTGCCGAAGGAGCTTGCCCTTCATACATTCCCCATGCCGCAAGAGAAGATAGCTCCAAAAAGGAAGAGTTTTCATCGATCAGTTTTTCAATACGCTCTCTGGCGGTTAGTTTTCCGCGTTTTTTATGTCTTTCAACCGATCTTGCAGGGCCGCCTTTTTTGATTTTATCCAGATTCTCAACAAAACTCTCAGTCAATGCCTTATTACTGGCATAATTAGATTTAAACTCTTCGCTTGATGTATTTAATCTGGATTTGATCCTTTTCAATTACGTCCTCTCTCAATATGATCATTTATTAGAGATTCGAATGATTTCCTGTCATAAAGCATTTTGGCTATGTCCGATTTATAATCATGTTTTTTAGATTTATCGAATCCGAACGCGATCGCCAGATTTTTAGCAGCTTCCATAAGCTCTTCTCTGAATACCTGAACCTTTGCAAGCCCGTAATATCCTTCCGAGTTCTTTGGGTTAAGGCTTATAAGTTCTTTAAAAATGTAAATCGCGTCTTGATATTTACCATATTCAGCTAAAGAATGACCGTAATCAGCTAAACAGTCAAAATTATTAGGCTGCAGCAGAACGACTTTTTCGTAACAGTCTATTGCCATCTCCAGATCTCCAGAATTGTAATATGCATCGGCAAGTGCATACCATACTTCCGGATTAGTCTCTCTGAGCTTAACGGCCACTTTGTAATCATCTATCGCCATTGCGTAATTTTCTAGATGGTCGAAGCAGATGCCGCGGGCAAAATATGAGTTGAAGTGATCAGGGTTTAATGATATTGATCTGGTCAGATAGACTACTGCTTCGGCATATCTTCCCAGATCACCCAGCGAACCCCCGATTGCGTGTATTGACTCAAAATCATCAGGATCGATTTCAAGCGATTTCTCAAACATTTCTACAGAGCGGGTCAGCATTCCCATATTGGCATAAGTATTACCTAGATTATACCAACCGGGAGTAAATTCATCATCTATCGTAACGGCCATATCAAAACAGTCTATCGCTTCATAAAAGCGACCGATATGATTATATATGAGGCCTTTATTAAACCAATGGTTTAGATTGTAAGGTGATAAGTTTATCGATTTCTCATAATAATCAAGTGCGTCGTCGTATCGGCCGAGTATATTGCTTATATAAGCGAGCTCCTGAAAGCAATCTTTTTTGAACTCTGGGATAGTGCTCATAAATTCGAAGATATCCACAGCCTCTTCATGCCTGCCCAGGGATTGCAGTACTATACCTTTATGATACAATGCCTCTTCGTTGTCAGGTTCGTGAAAAAGAATGTACTCGACTATATCGTAAGCCTGCTGGGATTCTCCAAAGTAATCATGAACAACACTTTGGTTCAGTTTAGCTTCAAGGTCGTTCGGGTCGATCGAAAGAGATTTCTCAACTGCCTTTTTTGCTTCTTTGAATCTCGAAAGATTGATATAAATAGAAGATAGTTTGAGCCAGGCTTCTGAAGAAAATGGAAAGTACTCTATCCAGAGTTTAGCAAAATCCAATGCGTCGTGAAACTTCAACTTGCCTAAACAATAATTAACAAGATTCTCTACTTGATCTACACCAGGGAAGGCAGTCACGTCATGTGTTCTTATAGCTTTTCTAAATCGACGGATTCTGTCCTCGATATTTTCCATCCCCTCGGAATCAAAGAACTCATCATCAAAATCTGCAGTATTCATTTTGTCCTGTTTTGGCTCATGTAGTTTATCTGAGCTGTTGACAATCTTATATTGTTAAGACTATATAGAGATAAACTTGTTTCGGCTGTGCAAAATTAACAAATCACAGGAAGGCCAGCAAGCTAAGTGCCATAACTACCATACCCGTAAGTAGGCCGTATAGAGATATATGGTGTGCCCCGTACTCTTCAGCCGCGGGTAGAAGCTGGTCAAATGATATAAAGACCATCACCCCGCCGATACCGGCGAAAATAATCCCGAAGGTAGTGTCTGTGAAAATGCTCGATAGGAGCAAATAACCTACAAAAGCACCCACAGGCTCAGCCAGCCCACTTAGAAAAGAATAGAAAAACGCTTTTTTCCTGTTACCTGTAGCATGATATATGGGTACAGATACAGCGATACCTTCCGGAATGTTGTGAATCGCGATTGCAACCGCTATCGCTATACCGAGATTGGGGTCACGTACTGCGGCTGCAAATGTAGCCATACCTTCAGGGAAATTGTGAATCCCTATCGCCAGAGCCGTCAGTATGCCGGTCCTCATTAATTTGGTTCGGTCAATCGGGGGCAGTTTCTGCTCGGGTACTTCTAGTTCCTGAGTCCGGTAGAACTCATGAGGGTTTTCGAATTTAGGAACGAATCTATCTATTAGGGCTATAACTGCCATACCACCGAAAAAACTACCTATCGCTGTCCAGTTTCCTGCAGTCTGACCCAAATCATTTATGAGAGCTTCTGTCGCTTTGCCTAAGATATCGGTAAATGATACATATATCATGACCCCTGCGGAAAAACCCATCGCATAGGATAGAAATTTTATGTTTGTGTGCTTAGCGAAAAGGCCGATAGCGCTTCCTATACCCGTTGAAAGGCCTGCGAGTGCTGTCAGTAAAAACGCAAAAGCTATATTATCCATATCACAAAAACAGAATTTAGTGTTGCCGAAAACAGTTTTTAGGCTAACCAAATTTAACTATCAAATCTTAAATCTTAACAATTAAATAAAGAATTTGCGGTATCGGCATACTTGTTGCTATTTTAGCAGGGTTATGGATAGCAATCTAAATATTGAAAATGAAGCTAAAGTAGCGGAAAAGAGCCTATCTCAAAAAGGTGTTTCTGCATTTAGAGTATGGTTGAAGGACGTTTCGTTTTTCGAGCTGCTGGCTATTGTATTCATAATAATCGGCGCTCTGGTGATAATCGGTGTGTTCGGGGTAGCAAGTCTGGATCCGATTACCGAGAGCGGAAGTAAGGATATACTCGACTATTCAGAGTTTTTGGGTGGTTTCGTAGGTTCGCTTTGGGCTTTGGCTGGGGTATTGCTTTTTTATGCTTCTCTTGGTTCCCAGAAAGCCGAGCTTGACGACCAGAGGCAGCTTTTGATAAAGCAGATCGATGAGATCGTCAAACAGACAGAAGAATCTCGAAAACAGAACGTAATGTTCAAAGAGCAGCAGAACGAAGAGACTTTTTTCCAACTTATGAGATTCCAGAACGAGATAGTTTCCTCTATTGTGCTGGAAACATCTGAAATGGACTTTTCCAGTGGGGAAACCATACAGAAAGAACTTACCGGAAGAAAGACCTTCGTGGAATATTACGATGTGTTCAAACGCTTTTTCCAAGACGCTTCCGATAGGGCGTCTTATTCTTCAGATGGTGGAGACAGTCTAAAAAAGAACGTGGAGTCTGCTTACAGTAATTTCTATAAAGAATATCAATCAGAACTAGGCCATTATTTCAGAAACCTATATAATATCCTTACATTTATAGATCAACTGAAAAAAGGCCAAAAGCCTTTCTTCCTTTCCCTCCTTATTGCCCAGCTATCTAATTTTGAGCTTGGCCTGCTTTTCTTCCATGGCCTCTCTAACATGACAAATGACTATAAGGAGTTGCTTGAAAAGTATGGTGTTCTTGAGAACGTACCGACAGATGAGCTTACTTCAATCGCATACTACCTTTACAATAAAGAAGCGTTCGGCGAAGGTGGATTCAATCCAGAACAAGATTTGGTAGATATTGAACTAGACGAAAGCGCACCCAATATTGAAGAGGGTATCCTGACTATGGGTGATGCCGGTGATGAAGAAGAATCTGCTTGGGATATGGGGCAGGATGAGCTTATGAGCTCGATTACCGGCAAGCTTTTAGGGCTCGCCACCGGTGATACCCAAAAACATGATAACAAAGATTCCCATAATGAAGATAAAGATGAGGAGAGCTATTCCGGGATTTTTGACATGGATAGTTCGGATATTGATTCCGGAAAAAAAACTCATGAAGACACTTCTGAACCGGTTGTAAAGCCGGTAAGTACGGACTCGGGCGATTGGAGCAGTAATATGCTATCTTTAGATGATGTTTCCACTGGATGGGAAGACGGAGGCGACAATATCGAATCAGATGATACAAGTGAGTATGATAGCCTGGAAAGTAAGATAAATCAGTTCTCTCAGGAAGGTAAGAACGACTCCCAAATGGCAAACCTGAAAGAAGCGTTTTCAGATATGTCAGATACTATTGATAATGATATGCCGGATGAGGAAGAGTACAAAAAATTATTTATAGATTCCGATTCAGATGATAGCTCTAAAGATGAAAAAGTAGAAGAAGATGAGCCAGACGATGATATGTTTAATTTAGATGCTGAAGAAATTGACACTGATGAAGTTGAAAATAATATCAAAAAAAGCAATAAATCGAAAAGCACTGTTTCTTTAGGAAATATAGAAAAGTCTAAATCCACAACTTCTCTTCCGAAAGTATCGCTTTCAAAACTCAACAAGCGTAGATAGTATAACAATAATTGTTAATTTGTACTCTTGCTCTAAGTATAAATCCCTATTGAATGGCAATAATCGACTCTTTGAAAAAATCTCAGGATCTAGCTTCGCTTCCACATGTAGCGGGTAAGGTTCTTAAAATGATACGTAACAGTGATACGGAGATACAGTCGATAGCAAAGGTTATTGAAGCTGACCCCATACTTACAATGAAGCTTCTCAGAGTAGCGAACTCACCTATATTCGCTACCCGTTCTGAGATTACATCTGTTCAGCATGCTTTAATGCTTCTCGGTATCAAGCGTGTCTCAAATATCGTTCTCTCGGTATCTATCTATTCTAAGTTTTTCATCAACAGCCATAAAGAGGCAGCATTGTTGATGGAAAGATTCTTCATGCATTCCTACTTGACGGGTGCCCTCTCAAAAGCTCTTACTTATGCTTTGAGAAAACAATTTGACGACAACGAATTTGTTGGTGGATTGCTGCACGATATCGGCAAGATGGCTATGCTCCAGGTTCATCCCAAAGAATATGCCGTAGTGCGGAAAATCATAAGGCGGGACGGCTTGAATGACTTAAAAGCTGAAAAAGAGGTTTTCGGCGAAAACCATATTGAAGTTGGCCAGTCTATAGCCCACCTATGGAAGCTACCAGAAGAGATAATGAGAGTAATTACATATTATCGAGCACCGAATAAAAACGATAAGTACAAGGAACTTGTAGCTACCGTGTCTTTTGCGGATCTATATGTTTCTAAAAGGGCGAATAGAATTGGTAAGGAAGATGATGAGACACATAAGATTATCAAAAAGTTCCCTGGATGGAAAGTACTCTGCGACTCTTATCCAGAACTTTTGAGGGTTGACCCTAAACAGCTGATGAAAGTCCTGGACCACACTTTGAAAGTAGCACCTGATTCCTTCAGGATGTTTAAATAAGCGATAGTTAAAGATTAAGTCTATGAATGTTTCCGAGAAAAAACTCGTTAACATATAAACTATGGCGAGACATTTTCTTCTAAAGTTTTGTAAATAACGTACGAAAATATATTTTAGTGTGAAGTTATGTCAAATTTAATAGGCAATTTTAATGAAAAATCTTTCTCTTCTATGGAAAATCGTAGTACCTCTAACAATATTTGCTTTAATAGTCAATATAGCTTTTCAGCTTATCCTGGAAGATAATGCGGAAGAAGCCGCCGTTGGAAAAATTATAGAATCAGCCCGTTCGATTATTACATCAGCCGAACAGTCTCTAAAAATATCTGCAGCTCATCAACAGAACAACCTATTTAAGGATCCGATTAAAGATAGCCTGACTAAAGAGGAGTTTCTGTCAACTCTTCCAATTGTTGGTTCTATGAAATTAGCTAGCAGTGCCGTGAAAGAATTCGGAGGAAGGTTGAAAATGCCTTCACTGTCATTCCGGAACGAAGACAATGAACCTACAGAGTATGAAAGAGCTGTCTTGGCACAGATAGCAGCATCAGGAAATGATGAATTCTATGAAGTTCACGAAGAAAGCGGAACGATTCGATACTTCAAAGCCGTAAGGTTGGATGAAAGCTGCATGACATGCCACGGTGACCCGAATAATCCGGAGCATAACGTTTGGGGAAACCCAGACGGAACTGACTTTATGGGTTTTGAGATGGAGAATATGGAAGTTGGGGATATAAAAGGCGCCTACATGGCTGAATTTCCTTACAGCGAAACCTTGGCTGCATTGGATGACCCGTCAATTATGAATATGATAGTCAATTATGTCCTGCCCGTACTTCTTCTGGTTACGATCGGTTTGATGATATACTTTATCGTAAGTAAGGATATAAAAAATACTCGACGCAATATAGAGGAGATGACTAACAATCTGAATGACGGTAAGCTTGATTCAAGAATAGATGAAAAAGAAATATTGGTTGACATGAGGCCTATCGCAGCTTCGGCTAATTATATAGCTGAATCGTTAACCAAGCCTATCAATCTAATGAGCGACTATACTCAGACAATATCCTCAGGTGTGTTACCACCTAAATACGAGGAAGATGTTAAAGGTGATTATAACAAGTTCAAAGATAGTCTGAATTCTTTGATAGAAACCCTACAAACCTTCTCTCAGGATATGAGATCTATGCACCATGCTCATAATGAGTTAGGCGATATTGAAGTAGAAATGGCAACGGATAAATATGGCGGTGTATATAAAGAGATGGCAATGGGTGTCAACGAGCTGGTGGCTTCACATATAGATGTGAAAAAACAAGCTATTTCTATTGTTTCGGCTTATGGGAATGGAGACTTTGATGCAACAATGCCTGAATTAGTCGGCAAAAAAAGATTTATAAATGATGCACTTGATTCAGTTCAAGGTAATCTTCTTGGTATTAGCCATGAGATCAACACTCTGATTGAAAGTGCTAAAATGGGAGATCTGAATTCACGAGGTGACTCCAGCAAATTCAGCGGGGATTGGAAGACGATCATTGAAAGCCTAAACGGATTGATGAATGAAATCGACAGGCCTATATCAGAATCGGAAATGATACTCAGGAGTTTGGCCGAAGGCGACCTAACTCAAACTATGAAAGGCGATTACCAAGGTGACTTTGATAAGCTTAAGAAAAATATAAACTTACTGGTAGCGTCGTTAACCGAACTCCTCGGTCAGGTAAAAGAATCTGTGGAAACTACCTCTGAAACTTCCAGGCAGCTCTCTGAGAATGCTGAGACAATAGCCGCAGGAGCGCAAGAACAGTCCAGCCAGTCCGAGGATGTAGCATCAGCGGTTGAAGAAATGTCTAGAACGATAACTGAGAATGCAATGTCTGCACAGAAAACTGCGGGTATGGCAAAAGACAATATGGATATCGCCAATGACGGCGGAGCGGTTGTAAGCCAGACCTTAAGCAAAATGCGAGACATAGCACAAGTTGTTAACACCTCAGCGGAAAACATTCAGAAACTAGGAAACTCATCAAAAGAGATCAGTGAAATAGTGAGTGTGATCGAGGATATTGCTTCTCAGACCAACCTATTAGCATTGAACGCGGCTATAGAAGCGGCAAGGGCCGGGGAACAGGGAAGGGGTTTTGCTGTTGTTGCTGATGAGGTTAGAAAATTAGCTGAAAGAACTACAGGAGCAACCCAGGAGATTTCAAATATGATCTCTGGTATTCAGTCTGAAACACTAAGTGCTGTCGATGCTATGAATATCGGTAATGAAGAAGTCAGCTCAGGGATAGATCTAGCAGATAAAGCTGGGAACGCTCTTAGCCAGATTGTCGAAAGCTCTGAAAACGTTCTGAATATGATTAATCAGATCGCAGCAGCAAATGAACAACAGTCTGCAACAGCAGAAGAAATTTCGAAAAATGTAATAGCTATATCGGATGTTTCGTCTGATACAGCAAGAAGAGTAGAAGACGTAGCAAGATCATCGGAATCACTTTCCAAACTAACGTTTAATTTAGAAAAAGTAGTTTCCCAATTTAAGATCAACCAAGTTTCTGCCGATATAACCAAACCCGACAACAAATTGTACGGGAACGGTAATGCCACGGTAAATGGCCGTGGTGTTAGGAACAAAAGTTTAGCAACGGGATAAAACCCAAGGTAAGATCTTATGTTGAGAAATATGACTTTAAAAGCCAAGATGTTAGTACCCCTAATACTTGGTGTAGTAGCTGTAAGTGTGGGGCTGATACTTTTTTTAACGTATTTCTTTAATCAGGCTGGTGAAAGCGAAGTCGTTGAATCTGCTCGTTCGCTTATCATAGCAGCAGAAGGCGCTAAAGAAAACACCTCAAGCCAGCATAAGATGGGTGTTTTCAAGCACCCTGTTAAAGACTCTCTTACAGGTAAGCAGTATCTAGCACAGATTCCGATTGTAGTCGCTATGAATATAGCTAAGGCGAAAGCCTCGGATATAGGTGCAACTGTAAGAATTCCATCCGATAACTACAGAAACGCAGATAACTCTCCAACTCCGATGGAACAGGATATTCTTACGCGTTTCCGTACAACAGGTAGCGATGAGATTATCGACAAAGATTACGAAGGTGGGGTAATTAGATATTTCAAACCTATTAGGCTTGAAAAAGAATGCCTGACCTGCCACGGAGATCCCGACAACCCTGAGCACAATATCTGGGGTAGAAGCGATGGCATGGATATTACCGGGAACCGTATGGAAAATATGGAAGTCGGGGATCTGAAAGGGATGTATGCCGTTGCTATGCCTATGAGCTTGGCCGAGGCAATGGTGGACGATAATATTGAGGCTATTCTCATCGGAGGTATCATACCTATAATTATAATGCTTATCGTAGGTGTGATAATTTTCAGATCGAATATGAACGCCATCAAACATACATCAGAAAAAGTTGTTCAGATGAGAGGCGGCTTTGAAGAAGGTGATCTATCTACGAGAGCTGACCCTGATTCTGTAGATCCTGTTTTCAGGGATCTGATGACATCAACAAACGTGATGGTTGAATCACTTATCAACCCACTGAATACCACTAACGACTATATTAACAGAATCGCCGCCGGGGAGATACCGCCCCGCTACGTAGATGATGTTAAAGGTGAGTTCAATAAAACCAAAAACTCTATAAACTCACTTGTCAATATCCTTTCAGGCTATTCAAATGAGATAAAAAGGGTTTCCAAAGCCCATTATGAAGGTTATATTAATGAAGAGATTAACACTGATTCATTCCCCGGTATATACAAAGAAATGTCGATAATGGTGAACGAACTTGTCGATCAGCATATCAGTATGAAGAAGCAGGTAATGGGGATTGTAGAGGAGTATGCCAACGGGAACTTCGAAGCTGAACTTCCTATCCAGGCAAATGACAGGAAATTCCTAAATGACGCACTCGACGGTGTAAAACATAATCTTGTGAACTTCAATCAGGAAATCGTGAGTGTTATCAATAACATCAGCCAGGGTAATATTTCCTTCCGTGGCAATCCTGAAAACTATCAAGGTGACTGGTCTAAGCTGGTTGAAGGGCTCAATAGTATAGTTGAGAATTTTGTTCATCCTTTTGAAGTTACTATAAACAAATTAGATGATATAGCGAAAGGCAGAATAGATGAAAAAGTAACCGAGGATTTCTCAGGCGACTTCAACAGGCCTAAAGTTGCTATGAATCATGTGATCGACACTCTGCAGAAATTCTCTGACGAAATGCATTATGTGCATAAACAACACGATGCTGGTGAGATAGACGAGCAAATGGATCCTCAAAAATTCCAAGGTTCTTTCTCAGATATGGCAAGCGGAGTAAACGATCTCGTGAACTCTCATATCAATATGAAAAAGCATGTACTTGGTATCGTAAGCCAGTATGGAGACGGAAATTTTGAGGCTACATTAGAACCTCAGCCAGGCAAGCGTAAATTCTTGAACGATGCGTTGAACTCTGTTCAAGATAACCTATACGGTATTTCAGATGAGATAAGCTCACTTATTGAAGCTGCTAAAAAAGGTGATCTTGACAAAAGAGGGGACCTCGATAAATTCAACGGCGGTTGGGAGAAGATAATATCATCTCTCAATGAACTTATGGAAACTATTTCAGAGCCAATAAATGAATCGGGTGTAGTGCTTTCGAAATATTCCAAAGGTGAGCTGACCGAAAGAATGCACGGTAATTACGCTGGTAGCTTTGAAGACCTCAAAGATAATATCAATACTCTGGGTATATCACTTACTGATCTTATTTCCCAGGTAAAAGATTCTGTCGATGTAGCTTCATCAACTGCCAAACAACTTTCTGAGACTTCGAATACGATCAAAGAAGCATCCTACGAGCAGTCGTCACAGACAGATGATGTAGCTTCCGCTGTTGAGGAAATGTCCAGGACGGTTACTGAAAACGCCGTATCTGCTGGCCAGACTGCGGAAATAGCCATCAAGAATAAAGCTATCGCATCCGAAGGTGGCGAAATAGTGCGTAACACACTGAAGAAAATGCATGATATAGCTACTATAGTTACTTCTTCAGCCAGTGAGATCAAAAAATTGGGTGCGTCTTCCCAGAAAATCGGCGAGATTATTTCCGTTATCGAAGATATTGCCGATCAGACTAATCTACTGGCTTTAAATGCTGCCATAGAGGCCGCCAGAGCTGGAGAACAAGGTAGAGGTTTTGCCGTAGTGGCCGATGAGGTAAGAAAACTAGCTGAGCGTACAACCGATGCCACTAAACAGATCTCTGAAATGATCAATGGTATTCAGAGCGAAACTACCACCGCCGTTGATTCGATGAATAAGGGAAGTATCGAGGTTCAGACTGGAATCGAACTTGCCGATAGTGCGGGGGATGCTCTTACTCAGATTGAAAGCAGCTCCAACGAAGTGCTCGATATGATTAATCAGATAGCGGCGGCTAACGATCAGCAATCATCTACCTCTGAAGAAATATCTAAGAATGTATTGACTATTTCCGAAGTCATAGGCGATTCAGCAAGGCAAGTTGAAGAAATTGCACAATCCGCCGTTGATCTGAATAATCTAACGGTAAGTCTGGAACAGCTAATGAGTCAGTTCAAGATTTCTGCGGACAGAAACGGCAGAGGTATGAATGCTAGTTCAAACGGCTCATCAAACGGAATGAATCTGTCTTCACTTGCCAGAGGGAGGAAATCCCAGCTTAGTATCGGTAATGGAAATGGAAATGGAAGTAGCAATGGGCATAACGGGGACTCAATGAGCTCAGTTGAAAAAGAACTTGAATCAGCATTGAAATAACCAATATGACCAGATAGTTGCGAAAGCGTTTGAAAGTACTAAAGCATCCTGATTTTGAAGAAATATCTTAAAATTCAGGATGCTTTTTTTTATGATGTTTTTTTTGTTGTATTCTGTAGTATTCTCTCTTTTATAATAGAGGTATCTATTGCACTATGATATTCTATCGATGACGCAGCGATCCAGCTATCGATCAATTCGCTGTGCTGGCTGTAGGATTTACATTTGCGGCATATCAGGGAGTGGAGTTTCATCCTGAGCAGTGTTTTGCTATCAACATCAAAAAACTTGCTTTTCTCTATAAGCTCGGAATGGGTTGCACAAGTATCTATAATCCCGTGTATTGCCTTACTTAATAATTTCATATTCCCTCCTTTGCGAACCAATTGATGTTCAAGCAATTCCTTAATTTCAACTTTGAACGGTGAATGAGTTGCCAGTAATTCGCTTTTGTGATCTCTAGCATATCACATATAGATTGAGCGTCATGATTGTCAATATACCTAAGCGTAATGACGGAACTCATCGTATCGGGTAAACCGCCGATACATCCTGAAAACACAGAGATAAACTTAGGATTATCCATCAGATTGCCTCCCGAACCTATATCCCATTCTGAAATATGAGCATTGTCTTTCCAGTTACCTTCATCATCAAATTCAGCTCTTTGTTTATCAGCGAACTTGTGCTTTGTCTTTTCTTTTCGGATATGGTCAATGCATTTGTTCTTCACTATTGCTATTAACCAGGTTTTCGGATTTTTGGTGCGGTCGAATGAATGCAGAGCCTTATAGGCAGATATAAAGCTATCCTGTACTATATCCATGCAGTTGTCTAAATCCTTGACGTATCTATAAGCTATGGAAACCATACTATCTGTATATTCCGATACCCATGTATTGAATACTCGGTCGATTTCCGGCTGATTCATATTTGCCTTTATTGCCATGTTATAGTATAGATATACGAAGGATAACTACAATGCTGACAGTTGGTATCCACTTTTAAATTTAAATGAAACATCATTTATATCTATGCAAAGCAATTTCTATACTTTTGTAACAAATAAGCTTTATGCCTGTTCTTTAGAAAATCTTTTAAGACACTATTTCTACTATATTCCTCGGTAAAATAAGGAAAGAATAATGAGAATGATATTAACGGTTATTTTATCGATGTTTTTATGTTCAACAGCCTTCTCCCAGTACTGGGAGAAGGTGTTTGATAACAGGGACAGCCTTTGGAGACCCCCAGCAAACAGGATAGGACAGCATTCTCGCCTTTTATGCGTTGGGGATACATGTATAAACGTGACAAATCTAAACAGAACGACACCAGTTATCTTCAGATCAACTGATAGAGGGAAAAATTGGGATGTGAGATTAGTTGATACCTTTAATTTTGCAGGTATAAGGACCGGTATTGCACCTGAGAACATATTAAACCTAGATGCTGATTGGCCGAACATCGTGGCAGCTTCGGACTCTAACTCCTACTACTTTTCACATGACGGCGGGCTGACATGGGATAGGAACAAGATAAAAGAGCCAGAGCTATATAGTAAAAACAGTTTGAAAGAGTATTTCACCTCTATTCAGGACAGTATGATACTACATATTGGTTATCGGATCGGTTTTGGTTCTAATGATGCGGGGGATACTTTTGTAGAATTGAAGCCGGTAGAAGTGCTTCAAGGTATGTTCGATTCTTACGCTAACTACATAAATTCTGGCTCTATAGCCAATGATAAAGCTTATATTTCATTTAATGAGGCGGGATATGAAAATAATGTATTAAAGATGAAATATTCATATCAAGTTTCTGATGATTTAAAAAACTGGACTATACTGAGAGAAACTGTCAGCAACAATGATATAGGAAGCGAAGACATACAGGGATATTCCAGAAACGGGAGATTCCTGTTCGCCTTCGGGAACAAGAAACTAGGCCATATCAGCGTAAGAAAGCTAAACGACTTGATAATAAAGATTGATACAGAGACTGACGAAGCTACGGTCGTGCTCGATTCATTCGTTACGCCTACCGTATCGGATGGGAATATAATATCGAAAAGTAACGGTATCGCTGCTATGACATGGCGTGATGATATGCACGGGCTCGCAATCGGCTATAACAGGATCATGTGGGAAACAGATGACGGCGGCGACATGTGGTTCCTGTCTGAGTTGAACGACGTAGAACACGGTGCATTGATATCCCTGCCCGGCACCTGGGACGAAGAACGGGTAGCCGGCATCCACTGGTTCCCCGAGGGCGATATTACTTACTGCAACGACGGCGGACAGATATTCCGCTACTACCCGTGGCCAGTATCAGTGGCAGAAGAGGGAAACACCGACATATATATAAGGGAAAAACCGTGGGTCTATCCGCAACCCGCCACCGGAACGCTGAACTTCAACATTATCGAGGGCGGCGAGATAAACTTGATTATCTTGGATATGACGGGCAGGATTCTTATAGAGCAACAAAAGAATATCAGAGATATCGGTAGCGGAAGGGTGGACGTTTCAACGCTTGCGGCAGGCAACTATCTGCTATCCATCGGCTATAGCGACGGGCGGCGTATATCCTCCACCTTCGTAAAAGAGTAAGAGATCTCAGGGTACTACTATATTCCTCAGTCCCGACATATCAGAGTCCCGGCCTATCAAGGTCGGGCTTTATACTTTTATGATATGGAAAGTGTTTGACTTTACGCCAACTTCTCTGGCCTGATCAACTGCCCGTCCTTATCGATCATATCGTATTTAGGGGCTATCTTATTCTTTAGGATTTTGTTTAGCTTGCTCTTGGCCATAGCCTTTTGCAGGTTCGTAAGTTTATCGATAAACAGAATGCCTTCCAAATGGTCTAGCTCATGCATTATTACCCTTGCCAAAATACCACCTGTCTGGATTTTCTGGGGTTTAAAACTCTGATCCAGATACTCTACCTCTATTGCCTCGGGGCGGTCAACATTATCATACAGGTTCGGAATTGAAAGGCAGCCTTCCTGGAATTGCACTATCTCCTCTGCACTGGTGGTTATAACAGGATTGATCATTGCGTAAGGCTTCTGAGGGCCTTCTTCGCTCCCAGCATTGATATCGATAATAAAAACCCGGTCAGTATGGCCTACCTGATTGGCAGCAAGGCCAATACCATCGGCATTTACCATTGTGACTTTCATATCTTCTATAAGCTGGGCCAGCTCTTCTGTATCGTTTTTGATATTGACTGCCTTCTCCCTAAGCACAGGGTGGAAACAGTTATAAATAGGTATAATCTTGCTTTTGATCTTCTAACCTCATTGAATTTTACATCCCAAAATTAAGTAAAACCTAATACTTATCTGATTCTTGTGTCTTTATATAGTATAATGCATAAATTGCTAAACTGAAAAATCGAATCTACATACTTAGGATATATTTAATATTCTTATGGCAAAATACCACTCGTTAAGTACCGAAATTACTTTAAAGCAGACTGGTAGCAACCCCAGTCTGGGCCTGAATGACAGTCAGATAAAACAATCTGCCGAAAAGCACGGCACTAACTCCATACCGCCACCCAAGGAGCAGTCGAAGGTGATGCTGTTCCTTTCGCAGTTTCACGATCCCATTATTTATATATTGATCGTTGCGGCAATAGTAAACGGTATCGTATCTGAACCAAAAGATTCTATTGTTATCGGTGTTGTGGTTCTGCTAAATACCATCATAGGTTTTGTGCAGGAGATCAGGGCTGCAGCCGCTTTGAAATCTCTTGCGAAAATGACATCACCTACTACTAGGGTCATCAGGAACGGCGAGCATCAGCAGATCAATACAAGCGAGCTGGTAATAGGTGATATTCTGGTTATGGAAAGCGGCGATAGAGTACCAGCAGATGCCCGCCTGCTCGAAACACATAATCTACTCGTTGATGAATCAATGCTTACCGGTGAATCCTTTGCAGTAGTTAAGGACGCGCAGGCTATGCTAGCTGAAAAAGCTGATCTTGGGGACAGGATAAACATAGTTTATTCCGGTACTATTATACAGAAAGGAAGGGGTCGCGGGGTAGTCACCGCTATTGGGAAAAACACAGAATTCGGTAAAATCTCTACCCGTGTATCGGAAACCGAGGATACTGAAACGCCGCTTCAGCAGAAAATGGAAAGCTTCAGTAAAAAGCTTTCCCTCGCTATAATGATAGCTGTGGCTTTGATCTTTGTTATAGGGCTTATCAGGGGGTTTGGATGGCTTGATATGCTTTTGACTTCCGTCGGTCTGGCAGTCTCTGCGATACCAGAAGGGCTCCCGGTATCGATAACAATTACTCTTTCGGTAGGTTTATATCAGATGGCCAAGAAAAACGCTGTTATCAAGAAATTGGCTGCCGTGGAAACCCTTGGTTCCACAAATGTAATCTGTTCGGATAAGACTGGAACTCTTACCAGAAACCAAATGACTGTTAAACAGATATTTGTGTCAGGTAAAAATTATATAGTTACTGGAAACGGATATGAGATTGATGGCCGGTTAGAACCATCTCCAAATATATCTACTGATGAAAGATCAGCTCTGGCTCTTTATGACCTGATCTCAGCTTACTGTACTGAGTCAACTATATCAAATGAAAGCGGGGTATGGAAGGTAACGGGCGATCCCACCGAAGCCGCACTTATGATCTTATCTGAAAAGATGGCTTTTGAGAAGGGAGGATGGGATATATCAGTTGATCTTCCCTTTGAGTCAGATCAGAAATATATGGCCGTTACAGCCTCAAAAAACGATATGAACTATCTGCTAGTGAAAGGTGGTAGCGATAGGATTCTTGATCTCTGTGAGTATGAAATTGATGACGATGGAATCATAACGGAACTCACCGAGTCCGAAAAATCAGAACTCAACAATCTTATTGATAATTACTCTGAAAAAGGCTTAAGGGTATTATCGCTCGCTGTTAAAATAATGGATACCAAAAGGCAGGCAACTCACGAGGATGTAAGTGATTTGGTTTTTGTAGGTTTAGCCGCAATTCAGGATCCAGTAAGAGACGAAGCGGTTGAGGCTGTACGAGAAT
The DNA here is from genome assembly GCA_964462685.1 of uncultured Hyphomicrobiales bacterium. Lineage (GTDB taxonomy): Bacteria > Bacteroidota > Ignavibacteria > Kapaibacteriales > UBA2268 > CAYWYR01. Next base: position 16,999 of record CAYWYR010000013.1, on the reverse strand, counting down.
GCCATGCCGCGGGAGTGGAAGTCTATATGATAACGGGCGATCACGTACAGACAGCTAAAGCGATTGGAAATGAAATAGGGCTAGCACCTAACAAAGATAAGCCAGATGCCCTTAGAGGTGCTGAGATAGAGGAGATGAGTGATGACGAGCTTTTTGAGGCAGTTAAAAATACTGAGGTATATGCACGGGTTGCCCCCGACCACAAATACAGGATCGTAGAGCAGCTCCAGAAACAAGGGAAAATAGTTGCTATGACGGGTGATGGTGTGAACGATGCCCCTGCTCTTAAGAAAGCAGATATCGGTATAGCTATGGGCTCAGGTTCGGATGTGGCTAAAGAAGCTTCGGCTATGGTACTTATCGATGATAACTTTACGAGTATTGTCAATGCTATAAGGCGCGGTAGGATTATTCTGAAAAACCTGCAGCATATAATACTTTATATTCTTGCTACAAGTTTTGGTGGGCTTCTTACCATTACCGCATCAGTATTGATCGGGTTTCCACTGCCGATTCTGCCCGCACAGCTATTATGGATCAACCTTGTTACCGATGGGACTTCAACATTCCCGCTCGCATTTGAGAATGAGCACGGCAATGTTATGCATCAGCCGCCTTCTCCCAAAGAAACCCCGCTTCTACCGAAGCCCCTTTTATCAAGGATAGCATTTGCGGGAACGCTGATGATGATTGGGACTTTAGCAGTGTATTATTATGCGGCTGGCTATAATATCACCCCACCTGAATATCTTGAACCTAAAGCAATAACTATGGCTTTCTGTACACTGGCATTTTTCCAGATCTGGAACGTTCAGAATTCAAGATCACTTGAAAGATCATTGTTTTTTGATTTAAAAAACAAGAACGGGCAGAAAATGAAGAAAATAGGAATCACAACAAACAAAATACTCTTGGCGGTTATGGTGCTATCTATAGTGCTTCAGGTAGCGGCAGTAGCACTTCCATTTATGAATGATTTACTGAATACTGTACCATTAAACTTAAAAGAATGGGCAATCGTTGTGTTAGTACCGTTCTCAATTGTTATTTTCGTAGAGATATTAAAAATGTTCAAAGCTAAATCATATTCTGAGGTTTGATATGAAATACTTTTTAATGCTTTTTGTGGTGCTCAGTTCTATCTCGTTATATTCGCAACCCTATAAAGCTTCAGCAGCTTATCAATGGGCTTTAGGCGAAGCAATTGAAGATGTAGGCCCTAATGCAAAGTTAAAAGCTATAGCCACAGCAAATGGTTTATCTGCCGGAGTGTTTACTATAGATTTTGATGTTGACAATGGTACTTCTAATGTATGGCTATATTCATTTGAAGGAGATAATGGTAGCGAAACCAACGTTATAGGCGTTAGACTAGTTCAGTTTACTAATGTAACCCAACTGGTAGGGGACGTATCTGCTTTTATGTCATTTCTTCCTAGTGCAGTACTATCAACCGATCAATGGATCGATTCTGATATTATGATGCAGAATGTATTGTCATCTCAGCAGTATATTGATTTATCCGCTAAATATTCCGATGCTGATCTTAGGTTCATAGCACTAGGTAATAACGAGATGAACAGCCAAATACCGATGGACGAACCTTTTTGGACAGTTACATATGAAGATGATCAACAGACCACAAATTTCATTTGTAATACCCATGCTATTGATGGTTATGTAGAGTGTTTTGATGCTTTATCATCGGTTGGAGCAGAAAAAATCGGTATTGAAATGATGAATACAACCTCAGGCTTACTTATTTATTCCAGTGATAATTCTGAAACGAGTTACATAGTAGTGGATGTAAACGGGAGAATCAAAACATCAGGCTCAGCAAGGGGCGATCATTTAATCACTAATGAAGAGCTTGGAGCAGGAAGACTTTTTATAATGGTAGAAAACGAAAACGGCCGCTATGCAACGGCTTTAGAGAACATCAAAAGAAACTGATTAGAAAGCAACTGAATGTACGATAAAGTAAAAGCACAAGATCCGGAACTATACTCAGCTCTGGAAAATGAATACAAAAGACAGCATGAAAAGATTGAGCTAATAGCCTCGGAAAACTTTACATCGCCCGAGGTGATGGAGGCGACTGGTTCGGTGCTGACAAACAAATATGCCGAAGGTTACCCCGGAAAACGCTATTACGGCGGTTGTGAATGGGTAGATATAGCGGAGAATCTGGCCCGCGACCGCGCAAAAGAACTTTTCGGAGCGGAATATGTAAATGTACAGCCGCATTCTGGCAGCTCTGCCAATATAGCTGTATATTCTACTTATATCAACCACGGCGATACTGTACTTGGGCTTAGCTTAGAGCATGGCGGCCACCTTACCCACGGCGCCAAAGTTAATTTTTCAGGTAAATGGTATAATTTCATCCCCTATAGCCTCGATCCGGAAACCGAACTTATCGACTATGATCAGGTGGAGAAGCTGGCTAAAGAACATAAGCCAAAGCTTATAACAGTCGGTGCATCAGCCTATTCAAGGGATATTGACTTCAAGCGTTTCAGGGAGATAGCCGACTCAATAGATGCTTTTCTCTTCGCTGATATAGCCCACACAGCTGGCTTGATATCAAAAGGCTTACTGAACAGCCCAGTGCCTTATGCAGATGTTGTGGCTACCACAACACACAAAACGCTCCGTGGCCCCAGAGGAGGTATGATCATGCTCGGTAAGGATGATGAGAATAAGTTTGGGATAGTTGCCCCCAAAAGCGGGCGAACAAAGAATATGGGCGAGCTAATAGATAGCTGGGTAATGCCTGGAGCCCAAGGTGGCCCCCTGATGCATGTAGTAGCGGCTAAAGCTGTAGCTTTCAAAGAATGCCTGGATAATAGCTTCAAGGTTTATGGAGAGCAAGTGATCAGTAATGCAAAATCGCTTGCTGATGAACTGATGAGCCGAGGCTATAAGATAATATCCGGCGGAACGGACAACCACCTCATGCTTATAGATCTGCGTAACAAGGGCGTATCCGGCAAGGTAGCTGAAGAAGCTCTGGACGAAGCATCGATCACCTGCAACAAGAACTCCGTGCCGAACGATGATAAATCCCCGCTCGTTACATCAGGTATCCGCCTCGGTACCCCAGCCATGACAACCCGCGGCATGAAAGAAGCCGATATGAAAACCATAGGCCAGTTTATAGACCGCGTTATCCAGAATACATCTAATGAGAGCGAGCTAAAAGCCATAGGCAATGAAGTGAAAGAATTTACATCAAGTTTCCCTCTGCACAAGAAATAGAGACTTTGCTCTACACATTGTATCTTATAAATAACCCTTCTGCAAATAACTGCGGAGGGGTTTTGTGTATTACAATGATAATAATTCTTTAGTACTGTAAACCAAATGCGATTCCTTGGTATTAATACCCAACCTTATTTTTTATCTCCTGACCATAGAACATTGTCATATTGTAGTGCTAAAGCAACGAAAAAAGTGTCTTTCGGGTCAACATCCTTGCATAATTGATAAGCTTTATCAATAAATTCTTTCTATATAATATCTTTGGGTACTACATTTACTACTTCTATTATTTTTTCAAATAAACGTTCGAGATCATGGTGGGACAACTTAGTCAGTCTTGTGATCTTAAGTCAATGCTTATATATTTCTTCTATCATATAGCTTGGGGTGTGATAGTTATAGCCGCTATCAGCTAATAGCATTTCGGTTAGATTGGAATTAGGATTTAAAAGAATACTAAATATAATATTACTATCAACTATGATATTCAAGAAATAAACCTGCTTTTATTAACTTGCCACCAATCGCACTTTAGGTCTTCATCCAGCCGTGCGGCATCTGGATCAATATCATCATCCCAACCCGCAGAGTTTATTTCATACCTGCTTTCTTGATCGCTTTTTTTTAATATTCGAATCAAAAATATTAGATTCCATATGATTGATCAATTTTCTGAGACTAGCTAATTCTTTATCAAGAAGGGGTTTTTTCAAGTTTTATAATGATCTGGCCGCCTATATCCTCATACTTCATATTTGTCCGCTAATAAATGGATGGTATAAATATTTGACGATATGAGATTAAAATAGTTCTGTAAAGCTAATTCAATCAAGATTATAGCAGAAATTGGTCTCTGAGTTTTCCAGGTTCACCTTGAGACGTTGTTCAATAATATTAAAGATTCAATTTTGTTATGGTTTCTTCTATTAATCAATAGATTGCTTTATCCGCCGTACCTTCCATTACATTTCTTATTTTTGATGTTGATAAGAATACACAGAAAGCAAATACACCGCAGAAGATGAAATTATCCTATAACTGGCTGAATGAACTTATTGAATTCAAAGGCGACAAGCCGCCCACACCAGATGAGATGGCGACCGCTCTGACTTCTCTTGGGCTGGAGGTAGAGGAGATAGAGGATCAATCCGCAAAATACAAAGGCTTCTTCGTTGGCTATGTTGAGGACAAACAGCCCCATCCGGATGCTGATAAACTCAGCCTTTGTACGGTTTCACTTGGTGATAAAAGCCAGACCGTTATCTGCGGGGCGCCGAATGTAGATAAAGGGCAGAAAATAGTCTTGGGCACGGAAGGTGCGGTAGTGCCCTCCGCTGGCTTCGCACTTTCCAGGCGAAAAATACGCGGTATAGAATCCAACGGAATGATATGCTCCAAAAGCGAGCTGGAGCTGGGCGATGACCACGACGGTATCTGGGTGCTCGATAGCTCTGCAGATGCCGGCCAGCCGCTTGCGGATTATCTTTTGCTAAATGATACAGTGATAGAGATAGCAATCACGCCCAACCGTGCGGACTGCACAGGCCATATAGGAGTTGCCCGCGAACTTGTGGCTTTCTTTGGCGGAAAACTCAGGCTGCCTGATGCAGAAATATCAGTAAGCGAAACAGATGAATCCGAAGGAGAGGCAAGCGAACAAATTACAATCGAAATAGAGTCTCCCGAGTTATGTCCTCGTTATGCAGCCAAAATCGTAAAAAATGTTACCGTTGGTGAATCACCGCAGTGGCTGAAGTCTCGGTTAGAGGCTTGTGGTGTTCGTTCGATAAACAACATTGTAGATATCACTAACTATCTACTTATGCTTACAGGTCAGCCTCTTCACGCCTTTGATTATGATACGCTCACTGACAAAAAAATCTCAGTAGGTACAGTGAAAGATGGAACAGAGTTCACCACACTGGACGGTAAGGTCAGAAAGCTTGATGCCGATATGCTCCTTATAAAAGACGGTAGCGGCCCTATAGCGGTGGCTGGGGTAATGGGCGGTCTGGATTCAGAGATTACTGATACATCGACAAATGTTCTTATAGAATCTGCATATTTTAGCCCTGGAAGCGTACGTAAAACCGCTAGAACTTTAGGTATCCATTCTGATGCTTCATATAGGTTTGAGCGCGGCATAGATTACGGTAATGTTTTATATGTAGCTGATCTTGCGGCAAAGATGATCGTTGATCTCGGTGGGGGAAGTATAGTAAATGGTACGGTAGATGAATATCCAAAACCTATTCAGCAGGTAAAAGTAGATCTCAATCTCGAATATGTTTCCCGTTTGTTAGGTGAGGATATAACTGGCGAAAAGATTATCGAAATCCTAAAAGGGTTAGATTTTGAAGTAAATGGCAATGCTGATAGTGGTAATATTGCGGTTACATCTCCTACATGGAGGGTGGATATAAACAAGCCTATTGATCTTGTAGAAGAAGTTGCCCGTGTTTATGGCTATGATAATCTGCCTAACTCCCTTTCTCCATCAATCAACTTCTCTGAGCTTGGCACACCAGATTTACTTGCAATGCCACAAGCGAGAGCGGAAGTGCGAGACCTGATGATAGGCTTCGGCTATATGGAGACAATGCATCCCAACCAGGTCGATCCTGAGGCTATGGCTAAGTACGGTAACGACCCAGTTGAACTAAAAAATCCGCTCGGTGCTGACTTTGCCTCTATGAGAACATCTCTTATACATTCTATGCTCAAAACTGTTGCACATAACAACAATCAAGGCAATCAAAGCCTAAGGCTATTTGAAATTGGTAAAGTTTTCTTTGCTACAGGCAGCCAAAGTAGTTTTGTTCAGGGTTATACCGAGCAGGACGCAATATGTGTAGCACTTTGCGGCAATAATACTGCTCATTGGTCATCTAAAAACTCCCCTTATGATTTTTATGATATTAAAGGCCTGTTGGAGGCTTTGATGGCTGAACTAAATATATCGAAAGTAAAGATAAAGCAGAGTCGCGATATTTCTTATCCATTATCGGCCGACTCCCTGGATGTTTACGTTGGCAAGTCAAAAGTCGGTAGGGTAGGAGCTATCTCGAAATCCGCAAAAAAGGATTATGATTTAGATAAGGATGTGTTTCTTCTGGAGCTAGATTTATCCGGTTTGTATTTTCATATCAATGATAAAGATTCTTACCAAAAAGTATCGCCCTACCCAACTATGAAAAGGGATCTGGCGTTTGTAGTAGATAAAGATGTCACTGCGGGCAAACTGCTTAATATTGCTGAGCAGAACGGCGGAAAGTATATGCAGAACGTCGATATATTTGATGTATATGAAGGTGAGAACTTAGATGGCCGGAAGAGTTTAGCCCTTGCTATTCATTTTGGCTCAAAAGATAAGACATTGACAGATGAAGAGATAAAAACAGCAACAGATAAAATTATAAATACTGCACAAAAGCAGCTCAATGCTGAGTTAAGGGGTTGATAATGGATAATACACAAAATATTACTACGCCAGTTGATCCTCATCTGAAGGCTGCAATTGGCAATCTTTCGGTTTATATCGGGAAGGTATCGGAGCTGCTTGATAAGACTTTCGAGGAAAAAAGCGAGCTTTTGACACAGAATGAAAGCCTTTTCAGTGATATTGACAGTTTAGAATCCAAGGTCGCTGAACTTGAAAGCCGTATTGACAATAATTCCCAAGTTGATGAAAAGAGAGAAAAAGCTGAACAGCTCCTTGCAGAGGCCCAGTCTAAAATCAATGAACTCAATTGCGAGCTCGAAGGTAAAAGCAACGATTTAGATGCCGAGCAACAGAGAGTTGCCGAGCTTAAGGGTGAAGTCTCCAAAATGGCTGAGCTTCAAAAAGATCTTGAATTCGCAAAAAAGGAGATCGCCAGAAGAAATATCTCGGGTTCCAAAAGGGATGAGCAGAGTCAGATTCTGAAAGATAAACTCGCGGAAAGCGAAGCACAGAGATATAAGATATCCGATGAGCTCTCAAAGATGAAATCTGATCATGAAAAACTTATCGGTGAGCACTCTTCTCTCATATCAGTTAATGATAATAAAGATAGCAGACTTCAGGAACTCCAGCAACGTACCACTGCTGATAAAGCAACTATCGAAAACTACAAAGAGTTGATAGAGAGTTTAGAAAGTGATATCAAGCTGCTTTCAGCTGATCTTCAGCAGGCTAAATCTGATATTTATCAAAAAGCACAAAAAGTAAAAGATCTCGAACATGATAACAATGAATACAAAGAGCAAATAAAATCAACCAAAGCTACTATCGAGCAATCACAAGGAATAATTACCAGGCTTAATTCTGATCTTAAAATATATAGAGATAGGGAAGAAGAGCTTTTCGCTGAGCTGGAGATAAGAGACCAGGAATTGGAGAAGTTTAAGATTGCAGCTGAAGAAAGACTTGCCAGTTATGATAAGGTAAACGAAGAATACAAAGAAATAGAAAGAGATTTCAGCCAGATGGGTGATATGATCAGAAACTTACGTGCTGAGATAGATAGTTCGGATCAAATAAACAAAGAACTGGACAAAAAAAATCTTGAACTGATACAAGAAAATACTGAGCTTTCTAAAGATCTGCAATCTCTGAAAAAAATTGAAGGCACAAATGACAAACTAATCAGCGAACTGGAATCAGCAAGGCAGAGTAATTTCAACCTTCGAGAAAAAATCGAAGAGCTTACAATGGAACTGGAAGAACAGAAAGTGAAGAATGTAAACGAAAACCAAATCAGTTTGGATGAGGCAAAAGTTGACAAGCTAGAGGAATTACTGAAATCCAGATATCAGCAGATATCATATTTAGAGAGCGAGATCAATGACAACCAGCTTAAAAACAAGAACATTAAAGATGCCACCCAAAGTATTCTTCAAAGGGTCAACTCTGCATTAGATAAGGTTGAAAACCTAGAGAAAAATTTAAATAGGGCGTCCTAAACCGTTAGGTTACAATACTTTAGGCAAATTTTGCTATTTTAGTATTAAGCAATATTGCGTTAATATATATTTCACGCTTTATTGTGGCAGAAAAATGTACAACTCAGATATTGGTGTTGTATTTAGGAAAAGATAAGATTGAAAACAATTAATGTAAATATAGGCGGTAAGAGTTACAGTCTCTCTGGTGAAGATGAAAATCTTGTTAAAGAAACGGCCGAATTGGTTGATTCACAGATGAGAGATCTAGCCAGTGGGCACGGCGAATTGGCTGATGAAAAAGCTTTGCCGTTGCTGACGGCTCTTAATATTGCTGAAAATAGCATTATCAATAGCAAAAACGCTTATAACGAGAGGACTTACTTGGTAGGCGAACTCAATAATCTGACGGACAAGCTGAAACACAGTTTAAGTAAGTACGTCTAAATATTACAAGACCTGAGCCTAAGGCTCGTCTTAGAAAATCGCCACCTATGGGCATAGCGACACACTTGTATAAGAATCTATAACTTACCATTTGGGAGTTATCTTTCGGCAGCCAATGGCGGGCCACATATCATGATTCATATCGAATCATGATAATTGAAACTTCTATATTAAAGATAGGATTAGTAGATCGGTGGATTACAAAGGCTGAAGGAGTTTCACCCACTGTGTCTTACTTGAGGATTCTTACCTTACGTTACGCTTTTCAGGCTTTGCCTGAAAATGCTAGCTATGCCAATATAGTGTGGCTTTTTTGTTTTTATATCGATCCCCCCTTATTTCTGCCCTTGATAATCAACTTAATAACCTGAAAAAGGTATTAGGTATTTTAATTTTTAATAACAAAGGGCTATGCAAATGGACCAATCAATGGTCTTTATACTAAGTGCAGTTGGCTTTATTCTGTTCGGAGCTATAGGATATTTCCTAGCTACAAGAGTTGGTAAATCCAAACTCGCAGATGCCGAAGTACGCGCTAAAGAAATTGTGGTAGAAGCTGAAAAAGAAGCTACCAATATCAATAAACAGAAACTGTTCGAAGTTCAGGAGGAGTGGAGAAAAAAGAAAGAGGAGTTTACTTCTGATACCCAGGAAATCAAAGCTAACCTTAAAGTCAGGGATAAGGAGATATCAGCCCGAGAGCAAGGTATAGAAAAGAAACTACAGACTATTCTAAACAAAGAGAAAAACCTCCATAAGTTCGATACTGATCTACAGAAAAAAGATAAAGAGTTAAAAAGTATTGAGGAAACTCTACAGGGCAAAACCGAAGAGTTCAGATCAAAGCTGGAAGAAGTATCCAGGCTTTCAAGAGATGAAGCTAAAGACAGACTTATAAAAGAGATGGAGCGGGAAGCAAGAAAAGACGGTTCTAAATTACTTGCGACCGTGCGGGAAGAAGCCCGAGACAAAGCAAAAAGAGAAGCACAGAATATAATCGTAGCTGCGATCCAGAGAACGGCCTCTGATCATTCTATGGAATCTACTGTTTCGGTAGTTAGTCTGGAATCAGATGAGATGAAAGGTAGGATTATCGGACGCGAAGGAAGGAATATCCGAGCTTTTGAGGCGGCCACTGGTGTCGATCTGATTATTGACGATACGCCAGAAGCGGTTCTCATTTCTGGTTTTGATCCTTTCAGGCGCGAAGTAGCACGTATAGCTTTAGAGAATCTCATGCAGGACGGACGAATCCACCCAACCAGGATAGAGGAAGTGGTAGAGAAAGCCGAAGGCGAGCTGATGGAGGAACTTCCACAACTAGCCGAGCAAGCACTTATGGAACTAGACTTGCATGGTATGAAAAAAGACTTGATGAAGCATGTAGGGCGTATGAAGTACCGCTCAAGTTATGGCCAAAACCTTCTGCGACACTCTATCGAAGTAGCTCATCTATGTGGTATTATGGCTGGCCAGCTTGGGCTTGACGTAAAAATGGCAAAGCGTGCGGGGTTACTACATGATGTGGGTAAAGTCGCTCCTAAAGAAATGGAGGGGCCGCACGCGCTTGTGGGTATGGAGCTTGTTAAAAAATACAGGGAGCATCCGATTGTATTAAACGCGATTGGGGCTCACCACGAAGATATAGAAATGACCCACCCGATAGCGGTTATAGTTCAGGCTGCCGATTCGATAAGCGGTGCTCGACCAGGTGCCAGAAGGGAATCACTCGAAAATTATACGAAGAGACTTGAGAAACTGGAAGAGATCGGTAAAGATTGGGAAGGTGTACACAAAGTTTTCGCAATCCAAGCGGGCCGTGACCTTCGGGTGATAGTTGAACCCGATAAGGTTAACGATATGCGGGCCGACGAGATGGCAGGCCTGATAGCTAAGCGAATTGAGGATGAGATGGAATATCCAGGGCAGATAAAGGTTACCGTAATCCGCGAACGGCGCAGCGTAGGGATTGCAAAGTAAGATACTAAAGTTGAAAAGTATTCCAACGGAATGAAATCAAAGCCCATAGGTTAAGTCCTACGGGCTTTTTTTTTATCTATTAGCTCTCGAGCGAGGTTCAGGAGATTCTACCATGAAAGACGCTACATTAAAGTCCCATGCTAAGCCTATTGTAAGTGCTGCAAGTCTAGGATTATGCTGTTCTTGAAGCTCAACCTGGAAATCAGGCAGAATAAATTCTGTATAAGGATCAGTATCAGGATAGTTTTGGAATACTTCAGTAAGGAGTATCTCGGTTCTCGCAAAAGCAGAAAGCGTACCGTTTTCATCAGAGTAAAAACTATAACGGTATCCGAAAGTGAAGTTGACTATATCCTGAAATATCTCAGAGGATAATTCATCACCAGCATCTGTACCCGCCGATACAACAGTACCGTAACCAAAACCCATTTCAAAACCTTCAATGAAAAGAGAAAGACCACCTATCACTGAAGATAATTCTGTTCTGTAAGCAAGTCCTGTATTGGCATCTTTTGTGGTATAGAAGTAATTACTGAAATATACTTCTGGAACGACATGGATATTATGTTCGTCCGATACAGGAAGATATCCTCTTAACCCTACATCCGGAAGGAAGTTAAATGCAGGTTCGGCCTGCCTGCCCCTTGGGAGTACCTGAATATTGCTGGCGGCTTTAGCACCTACCCATATCCCAACTGAATATTTGTCTGTTTCTATTGCTTCAGCATCAACCGCTGATACAGAGAAAATAGCGGTAGATGCGAGTAACGCAGATGAGATTCTTTTGACGAGTTTAGTATTCGGTCTCATACAAATCCTTATTGTAAAGCTAAAGGCCGATCAAGGAATATTGCAGACCGTAATGATTACCCTTCAGATGAGTCTTCTTGGTTGCTTTCGTATTCCTGTTTTCGGGTATCAGCTTCTTTTTTAAGTTCAGATACCTCAGACTCGAATCTTGGAACGGTAAACTTCTGCTGGTATAGTGATATAAGACTAAGTGCATCATCATATCGGCGTAGCCTAATTAATGACTTTATCTTACCTACAAAAGCCGGTTCGTAGTATTCGGTATCTGGGTACTCCTCCAAAACTGTGTTATAGTATATTAGTGAGGACTTGGGGCTGTTAAGAATATCGTACTGCTCTGCAACAGAAAGTTCTTTCAAAGCAAGTCGCGATCGTAGCTCGGACATACGCTTAGTGGCCAAACCATATAGGCTGTCCTCCCCCGGATAGATATACTGGAAATCCTGAAAGCTTTTTATAGCTTTTCGGGTATAATCCTGATCACGGAAATGTTTTGGCGAAAGCATATACTGGCTTTCAGCTGCCATATATGCGGCTTTCGCTTTATAATCCGAACCTGGGTAGAATTTTTCCAACCTACTGAAAGCGTACGTTGCAAGAACATGATCGTCTCTCTGAAAATGAACCATACCCATATAATACTGAGCATCATCGGCATACTGGCTCGATGGATATTGTAGCTCTATGGTCTGTAGTTTTTCCTTTGCCTCGATATAATCTTCGTTCTCAAAGTCCTCAATGGCCATATCCATCAGTTCTTCTGGTGTATATGAACCAAGTTTCTTCTTTTCCGAACAGGATGCAATTATCAAGCCAAGGGATAAAAGTAGAAATATCTGGTGTATTTTGTTCTTCATAAAAGGATCATGTTTTAGTGCAACGGCTTAATACGATTGTTAATGTTATCTGTTCAAAGACTGTTCAAAGACTGTTCAACCATCTATCAATGCACCTATTACTCAATCAATATTTTGTATCATAGCGGCAAAATATATCATACCTACTTGTCATATTGAGCCTGTCGAAATATAGACAATTACCGTGCAATGCTCAGTGTGTAATATCTTCTGGATTCCTCGGCCTACGGCACTCGGAATGACTGTTACTATCTCTTGTCATTCAGAGGGAGCATAGCGACCGAAGAATCTTAGATGCGGTAAACTCACTTGTCATATTGAGCCTGTCGAAATATAGACAATTACCGTGCAATGCTCAGTGTGTAATATCTTCTGGATTCCTCGGCCTACGGCACTCGGAATGACTGTTACTATCTCTTGTCATTCAGAGGGAGCATAGCGACCGAAGAATCTTAGATGCGGTAAACTCACTTGTCATATTGAGCCTGTCGAAATATAGACAAGTACCGTGCAAAGCTCAGTGTGTAATATCTTCTGGATTCCTCAGCCTACGGCACTCGGACTGCCGGGGGAGGGTATATCTTTCTCCAAAACACAATCAACGGTAGATTTGCAGAAGGTTGATAAATACATAGAAAACATTCTATAACGATTGTATATATTGCCATCATATATCAATTCAAAATAAATACGGAGAATGGCTATGCCAGATATCGACTTTACATACTGGGGCGCACTAGTAGCTGATTTTGCCTTTGATCTTTTAGGGGCTATCTTTGTCCTTATTATAGGTAGGATAATAATCGGCTGGCTCGTAAATCTGTTAGACAAAAAGCTGTCTAAGCAGGGTTTCGATTCCACAAAACAGCACTTCTTATTAAAAGTATCAAAAGTAGCGCTAACGATAATGCTATTTATTATAGTAGCAGGTATCCTCGGTATCAATACCACGGCTCTAGTAGCTGTACTCGGTGCTGCTGGCTTGGCAGTTGGCCTGGCACTACAAGGTTCGCTGTCAAATTTTGCGGGTGGTTTCCTTATTATGATTCTCAAGCCTTTTAGCGTGGGTGATTGGATCGACGCACAAGGCGAATCAGGTACTGTGGTTGAGGTTAACATTCTCAATACTAAATTAAAAACCCCTGATAATAAGGTTATATACATACCGAATGGGCCACTTGCCAACAATAATATCAAAAACTACAGTGAAGAACCTGAACGTAGGCTCGATATGACTTTTGGTATTGGCTATGGTGACGATATCGACAAAGCGAAGGCTATTTTGGACAGGCTTATGAAAAACGACCCGCGTGTTCTACAGGATAGGGCTAACCAGATTTCGGTTGCCGAGCTTGCCGACAGCAGCGTCAACTTCACTTGGCGCGCCTGGGTAAAGAGTGCGGACTACTGGGGACTACATTTTGATATGCAGGAGACTGTAAAGAAAACCTTCGATTCCGAAGGAATATCTATTCCATATCCTCAAATGGATGTACATGTTAATAATTAGTAAAATAATTTAGATAAAGTTTACTGCTAAATAATTGACTTTGTTTAAATTATAAAAGTAACTCTTGTTCAAATCAATTGAGGTAATCTCTATTATGAAAAAGCTATAAGTATTAGCAGCACTTGTAATATCCGTAGGGATATAAGCATCATGTTCCCTAACTCTACCGGTTGCGGCCACAAGTAATACTGTAGGCTCTAAAGTAGGTACTGCGAAAGCTACAGGATTCCTGTATATTTTGTTCTTTGATGCTGACGCAAGTATCAGAACCGCAGCTAAAAATGCTGGTATCACAAAAATATCCACTGTTGATATCAAGCAGACCAATATTTTGGGAATTCTTACGGGTTTTGAGACGATAGTTACTGGAGAGTGATTTCCCTAGTCAATCAATAATACTGCGATCAGAACAACCGTTCTGGTCGCATTTTTTTTAGTAACCAACAAAGAATATGTTAAAGATATTATCGGCCATCATCTTTTTTACAATATTTACAGCATCATGTACTGATAACCATAATGAAAATACAGACGGGACTAGCCAAGATAGCGAGTTGCAGGTATTTGAATTAGTCAATGGTGTATCCTTTGCAGTTCAGGATGGTGAAATTCTTATTGAGAGAGACCAAAAGGTCGTGGACGAATATTTCTCTGCGGTGGAGCATATTTATATTGATGCTCCCTTAATGGCTGTTTATGATTCCCCTAAATACAGGCTTTATCTCGGTAAACCAATAAACCTTAATATCGGGGGAAGCGAAGTAAATCCTGCTACTGATACTATAATGGATACAGTATCATTGTTAAAAGTAATGCCTGTATATGATACAGTAAAAGTATTATCCGAAGAGAACTCCGATTATATACTATACAGCGCCTACGGTGAGGAGAATCTGTACCCAATAATAGAGACTATGAAAATCAATATCGCAAAAACAGATTATCAAGTTGTTGTTACCCATGATGACATTGCGGATACTTTAGGTTATTCTAATCTGAGGGAGAGATTCATTGAAGAAAATTAACCTCTATATCTGCGTTTTACTCGTATATGCTTTATTTATCACATCATGTTCAAGCGGCAACGGAGGCAGTAGCCAAAGTTCTGATACCTATCAGTCATTCTATTCCGGGGAAGATCAAACACAGTACTTCATTAAGCCATTAATATTTGAATCCGATGGCGGTGAAGAGTTTATTATAGATTTCACCTTCAGGCAAACCGGAAAAATTGCGGACTCGACTACGGCTAATTATACTATAGAATCAGATTATAAAATAGCTGAGATCGATAGTGTGAGATTTATATCTGACAATACTTCTTATTCTTTCCCCTCCGATGAGCGGTTTTTCTTAGAAAGGGATGGCGATACTTACAGAGTCCGTTTCAGCAGTAAGATATATACAGATCGTTTTTTCGATATGTTCGGTAGCGATGAATGGAGTGTGGAACTTTTAATAAATGATAAAAGCGTGTTTTTCGAATCAACTTCAAGTACTGAGGATGATATCGATGAGTTGAACGATTATCTCATCGAACTTATCGATTACAGATAAACCCAGAAATTAGAGTTTATTAAATATAACCATGCCTCTAACGTTAGTACAAATATGTTGAACATATAAGAACACTATAAAATGGCTAAGAAAAACGATAAACCGAAGAATGAATTAAGATTTGGTTTTGAACCAAATGAGACAAAAGACCTTGTAAAAGCACTAAACCAATTACTGGCTGACTATCATGTGCATTATCAAAAGCTTCGTAATTTCCACTGGAATGTAACCGGGGGCGACTTTTTTGATTTGCACGAGCAGTTCGAACAGAGATATGATACGACTTTTGCCGAGATAGACGAAGTAGCTGAAAGAATAAGAACATTCGGGCATACACCTATATCAACCCTTAAAGAGTATCTTAATACCAGTAGCATAAAGGAACCAAAGGGCATACCAGCGGCTGATGAGATGGTAATGCAGATACTGGACGACTACAAGACAATACTCAAGAGCCAAACCAAAGCCGCGAACATAGCTCACGAAATGGGAGACTACGGTACAGTTGACATGCTAAACCACTATATATTCGAGATGCAGAAGCATAGTTGGATGCTGAGTAGCTTCCTTAAATAACAAGATGTATTGTAGAAAATAGATATATAGTCTAAACCAAAGCCGGAGGAGAAAAACCTTCGGCTTTTTTGTTTCTAAAATAAAAAAAACAAAAGTGAAACACTAGATGGCGAAAAGGCGTTATAAGAAGGACGTGCGGCACACTATCATATAATCTTTCACATTTTGAAGTCACATTTTTATCAATGTGGAAAATAATGTTTGGTAGAATGAATGAATAGAGCTAATTTCGCACTCCCAAAAACGGGACAGCACATTGAAATAAGTTGAGAGTCGGTTCTTGAAAAAATATTTTGCAAAAGACTTGCACAGTATCTTGAACCTCCTTAATTTAGTTGTCTATCCCAATGCGGGAATAAAGAAAGTTCTTTGATCGCTTAAAATTTTAGTCCAAAAAAAAATCGTTTAAAAGCGAAAATAAATTTGGTGGTTAAACTAAACCTTCTTAATTTTGTGTCCCTCTTGCAGGGGCGTTCATTAAAACAAAGTTGAGACGGGCATTCAGAAAAAATATTTCAAAATATTTTAGAAAGTGCTTGCACAGTTTGAAAAGACTTCTTAATTTTGAGGACGTCAAATATGGCGGGTTAAGAAAACTAAACATTCTTAACATGAACTACAGAGTTCTTTGAAAATAGAAAACAGATAGCAGAAAGAAACATGCAATAAAACATGATCTTTCAGCCGAAACGATAAAAAATCGTACCACAGAACAAACATAAATTAGCAGGAAAACAAACATCTGTTATTATACGGAGAGTTTGATCCTGGCTCAGGACGAACGCTGGCGGCGTGCCTAACACATGCAAGTCAAGGATAGTTTACTATACTGGCGAACGGGTGAGTAACGCGTGGGTAACCTGCCCCTATCACAGACATAACCATTGGAAACGATGGCTAATATCTGATGAGGCACTTGTGTCAAAGTTTTACACGGATAGGGATGGGCCCGCGTATGATTAGCTAGTTGGTGAGATAATAGCTCACCAAGGCAACGATCATTAACTGGTCTGAGAGGACGATCAGTCACACTGGAACTGAGACACGGTCCAGACTCCTACGGGAGGCAGCAGTG
>CAYWYR010000012.1:7176-117889 GCA_964462685.1 uncultured Hyphomicrobiales bacterium | reverse complement strand
TACCGAAGCTGATATGATGTCCAACAACAAGAAGAACGAATGGGGCGACTCTTCTACCTTTATGAGGAAGGCATTTGCCAACGAATCGGAAAGAGTGCTCAGAAAAAGTGATGAGAAACCTATCTATGTGAAAACCCCGGTATGTTCTGTTCTATTGACAGGGACTCATGATCAACTTGACCGTTTTTTCGAAGACGTTCAGAACGGGCTCTTCTCAAGATTCAGTATCATGTACTACAAACCAGAAGTAAAGTTCAGGCTAAGGGATCCAGATTTCAGCTATGATACTTCATATCTGGAGTATCTAGCACCAAAACTGAAACAGTTATACTTTTCGGAAGATAAAATAGAGCTTTATATGAGCGGGGAGCAACGAACCCAACTCGAGACCAGGTTCAGTACTATCATGGATGAACTGAACGACTTGGGTATCGATGACAGCGGCCTTATCACACGAGGCGCATTGATACTTATGAAGATAGCTGCCGTTCTCACTCTCCTGGAAGTCCTTGAAAACAACGAAGCTACTGCAGACCACACAAACAGCTTTAGTAAGACCGCCTTTGATGCCGCGATAACAATACAGGTAACCTCGCTGGTGACTTCCCTGAACATAGCAAAGCATTATCAGTCACGACAGAAACCCGTAAGTATTCCAAAAAGCTATGATTTAGGTTTTCTGGATAAACTCCCAGATATATTTACACGCAAAGACGCTCTAAAGGCTATGCCGGATGTACCGATTAGAACGGCCGACCGAACACTGGATCGGCTTACCGGTAAAGCCATACAGAAAACAGATCGGGGCCGGTTCGTAAAATTGCCTACATACAACTGATGAGGAGTGGCAACATGGCAACATGGCAACATACTCAAACCCCTTTTACAGTAAGGGATAACGGGTAATTAGCCATATTGCCATGTTGCCAGGCTCTCTGTAAACGCACAACGAACGGTATATCTATCAGAACCGTTCGAAAATCAGGGAGCTTTTCCCGACAGTAATCAGAAGATAACAGCAACTTTCAGTTTTACATAGCTTTTGGACTTAAAATGAGTCCTTTAGCATTCATTTATCATCTTTAACCATTTAAAAAGGGAAGGATTATGATTGATCTCAGCAAATACGGCGAGATAGAGTACGATGATTTCACTAATACGGTAAGGAGAGCTGGCTTTAAGCTCACTGATCTCAATCGGAGGTTGAAAAAGTCGAAAAGCTACTTCACTTCATGTGGATGGTTTCACACTTATACGCCGGAAGGTAGACGTTTATCACTGGTCAAACCACGTCTGATAGTGGAAACAGCTCAAATGATCGGCGAGGAACTCTTCGTTTTCTGCTATGAAGCAGTACTCAAAGACAAAGAAATTGAGAGACTACGACGAGAGAAGAGGATAAAAAGAGGAATCGGACACAGTTGAACAGCAAAAAGCCACCTCTAGTAGGTGGCTTTTTTTGTGTACAATCATTTACTCAACGGGAGCTTGAATACCTTTTGCCTATTATATATGTCTGAGACTACCACGAAGTATAGCCCTCTTTCATAATTATCCAGTGGTATTACAGGCTTGTCACCACTACTATGATAGATCAGTTTTCCTGTCAGTGTGTATATATCAACACCGCTGATACTGCTCCCGATTACTGTAATATTATCAGCATTGATCTTGATATGATCGTCAATTTTATTAAGTTCTACAGAGGTAGGATTAAGAATAAAATCAAAGACCTCACTCCTTCCAGTACAGCCATTGCCGTCCGTGTATTCGGCATAGACCAACTGGTCGCTTATTGGTGTGTAGGCTTTATTGTTTTTAATCCATAGATCCCATTCCGCCCGATACCATGTCACTTCATCATATTGAGTGGATAGTTCGTTTCCTTCTCTGGTTATAATAGGTCTTTGAGGGGAATCGTTAACTACAAAATGAAAAACTGAGTCTTCTCTTATCGTTTCTGGGCTATGCAGTCCTCGGTTAAATGCTCGTGCCCCTACCTCGTATGTGCCGGGCCCCATCAAGTTTGGGTGGAAGTAAAAGCCGGTAAGCGGGTGGTCGGGGTCGTTATTCTCAAAGTGACGGGTAACCCCTTCCCCGTAAAAGAAGAAATCGCTTGATATTATATCATCCTTTAGTTCTATATACTGCTCAAGTCTTATACTGTCTTGTTCTGGGCAGAACGTTTCATCGTTTACCCGATCAAAATACATAGCGTTCAGGTCTTCATTGACCTTTTCATATCTCATGAATTTTCTGTTACATATAATTGGGGTATCTCCCGCATATTCCGGGTGTTGTGGCAGACCGTCAGTCAACCCTGGCGGCCTGTGACCTCTCTCCCATGTAACCCCACCATCCTTTGTCCAGAGAAGCCAACCCTTACCCACTGCGAATCCATTCATCTCGTCTCTGAAGGCTACACGTTGGGAGCCTTTATAGAAATATTCGTCTGCTTTGTAGATCACCTTCCAGCTTCTACCACCATCCATAGTTTTGAAGAAACATTCGATTGAAGATGAACGGGACTCATCAATTCTAAAGGTTTCTCCACCAGTAGCATATCCAATGCTGTCGTTGACAAAATATATATTGTACATCCTAGGATGTTGAGTAGAATCGTTCGGCAATTTGTCATCGAATAAGTCTCTGATCATTCCTGATTCGATATCTAACTGAGACAAACTATGACCACCATTTATTCTCATTTTTCTTATTGCTGCTGTATTTTCGTCAATAAAATACACTGGAGAAGTAATTTTATAATTCAGAGCGCTTTCATAATAATTATAAGTTTTCCAACCATCTGTAGTAATAGCGTAAGTCTGTTCTTGTCTGCACATACCTATCTGACTATTATACATTACTAAATCTGAAATTGTTGATGGATTTTCAAAAATAGTTGTTCGTTTATAAGTCTTACCACCGTCATGAGACCAGTCAACTACATTACCAAATTGGTAAGTCGTAAAGAAGTGAGTATCTTCAAAGGACTGAGCATTCCAAATATTACTCAAGGAATCTTGAGGGAGAGACTGATCATTAGGTGTAAGGTCTCTTTCAGATATTATGTTCCAAGTTTGTCCGCTGTCAGTTGTTTTATAAACCCTAATGTGACCTATGTAGTATGATATAGCTATGCATGTTGAATCATTATAACATTCCAAACTAGCAGTATCCCATAGCTCCTCTCCAAAAACATGTTTAGTTACCCAGCCATACCCTTCTTCAGATATAGATTCTGAAACAGCCGTAAAGAGCAAGAGAACTACTACTAGATATGCAAACTTTCTCATAAGTCTTACTCATCGTTTGATTTGGAATGAACCAGTTTTAAAAGCGGAAGTATTATTCCTACTATATATTCTATATATATATGTACCTGTTATTAAATCACTAGTTTCGTAGTAGTAGTCCACTACTATACCATTGATATTCAGATCTTCTTTATACACCAACTTTCCTGATAAATCAACAACTTCGAATCTCAATGATTCAACATCAGATTCTTTGGTTTTGATTAAAAGGTAGTCATTCGTTACTTCGACTTTATATATAAATAGTTCAGAAGATTCTTTTTGATAATCACCTTCTTTTGCATACGGGTTCGGATCAGGTATTACTTCTCGCAATTCGTGATCGATAACCCTATCTTCGAGATCATTGTTTCTATCTTCATACCATTTATCAAGATCCTCGAATATATCACAATCTTTATCAAAGCAAGATTGAGGGTTATCGGTAATAGCAAATGCGTCAATTGTCAAATGACTGCCGCTAGGAACAAGTGCGTCCTGTGAACAGTTGTAGCTAGATGAACCAAAAGCAAACCCTAAATCCGTAACTCTAATATCATTATCACTGTATTTACAAACCCTAAGTTTGCGGCCACAACATGAAGATTCACATGGCAAAAATCTTTCCCATGTTTCGAGAGTATTTAGATCGGTCAGTTCCCATTCTGACCAACACGAACTTTGAACTACTCTCCATAAATCATAACATATTATATCACTATCCCTTCCAGGTTCATACCTTTCATCGACTTTTAGAATATCTGCTATAGCTGCCGGTACAGCATCTCTAAGTATATCAGCTAGGTTATTAGTCCCAGAGCAATTGCCATCAATAGGCTGGGCATCAAGCAATTTAACATCTTGGAAGTTATCTGTTGTTTTATAATATTCATAGGTTACTAAATATTTACATCCATTTGGCATCGTAAATTCAACGGTTCTTAAGCCACCGCTATTAGGTATTTCGGTATCCTGCTCACAGATATTATCTCTATTCAGATCTATTAAAGGGCATGCTTCAACTTCAGAAATAAGAACACACGGTTCATCTGATTGATCGCTTGTCCTATACATCTCAACCTTAACAGATAATTTCTCACCAGGATTAAGGCATGGTAATTCACCGTCATTCAATGTTCGCGTTGCACCAGATGAGCTAGGTAAAGCTTCACCTGATGAACCATTGGTGAATGTCTCGAGAGTTACTCCGTGTTTATCATATCTGTTGGCAGATATTTTGTAATTGGTATAACAGCCTCTGTCAGTATAGAAATCATTAATATTTACAACTGGTTTACACATTCCGGGGCCACAGCCTGGATCATCTTGAATGATATCTAACTGTATCATTTTATCTTTGATCTTCATTGGCGGGCATGCGTCACAGTCGCATTCTACATCAAAGATTCTCATATCGCCACATCTTTGTCCGTCAATCCAAATCTCTACTCCAATCTTTTTGAGATCACTTTGGGTTATTGGTACAGCCTGCGTATCGAATGCCCTGCTCCAATTGGTGCCGTCCATCGTTGTAAAAGTTCTTATTTCAAAGGTTGATAAATCGCATAGACCCCAGTCTAGAGTCTCAACTCTAACTCTGAAATCACATGTACCAGTATTTGCCTCTACAGCAATTTGGAACTTTTCGCAACAGTCTATTTCGCAACCACGCACAGTTTGAGAAAGCAAACACGGATCTTTGTCATATTGATGACGGTATAATTTGATGTATACTGATAACCTTTCATCTACATCAATACATGCTGGTAGCGATGACAGTATATCCTGATAGTTCTGCCCTGGTGCTAAGGCTGTTATCGGAACCGAAGATCCCGGTTTAATATCGCTCTTTATCTCTATTGAATAATGGGAATAGCAGTCGTTAATTGCAGGGATATTTATTGTGCTGTTAACAAAACAGCCATCAGGGCAGGCTGTACCAGCGCCCCCTACGGCTCCTAATTGCATAGTTAACCAGTCATCTTTATCATAGGGGCAGCCGCATAGCAGATCACAATCCAATGTGGACTGCAATAGATCCCTGTTACCACTCCCGTCGTATTGGTAGTCAATAGACTGGGCTAGAAGTGTTATGCCTTGTAGGACTAACAAGCTAACGGCTGTTAGTATCACTTTCCATTGATAATTCATATATATGCTTTTGAATAATTAGAAGTTTTGTAGAATGTTTGTTGAGTCAGGTTTATCAGGGCATTCGTAGAATCTATAAACCTCGTCATAAATACTTTCAGATTTTTCTGTGTTGATTCTTTTGAAAAATCTTAATGTCCGATCATCTTCAATTAAAGCCCAATGCTCTTGAACCTTGAATTCACAATATTTAACCCTTGATTTTGCGTCTAAAGTCTGCATCTTGAGGGTATCATTATGTACTGTATAGTAACCCCAGAGATATGGAACTTCTCTACCACGATCAAAAATAGTTGGACAAATACTGAAATCAATTGATCCAAATCCCGTAAAAAAACAAATCCCGTCTTCATAAAAGTATTGTACTTTATAATAACCGTCTTGAGAATAACTGGCAAAAAA
Source organism: uncultured Hyphomicrobiales bacterium (assembly GCA_964462685.1). Taxonomy (GTDB): domain Bacteria; phylum Bacteroidota; class Ignavibacteria; order Kapaibacteriales; family UBA2268; genus CAYWYR01. Next base: position 112,040 of record CAYWYR010000012.1, on the reverse strand, counting down.
TCCATCCATTAAAAACTGTTGGTCAAACAGAAATTGCCCTCTGTAAGTGAACCCTGATTCGTCATAGGGAAATTTTTCGTCATCGCATGAAACGAGCAAACTCACAATAACAGAGATCGTAATTAATAGAACTCTATTTTTTACTACCATAAGCTATATCTACTCCCTGTTCCCCTAGAAAAGTAGGGTAACAATTATTATTTAATACTCAAATGATGATGTAACACTGTTTCTTTTAAGTTATACTTGCCTTGAGGTGGCCAATTATTGATTTATTGGTATTTAAGCCTTCGATTTTGATAGGATTCCATTTCATATCTTTCGATGGTATGGGGTAGTCATTATCGTATCGATAGGTGATAGTGTTTTGGTTACATAGGCTTGTACACTGTGTTGACACTATCAGCAACATTAAATATAAATTCATTCTATTTTCCATTTAGTAAGCTCGATATTATTTTTGAGATTGTACACTATTGATAGAGTTTACCACTCATTATCTCACAATTTCGTTTTGATATTACAAAACTGCCTCCGCCACCTAATTTAAAACTATCTATTGGTGTATACTCTATATAATAATGTAATGAGTCTTCATTAACAATATATTGAAAGTTAGTTTGGGAATCATTCTCTGTATTATGAATATACTCGCTCACAACTTTTTTTGCATTGTCTATGTTGCAATTTTTAGTATACATAACTTGATTACTAATACCTCTATTGAGATTACAAGATATTAACATTATTGTACCAAGTATCCATATTTTTTTTGATAGTACTACCAATAAGCTCTCAAATTTAAGTCAAGAAATCTATGGGGATAGACATTAAACATGTTTGCACTACTATTGTATAATATTGAAGGGCTTTGATTATACTGCTGAATCCATACATTATTTCTACCGATCACATAAGATAAAGTTTTGAAATGTGTGTTATTAGCAGCTATATCTGCTGGACTATGTTGTTCGACCCAAGTGGACCCGCTACTACTAAGGCCCATGTTAGGATGAGTATGGAAAAAACCAGTAGCGTTTTTCGGCATAGTAGTTGGACTAATCCCAGCTTGCTCTCCTGGTGGCCACATTTTAACACTACCATTGCCCAATATCCACCCACCATATTCTCTTCCCTGAGAGAAGGATCTTTGAGATGCTATACTTATTTGTCGAAATTGACTATAAGAAAAATTACCTCCAGATGATTGATAGTTTAAGTATGCAGCACCCCTTTGAAGTTCATCACCTAAAACTGACATACCTCCTGTTAAAATTGAATTTTTATGTAAACTCAAATCAATACTTTCTCCTTGCAATATCCCGTTTACGGCTCTTGATAAATACCCTCCTGCAAAGGCACCAGAACTACCACCAACATATGCAGATACTCCCCCACCAACGCTACCTGATGCTAAAGAATTTAGCATGAACTTTGTAACATCCCAACCATCAGCCCCATTCATAACTGCCCACCCCCCTGAATTTACAAGACTACCTATACCACTACCAATTGCCGACGCATATGTCCCAGCACCTGTTACAGATGAAAGAGATTCTCCGAGACCAATTGAAGTCGTTCCACCTATATAACCAGAAGCAGCACCTAGTGCACTTCCCATTAAGGTCGATTGAAACAATCCTAACCCACTAGCACCACTATGCTTAGCTCCAAAATATCCATTATACCCACCCCACAATGTACCTATAGCCACGGGTATCCAAATAAGTTCCCCATCAGGATCAGTATAGCTCATTGGATTATTAAGCACATACGAGTACCTGTTATAGCTACTGGCATATTCTGGGAACTGTACATAATTATCGGGCTGCATAAACTGCCCAAGGGACGGATCATATATCCTGCCGTTCATGTTGATAATACCAAACTCTACCAGATGCTCATGTCCTGTAAAACCTCTGCTCAAGATTTCAAAACCTACACTAGTGTTGTTCACTGCATATTCAGACCAATCGCTAGCACTTCTTAGCTTGCCCCATGCATCATAGCTGAACTCATACATTACATTACCATTGGTATCCATTAATTGTGTTATAGACCCCAAGTGATCGGTATTTATGAAGTATGTCTGCTCGCCTAAGATAGAGTTTACAATTGCAGCCCCATCTATATATGTAATTTCAATGATTTGACCAGTTTCATAGTCGATCTTTTTCTCAAAGTTGCCGAAATAATACTTATCATATATAGGCACTCCAGATTCACTGTATGATAACTTTCTTCGCTGTTCATCAGGGCCGTAAAGTAATAATGCCTCACGCTCACATCTTGTTATTTTCTCTATACTGTTAAAGTGCGTGTACTCATAAATTGTGGGAAGATGCTCGGGGGAGTTAGTAGATACTGATTTGACAGCATGTGGTTTGTTGTCTGTCGGCATGCCTGTTGTACTATAAGAGTATGTACCCATGCTAGTTTTGGTATTTATCCCTCCATCAAAATTATAGCTTAGATTGTCTAAGTAAAGGGAAGTATTATTTATATCGAATATCTCAGAAGTAGTCAGCCTATCTAGTTTATAATTATGATTGTTTGGATCGTTAGGGTCAATATATGTAAAGCGTTCCTCTATACTTTTCACATTTTCTCTACGTGAAACCATATTCCTGGTCATAGGATCATAATCATAATCATAATTTAGTGCCGTTACGCCATTAACCCTGCATTCTGCGTTTCTCAATCCGAAATCATCATATATAGAAATATTTTTGATTCTGTCGTTAACTCCACGTGTATACTCTGTTACTACACCTCTTTCATCATCAAGTTTCTCAAGTTTCCATATCGATAAGTTAGGAGTAACATCAGTTCTTATTTTCTCTTTCATATGCCCTTTTTGGTCGTAGTCATACGTCAGTTGAACACCTGTCGTATAGGTTTCACTTTGCAACCAACCTGTTGTATTATCATAAAGATAAGAGGTCTGAAATGTTTCAGAATCGATTTTTTCCATAACTGCTAGTGTTCTGCCATCAGGGTCATAGAAATGTTCCTGTTCTTGTCCCATATTAGGCCCTAATATCTTATGCAATAGTCCTTTCTGCGGAGAGGTATTAGAGTAATATTGATATTGTGTTGTCTTATCTGCTGTATTGCTTCCAATATCCCAGTTTTCTACCCTATCCTTCCTTCCGTATACGTCATAATAGTACTTTGTGGTACCGTTAGTATTGCTTTGCTCGGTAAGTTCACCGTATGCATTATACTGATAACCTATGTTTCCAGCATCAGGATCTATAAGAACACTTTTTCTTCCTAAGTCGTCATAGGTTATTTCTACTTCAAGAGCGTTTGACTGATTCAAGGCTACCGTAGTTGTTTTCCTTATTTGCCCGTTATTATGATATTCGAAGTTCACCGTATTACCAGCAGGGTCAGTTGAAATCAAAAGATCCCCAGCAAAGTTAGTTTCTTTAGAACTTGTTCTTCCAGCGTGATCCGTCACTGATGTTATTCTTGGTTGTGAATAATCATACGTAGTTATTCTACCATTATCAATTACTGAAGAAGGTTTGAGAGTAATAGGATCATAAGTGTAGGTTTTCTGCTTGGCAGGGGATGATGATTCGTAATAAGGGTAAGATTCATATAAAAGAAGCCCGTTTGTGTAATAATCCTTATCAGCAATTATGAATTTACGGTTATTAACATAATCTTCCGAGTATACCTCAATCCTAGAGCGGATAATCTGACCTCTTGAATTATAGAATGACGAAGACAGATTCCCGTCTTCTGTAGGGCCTTGCAGAGCATTTTTTGTTTCTACATTATTCCTATAAATGGTTTGCCTTGTGAAACCATTTATATCTATTGAGTTGTAATCCCAAGCATAGGAGACTATTTTACTGTTATCGTTTTGATCCGTCTCACTTTCCAAACGTCCGAAGATGTCATAATTATAGTCTATACTGTTTCGATAAATGTCATAAGACATGTCTACCAAACCAAATTTCTGTATGTACGTATTTTCAGTGAAAATATCGGGATTTACGCGATCATTAAGGTTACCGTATTCTTTTAATAAGAATCTTCCGTCCGGAGAGTATTCATCCTCTTTTACTACATCATCAAGACCTATGTTAGATTTGGTGGTTTTGGTAACATTACCATAAGAATCGTATTCGTAGGTTTTTGTTTCTTTATCATTACCTTTATCTGGGTCGTTTTCGGTGTATTCAAGGCTTCCATCGGGGTTGTAGTAATTTTTTGTTTCTCGATAGTAAGGAGCATTCACTAGATCGTCTATATGCTCTGTAGAAATACTTGTCGTCTCAGGAAAAGCTTTACACCAAGTGCCAACAGGGGGGTCGAGGTAGGCAATGTCTTTTGTTCTAACTTTGTTTATAGGATACAGGCCTGACCCTATACGTTGAACATGTTTAGTCAAATTTTGATAATCATCATAAAGAGTTGTGATATGTTGATTTACCCCATTAAATTGATCTATTTTTATAATTGTGTTAATGTTTTTAAGATATCGGTTGTAACCAATATTAGTATTCTTTATATAATCATAAAAAGTTGTACTTAAAAGTGTATTGTGCTTATACGTTACAAGCGCATCAAGTTCTAATTCACTTAATCCATTATCTATTTCATAGTGGTAAATTATCTTATCATTTTGAGAATTAGAAAAAATAACGTTTTCCTCAAAATTCTTGAATCCAATAAATCCCCTTCCCCATCTATGTACTATTCCGTCTTCGTAATGATAGTGAGTTCCCTTAAAAGGTAGATAATGGTCACCATTGGAATAATCTTTTGTGGCTGAAACAAGTTTATATGATCCATGTATGAAAGAATAATTATTTGGAAGATTTGATTGCAGATCTTGATCTCTATAGGCTGAATTTACATTAATATTTACACTATTTAATTTTGCTACAGGTTCGTAAAATATTTCTTTCTTATTGTTGTACCCATCATATATTCCAGTTAACTCGCCTTGGCCAGAACCGCTAAATATGGATAGTATACTTCCATTTTCATTGAAATTATATATATCAGACGTACTGTCGTTATTATAATCATTATGTTTAACTAAGTTTATAGGGTATGGGTTCGTTCTATCGCCCCCATTTCTCCATAAACTATGCTTAAGATACCATGGAGAAGAATAATATAATGCATTCGAATATGGCTTTTCGTGGTTAAAAGTAGTATATCTGAGGTTACCATTATGAAAACCATTAAATGAAAATAATCGGTATTTTAATGTATGAACGGAGGGAAAGGTAGGTGGGTCATCGTATGATGATGACCACAAAATATATGAAAATATATCTGACTTGCCATCTCCATTAAAATCGTTAACAAACAAATATCTAGTATTCGATTGATGAGATTCCCAGTTTAATGGTTCTAAATCTGAAAATGGCACTGCAGAACTAAAATCATCTCCTTCCCAAAACTTTATTTCGTATGACCAATCTCCAGGACTAGAAGGCTCTCTGTTCTCATAGAATAGATCAATATTTCCGTCTCCATTAAAATCACCTAAATAATAATTATAAAGTAACCTTGGTGTTCCATTCTTTTCATGCTCTAAGTGCAACTGTTCACTAAGTTGGTATATTTCATTTTTATGATAGCCTAGCTGAGCATCATAATTGATTTCATATATCTTATCGTTAGTTGATTCATCTTCAATAAGAAGGAAATCCGTTTTACCATCTTTGTTAAAATCAGAAGGAATGACTTGCATTAACTCATAACTATGTTCAGTCAGTAACCTACCAGATGTAGTATTAAAATTTATTTTATGTGCTTCCGGATTAGTAAATAGTTGCCCATTATTATCAGTTAGGTTAATCAAATCTAAGTTTCCAAAACAGTTAGTCCAATCAGATTTACTGCCGTTTAGATAATTCCATAGTTCCGATTTCAGAAGTAATTCTATATATCCATCACCATCATAATCTCCTGGGATGAGCATTTCATTTAAAATTGCATAGTCAGTAACTCCAACCAGTCTATCATCATTTATTATATAATCCTTTCTATCAGCGAATCGAAATGTTCCAGCATTATTCATACGTACTGTAATATTGTATTTGTCATACTGGTTTTCACCCGCGGTTATTTTCTCAGCACCATCCCAATCATTATCTTTAACATCAAGCCATGGAATTATTATATCATTATACCCATCATTATTAATGTCCTGTATTATTACATTAGATCTTAATAATCTATGGTCTTGTGTATCATCAACAGTTGAAAATTGGAATTCATGACCTGGACTATTATAGAATTCTAAATCACCACAGTCTTGACTACCGTCACATTCATAATAGCGACCAAATTGCAAAAACCATTTGGCTGTATTTGTATTGTCGTGATTATGCTCGACTACCATTCTATCTAAAATGCCGTCATTGTTGAAATCGGCTGAATAATAAGTTTCCTTACCGTAGTTACTGAAAGGTTCAGGTGCAATAGTAGTAGCTATATCATGGGGATCAAGTTCTTTAGCTGATATTTCTAGTTCTGAATTAGTATTATAATCATATTCAAAAACGGTAGGATTAAAATGAGTTGTTCCATCTGCTCCATACTCGGTTAATTCTCTTAAATAAGAATATTCATTTAACTCATATTCTAAAACATACTTTTTAACGAGTTCAGAGACATTCGTATTTGTTGGGTCCGGGTAATAAGATACTTGTATATCTTTGAGTAATAATGTCATTTGGTAGCTTTCGCCATTCATATATGTAGTGTTCTTATCCGAGCGAGACTCATAATTAAAATTTACACTGTAGTATGGAAGATCGTTCGTTTCTGAGTTTCCTGTATAAAGAATCTCAGTTAACCATATTTCACCATTCTGTTGATTGTACTTATACTCAATGTAATTACCAAACATATCTGTTTCTTTTGTCTTCATCCAAACAAAATTATAATTACTATTTGTCAGCCTTGAATTGCAAGAGCCACCATATTCAATAGTTGTTCCAGATTTAGTCTCTACAATATATCTATCGTACCCTGCTCCATACTCATGAGATACTCGTATTGTATTTCCGTTCCTCTGACCGTAAACAGCATTATTTGCTGCATCAGTTCCTGTTTTTATAAGTCTTTGTCCGTCCAATGCTAAAAGACCACCATCTTGAGAAAACTGAATTTCTTCGTTCATTCCATCAATAAACCTACTCTTTCCTACTCGTGAAATTGAAGACAAACCAGCTATATTCCAACCTTTACCAACAAACCCATTGATTTCTACTCCTCCATATTGCAACCCTATTGATGGCGTCATACCATTAGTTCCTTGTACTAAAGATATCGGAATATAATGACTCAATTTACCTGCATGGGAAACACTGGTATTTCCTTTTATTGACCCAACTGCATTTCCTTCTATGGACACATCATGCTCAGTAACATCTCTAATTATCATGAGACTCTACATACACTAAATTCTGCTGTGCATAAGTGAAGTTGAATGTAAAAGCTAGTGAGATGATAAAAATCAACAATTTAAAAATATATTCCATATTACTATGAGTATTAAATTTAAAGAAAAGAGACAACCGCCCCTTTATTCTCAGAGGCGATCATTTATACTTATTGTATTACCTTGCCTTATAAGATAGCAATAAATATTTAATATTTACAAAACAATTGAGCTAAATTTATAAATCAGATTATTCTTCTTAGTACGAGCATTCAAATTTGTATATCCTGTCCATTCTTTATATCTTTGTACATGAAAATAAAGCTAGAACAAATAAGTGATATAAGATCAAGTATCCATATAAAGCCTCATAGTGAGGGAAAAATACGGTATCTAGTGGCCAGTGACTTTGATTCCAATGGTTCTTTTTTATCTGAATCCGGTAAACTGTGGATACCTTCTGAGGAAGGGATAGACAAATCTCTTCTTAGATACGGTGATGTATTGGTAGCATCTAAAGGGGTAAGAAATTTTGCTTGGGCATATCAAAAAGATATCGGTCTTGCTACTGCTTCTTCTATGTTCTTAATCGTACATCCAGATCCTAAAAAGGTCTTACCCCAGTATCTTGCTATCGTATTAAATCAACCCCAATCCCAGCGTTACTTCCAAAGCTTGGCTGCTGGTACCTCAATACCTTCTATTAGGAAATCTGAACTGGGGTCTTTCGAATTCTTACTGCCTAGTTTAGCTATACAGAATAAGGTTATCGATTATACAAACCTGCATAATAGGCATAAGCAAATCACATATCAGCTGTTAACAGAGCAAAGCAAAATCTATAAACAATCCATTAAGAAGATGATTTATGGTAAATGAACCAAAACAGAAAATGTCTCCCTCACAGATTAATAATATCGTATGGAAAGCATGCGATACTTTTAGGGGTGTTATTGATCCTTCACAGTACAAAGACTATATCTTAACTATGCTTTTTGTAAAGTATGTGTCAGATGTATGGAAGGATAAAAAGAGATCCATTGAAGAAAAATACAATGGTGAAGAAATCAGAGTAAAAAGAGCGTTGAGGAATGTAAGGTTCAAACTACCAGAGATAAGTTCATTTGATTACCTATATGAAAATAGGAACGCCCCTAATTTAGGTGAGCTGATCAATATTGCCCTCGAAAACCTAGAGGACGCTAATCGCAGTAAACTAGAGCGTGTGTTTCGAAATATAGACTTTAATTCCGAAGCTAACTTAGGGATGCCAAAAGACAGGAACAGGAGACTTAAGAACCTTCTCGTGGATTTTTCTGCTCTCGATTTACAACCTTCGCACCTAGAAAGTAACGATGTTATCGGTGATGTTTATGAATATCTGATAGAAAAGTTTGCTAGTGATGCAGGCAAAAAAGCAGGAGAGTTTTATACGCCTGCACAGGTTTCTAAACTTTTGGCCAAGCTACTTGACCCTCAACCCGGGGATCGTATCATCGACCCTGCTTGTGGCTCTGCTTCCCTACTTATTAAGCTATCGAAAGAAGTTGGAAGTGAGAACTTCTCTCTTTATGGACAGGAGATAAATGGAAGTACTTGGGCACTCGCCCGTATGAATATGTTTCTGCATGAGATTGATGATGCCACCATTGAATGGGGTGACACACTCAACAATCCCAAGCTACTGGAAAACGATCAATTGCTTAAAGGAGACGTAGTAGGGGCAAACCCACCATTTTCATTAGATAAATGGGGAGCCGATATGGCGATCTCTGACCAGTTTACACGTTTTCATAGAGGCGTTCCGCCGAAAAGCAAAGGTGATTACGCCTTCGTATCACACATGATAGAATCAGCAAACCATATTAAAGGCCGTGTAGGTGTTATTCTGCCCCACGGAGTACTCTTTAGAGGAAGTAGCGAAGGTAAGATAAGAAAACGCCTTATAGAGGAAAACCTACTTGAAGCCGTTATCGGATTGCCAGCAAACCTGTTTTACGGTACTGGCATACCCGCCACCATACTAATATTTAACCGAGCTAAAGGAGTTAATAAAGATATCCTGTTCATAGATGCAAGCCAAAACTATGAATCCAGCACTAATCAGAATAAACTTCGCGATTCCGATATCAATAAAATCGTAGATACTTACAAGGCATTTCAGAAGGAAGCGCCCCTAACTTATGAAGAAGGGCAAGTGATAGAGGAAAAATATTCCTACCGCGCTACCATTCAGGAGGTAGAAGAGAATGACTACAACCTCAATATCCCTCGCTATGTGGATACATTTGAGGAGGAAGAAGAAGTTGACATACCTGCTACACAAAGCAGAATAACTGAATTGAAAAAAGAGTTAGCTGAGGTGGAAGGTCAAATGCAGAATTACTTAATGGACTTGGGATTCTGATATGAGCAAACAGAAAAAAGCTACCATCAATGTTCAGGGAACTGCCATTGGCATTCTTTCTCATCATGAGGATGATTTCATATCCCTGACTGATATGGTAAAGAACTTTGAAGGTGGAAGCGCCCTTATTGAAAATTGGTTGAAAAACAAAGACATCATACTCTTCCTTGGTGTTTGGGAGCAAATCAATAACCCCGATTTTAATTCCCTAGAATTCGAGGGAATTAAAAGTGAAGCAGGCCGTAACAGCTTTTATCTCTCTGCCAAAAAATGGATTGAAAAAACCGGTGCTGTAGGTTTGATCGCCAGTGCAGGCCGATACGGGGGCACCTTTGCTCACAAGGACATTGCCTTTGAATTTGGCTCTTGGCTCAGCCCAGAATTTAAGCTATACCTCATCAAAGAGTTCCAACGGCTCAAAGAAGATGAAAACCGCAGACTGTCTCTAGAATGGAACTTGAACCGCACCCTTTCCAAACTCAACTACCGCATACACACCGATGCGATTAAAGAGCATATCATCCCTCCGCGAATCAGTAAAAAGCAGCAAAGTCTGGTGTATGCCACAGAAGCCGATATGCTGAATGTTGCCTTATTTGGCAAAACAGACAAGCAATGGCGCGATGAAAATCCGGGCAAAGAAGGCAATATCCGTGATTATGCCTCGGTAGTGCAACTGATGGTACTGGCCAATATAGAAAGCATGAATGCAGAATTTATCCGTATGGAACTGCCTCAGGGAGAACGACTCAAAAAACTGAACGAGATAGCCAGGGCGCAGCTCAAATCGCTTTCGACTAATCCAAATGCAAAAAGATTGGGTGATGGTAATGAATAAATCAGAGAAATTTACGGCATCCGATGCTTCCGTGATGCAGACAATGGAAGGGCAAATGCAGAATTATTTAAAAGAATTGGGATTCTGATGAGCGAAATTGTTGATATGAAAGAAAGCTATAAGCTGACTCCCATTGGGAAGATTCCAAAAGAATGGGAATTGATTGAACTAGGAGACCTGTTTTATTTTAAAAATGGGGTGAATGCCGATATAAGCGCTTATGGTAATGGTATTAAGTTTATCAATGTAATGGAGGTAATTTATAACAATAAGATTACTCATACAATAATACCCGGAAGCATTACTCTTGATGAAAAGCAAATCACCCCTAATTTGGTAAAATATGGAGATGTGCTTTTTAATAGAACATCTGAAACGAAAGAGGACATTGGCCTAACTGCTGTCTATCTTGATACTTCTGAAACCGTATTTGGCGGCTTTGTAATTCGGGGACGTAGCAAAAACTCCGTACTTGATAATGAGTTTAAGAAGGATTGCTTTCGATCATCAGTGCTCAGAAAGCAAATAATTGCAAGGGGACAAGGTGCTGTTAGAACCAATATTGGTCAAAAGGATTTAGAGAAAGTATTGTTTCCACTACCACCCCTTCCTGAACAACAAAAAATAGCTGAAATTCTCAGCACCTGGGATCAAGCTATTTCTACTTCACAAAAGCTGATTGACAAACTCAAACTCCGCAATAAAGGACTTTCTCAACAATTACTTACTGGGAAGAAGCGGTTGAAGGGGTTTGAGGGTGAGTGGGAAGAGCAACAACTTGAGCATTACTTTAAAGAGAGAAAAGAAAGTAATCACCCTGATTTGCCATTACTTTCTGTTGGTGAGATTGGAGTTTACCCCCAAACTAACTCCAATAAAAAGGATTCTTCCAACGAGGATAAATCAAAATATAAAAGAATATGTCCCGGAGATATTGGCTATAACACAATGAGAATGTGGCAAGGTAGAAGTGCTTTATCTTCATTAGAAGGTATTGTAAGCCCTGCATACACCATTGTAACGCCAAAAAAAAATGCTGATGCTCTATTTTTTGCCTATCTATTTAAACTAGATGAAGTCATTCATAAGTTTTTTAGAAATTCACAAGGTATGGTTAGTGATACATTAAACTGCAAGTTCAAAGATTTTAAGATTGTAAAAGTCCTCACCCCGCTATCAATTGACGAGCAAAAGGCTATCACTAAGGTTCTTCAGAAAGCATATGAAGAACTTAAACTTTATGAACAAGAACTAAAAACCCTCAAAGAGCAAAAGAAAGGCTTAATGCAAAAGCTGTTGACGGGTGAGATAAGGGTGAACTATATGATAGGAGTGGAAAATGGGTAAAAAGATACCGAGGATTGCGTTGATATATGATTTTGATGGGACTCTTGCCCCAGGTAATATGCAGGAGCATTCATTTATTCCTGATTTAGGAATCTCTATAAATGATTTTTGGAATGAAGTTAGAGCAAATGCTAAAAAACATGACATGAGTGAGATTCTTTCTTATATGTACCTTATGATAGAAAAATCTAGAATATCTAAAAAGCAGTTCAATAAAACTTCATTAAAAGAACTCGGTAGGGATCTTAAATTGTTCCCAGGGGTTGATACTTTCTTTGATAATATAAATACCTACGTTACAGGAAAGGGTTTGAAAGCCGAACATTATATCATTTCCTCAGGTTTATATGATATCTTGGTTGGCAGTCCGATTCATAAACATTTTGAGAAAATATATGCTTCAAAATTCATGTATGACGCAAATGATACAGCAGTTTGGCCGGCAGTAGCACTGGACTACACTGCAAAAACCCAATTTCTTTTCAGGATAAATAAAGGTATAAATAATAATTGGGATAATTCAGAAATAAATAAGTACGTTGATCAAGCAGAAAGGCCTATGCCTTTTTCTAGAATGATTTACCTTGGAGACGGCGAAACAGATGTTCCGGCTATGAAAATGATAAACTTTCAGGGTGGCACTTCTATAGCAGTATATGATAAGGGTAAACGTGCAAAGGGTGGAAGACCATCAGGCAAAAATATTTGTAAAGAACTTATCAATCAAAAAAGAGCTAATTTTATGGCTGAAGCTAATTATTCTGAGGGCAGTGATTTATATAAAATTATTACTCATACTATCGACAAAATTGCTGCTGAATCAGAATTAAGTAATTTCAGAAAATGAACAAACAACTCACACCCCCTTCCCTCCTCTCCCTCATCCAATCCGGTGAAGGTTACAACGCGGAGTTTAAAGTCCGTGTGCCAAGCAAACTGAAAGAGCTGAGTGAAGAGGTATGTGCTTTTGGCAATGCTGCAGGTGGTGTGTTGCTTATCGGCGTGAGCGATGATAATCAAATCCATGGCGTTGAAATAGACAATGCCAAAAGATCTGCTATCCAAAACTCCCTCAATGAAATTAATCCTCATATTCCTACGGAACTTTATCCGGTAGAAATTGAAGGAAAAACCGTTTGGGTAATTGAAGTCAACAGTGGTCCGCAGAAACCTTATGCGCTATCAGGAGCTATTTATGTTCGCCAAGGGCCCAATACCCAAAAACTAACTTCCGTCGAGCAAATGCGGGATTTCTTTCAGCAATCTGACCGCATCTATTTTGATGAAGCCCCGTGCCCCAGCTTTGACCTTACAAAGGATATAGATCCCGATTGGTTTGAAGAGTTCAGACTGCACAGCGGTCTATCAAAAACCTTATCTCAAGACCAGATTATCCAGAATCTGAGGCTAACCCTACCCGATGGGAATGCTAAGAACGGTGGCGTTCTTTTCTTCGGTACTGCTCCGGAGCAATTCATTGAAACGGCAGTGATTCGTTGTATAGCTTTTGAAGGCAACACTAAGACTCAGATTATAGATGACAAGGTATTTGGTGGCCCTTTGATGAAGCAATATGAGCAGTCCATGCAGTGGCTCAAAAGTAAACTCAGTGTTCGCTATCATATAGAAGGTGGCGGCCCAAGAAAAGAAATTTGGGAAATCCCTGAAACCGCTTTGAAAGAGACTATCGTTAATGCCCTATGCCATCGTGATTACTATGATAAAGGAGCAAAGACAACAGTCGAATTATTCAAAGATAGAATTGAAATTACGAACCCAGGTGGGCTTACCAGCGCAATCTCCCCTATAGACTTCGGCACCAGAAGCCATAGCAGAAACCCTTTAGTCTTTGGTTTGTTTGTGCGTATCCGTATGGTGGAGCAAGTAGGATCTGGTATCGGAAGAATCAAAGATCAAATGAAAGAAGCAAAGCTTTCGCCTCCTCAATTTAAGACGGAAGGAATATTTACGGTTGTCCTCCATAGGACTGTGGAAGAAACTGTGGAAGAAACTGTGGAAGAAACTGTGGAAATCATTTTAAAAGCAATGCGAACTAACCCCAAAATCACCGCGAAAGAGCTTGAAAAGCTGACAGGACTGACTAGAAGAGGGGTAGAATATCATATTGATAAGCTCAAAAAAGAAAAACGCATTAAACGAATGGGACCGACTAAAGGCGGAAGCTGGGAACTAAATACTCATACCTAATAACTTATTATGGCAGTACCATCATTCAAAGAAGACCATATTTCACAGCTGCCTGCATTGAAGCTGCTTATGAATATGGGCTGGAAATACATCACGCCCGAACAGGCTTTGGAAGCCCGTGGAGGTAGGACATCCAATGTACTCTTAGAGACCATTTTGAAGGATCAACTTCAAGTCATCAACTCCATTGAATACAAGGGCAAAGAGTTCCCCTTTTCTGATGCTAATGTAAACAACGCAATTCTCGCTATACGAGATCTACCGGTGCAGGATGGTTTTATTGCTGCCAATAAAGCATTTTACGAGCTTATCACTTTAGGTAGGAGTTTCGAACAGTCTATACTAGGTGATAAGAAAAGTTTTTCTTTCCATTATATTGATTGGAAGCACCCTGAAAACAATACTTACCACGTATCGGAAGAGTTTACTGTACTCAGAAGCGGCAACAGTGATTACTACCGTTCTGATATTGTGTTGTTCATCAATGGTATACCAATGGTGGTTATCGAGTGCAAAAGCCCAAAGATAAAAGAGCCCATTGACAAAGCAATAGAGCAACATCTAAGGAATCAGCAGGAAGATGGAATACGAGCATTGTATCAATACTCTAACTTGGTTATCGGACTGGCCACTCATAAAGCAAAATACGCTACAACAGCCACTGAAAAAGAATTCTGGAGTTTGTGGAAAGAAATGTTTCGAACAAGAGCAGAAGAAACAGCCTGGCTTGATAAGCTTCATACTATAAAAAATCAGCCACTTCCAGCCAACGAAATAACAACTCTGTTTCAGGAACGCTACCACAATGTCTGGACATTCTTCCAGAACCTAGAAAAGGAAGAACAGACGGTAACAGAGCAAGACAAACTGCTATTTAGCTTATGCCAACCCGAAAGAATTTTAGACCTATTCTTCAACTTCACTCTATATGATGATGGTATTAAGAAAATCACTAGATATCAGCAATACTTTGCAGTTCACAACACTTTAAATAAAATTGCCATTACTAATAGCGAAGGATTAAGAAAAGGCGGCGTAATCTGGCACACTCAGGGAAGTGGCAAATCCCTCTCTATGGTTATGTTGGCTCAGTTGATTGCTACACACCCTCAAATCAAAAACCCTAAAATCATTTTAGTTACTGACCGAATTGATTTGGACGATCAAATCACAGAGACCTTCAAAAAATGTCAAATACCAGTAGAGAATGCTCAAACAGGTAAGCACTTGGTGGAGCTTCTCTCCGGTTCAGGTGATACAGTTATTACTACTTTGATTCACAAGTTTGAAGCGGCTGTCAACCGAGCTAAAGAAGGCTTTGATTCACCTGATATCTTTGTTTTGGTGGATGAAGGCCACCGAAGTCAATACGGCACATTCAACATTAAAATGCAGAAGGTATTTCCAAAAGGCTGCTTTATCGCCTTTACTGGAACACCTTTAATGAAGAAAGAAAAAAGCACAGCTAACCGCTTTGGTGGCTTAATAGATGTGTATTCTATCACTGATGCCGTTGATGATGGAGCCGTTGTTCCTTTGCTTTATGAAGGTCGACACAACATTATTGAAGTAAATGATAAACCTCTGGACAATTACTTTGATAGGATTTCTGAACCGCTTACACCGTATGGCACAGCGGCACTAAAAAGAAAATTTAGTTCCACCAGTCAGCTGAATAAAGCTGAGGAGATAATCTTTGCACGTGCCTGGGACATTTCTGACCACTACGAACAAAATGTACAAGATATCCATTTCGGTACATTAAAGGCTAAAGGCCAGTTAGTAGCGCCAAATAAAACTACAGCCTTACGCTACCGTGAATTTATAAAGGAGCAGAAAAAAGTCAGTTGTGAAGTATTGATTTCCGCTCCTGACGTTCGGGAAAATTATGACGATGTCTTTGAAGAAAGTGACGACTTGATTTTGAAATTCTGGAAAGCAATGATGGATAAGTATGGAAGTCAAGAGAACTATGAGAAATCCATCATCAACTCTTTCAAAAAGCAAGACCACCCTGAAATTATTATTGTGGTAGATAAGCTGCTTACAGGTTTTGATGCTCCCAACAACTACGTTTTGTACCTTACTCGCCAGCTCAAAGAACATACACTTTTACAAGCGATTGCGAGAGTAAACCGCTTAGCTCCGGGTAAGGAACACGGTTTAATTATAGATTATTACGGAAATCTAGAAAACTTTGACAGTGCATTGGAAACTTACTCAGGCACTAACAACTATGACGTAGCTGATTTGGAAGGTACACTGACCAACATCAGTGAAGAACTCAAGAAATTACCTCAAGCTCATTCGGAAGTATGGGATATCTTCAAAGAAGTACAAAACAAGTATGATGAACCAGCTTATGAAAAGATGTTGCATGATGAAGCCATTCGACATATCTTCTATGAAAAGGTATCTGCATTCTCTCGCTTGCTAAAGCTCGCTCTATCCAGTTTTGAGTTTATCAGTAAAACACCAGAACAACAGATCAACCAATACAAGGAGGACGCGAAGTTCTTTCTTGAATTAAGGATCTCCGTTAAGCGTAGATACTTTGATGATCTGGAATACAAGGAATATGAGCCACAAGTTCAAAAGCTCATTGACAAGCATATCACCACAGAAGGAAAAATTCTTCAAATCACTGAAATGGTCAACATTTTTGATAAGGAAGCAAGAGACCGTGAAGTAGAGAAGATTACGAGCAAAGCTGCCAAAGCAGATCACATTTCAAGTAGGACAATCAAAGCGATTAATGTGAAGATGAATGAAGATCCTGTGTATTTTAAGAAGTTATCAATACTTATTCGTAATACTATAGAGGATTATCACCAACACCGAATCTCAGAAGCCGATTATCTGAACAAAGCAAAAGAATATGAAGATGAGTTCCATGATGGCAGACAGGATAATGTACCAGAAAACCTAGCTGGAAATGATACAGGAATTGCCATCTACAACCTGATAAATGAGATTTTTAAAGGTCATTTAAAACGTGCTGAAGGATCTCAAAATATAGCCGCTACAATGGCTGAGCATATCGATCAGATCATCAAATCTATAGTCTTTGAGAACGACAAGCCCATCATCGACTGGGTTAACAAATCAGACATTGATGCCAGGATTAAGATTGATATTGATGACTATCTCTTTGACTTCAAAGCCAAGCAGGACATAGAGTTGCCTCTAGATTCTATCGATGAACTGGTAGAAGAAGGACTTAAAATAGCCAAAGTGAAATATGTCTGAAACAGCGACCTACGAATCCTTAGTTTTTGGTTCTAAAGAGATTAATTATGAACTCTCTTATAAGGATCGAAAAACTCTCGGTATTAAAGTTTATCCCGATTGTAAAGTACGTGTGATTGCCCCCCATAATATCACAAAGGAGAAACTGCAAGCAAAACTAAAAGACAAAGCACCATGGATCATAAAGCAGCAAAGAGAGTTTCTTTCTTATCATCCGCTAACACCACCCCGTAAATATGTAAATGGTGAAACACATCTTTATCTAGGGAGGCAGTACAAATTAAAAATCGAGAAGTCTGCAACCAATGAAGTAAAACTGTTTAGAGGAAGGCTATTGGTATTTATTAAAGATTCTACAACGGCGAAGACTCTCTTGTCTAGTTGGTACAGAGAAAAGGCCACTACTCATTTTATGGAAACTTTACAAAAGATACTACCCCTTTTTAGTCGGTATGATATCGATCAGCCAGAGCTTCAAATCAGGCAGATGCATACACGTTGGGGAAGTTGTACAACCCAAGGGAAAGTGATTCTCAATCCTGAGTTAATCAAAGCACCTAAAGGAAGTATAGAATATGTTGTTATTCATGAGTTATGTCATTTAATACATCATGATCATACTAAAGCATTTTATACCCTTCAGGAACAAATAATGCCAGATTGGCAAAGATGGAAGCATCGCCTAAATAACATACTGTGAAGCTCCTCCTAAAACAGCTCAGCTCCTTTTACCTTTGTTGCTAAAGTATTTGGATTGATATATCTGTCGAGCGCCGAGCTTTTATGTCCTGTCATTTCTCTTACTTCTGCTTCTGACATGCCAGATGTACTTGCGATTGTGGCATATGTATGTCTAGAGATGTGTGAAGATATGGTTTGCCATTTGGGTGTTGTAGTTTCTTTTCTAGTTTTCCCATAATATACACGTTGTACTACTGGTGATTCAATACCAGCAATTCTGCATAATTCTTTTAGTTTTTTATTATATATCTGAGCAGATACAAGTTTAATAGTCTGGATTGGTCTTTTATTCATCAGGGCTTTACATTTAGGCCCTATCACCATAATTTTATTCCTTTTTTCTTTATTAGAATAATATTCGATTGTTTCAATCAATCCCCCATTACTCTCTACAGTTTTTATAATCCCCTTTTTAACTTCCTTCAAATCTTCAAAACGTAAACATAAATATATCTTATAAAGAAAAACATCCCTATGGTTATCCATAATTGGATTATTAGAAAGGTCTAGACTCTCCAGTTTTTGTACTTCCTCAATTGTCAAAGGCTCACGTTTTTCTGATTCTACCCTAAAAGCTTTTTTGACCTTAGAAATAGCTTTTTTGTACGCTATACTATTATGATAAGAGTTGTCCAATCCCCAGTTTAGCACCGTCCCTATTATATCGCAATATTTAAAATAAGTTGAATTCTGGATTTCATGTTTATCAATCAAATAGTTCATAAAGGATATAAAAAAGTCGTAGTCGATAATTTCGATAGAAGTATTTTGAATACTAGAAGATTTGAAATATTCTTCTAGTTTTGTTCTGATGGAAGATACTTTATCCAGAGTAGCCTTAGTTTTATCTTTGTTTTGTATTCCCTGATCTATATAATCGGAGAATACATCTAATATATTTTTATCTTTCTCCTTTGGTTTTAGAACTTCATCCCATATTAATTGTAGTGCATATCTATCAATTACTTTCTTATTAAGACTATATTCAAAAAGTTTCTCAGTATACTTTGACTCAACCATATTCAAATATCTATTCTTAAATATGTATTGCTCGTCACCTGATTTAATCTTCTTTTTTTGAGAATTCCAATGTCGAGGTTCAACCTGTATACCGGTACTTTTCTTTAGTCTCACCCTATCCTTATGTATAGAACAATGAACACTAGTGATTTTTGCTTTAGGGTCTCTTAGATAATAGCTGAAATGCATAAATTAAGTGGGGACAGATTGGGGACGTTTTCCTTCTTTTGGGGACGTTTTGGGGACGTTTTTTGTTACTCTTGTTTATTTTAATTTTATTGCAGGAGAGCTTTTAACGTCATAAGTCTATAGATAGTATAGACTTACAGTGAAGCAAGAACAAATAAGATAAAACGAAAAATAGATTATTCAATTCCCTTCTTGACCACTTAGAAAAGCCCCATTCCATGGGGCTTTGCTGTATCTGAACCAATGAATCAACCAATGAGCAATCTTTTATATTGATTTGCTTGCTGCCGCACTTTATGCTCTCAGTTTCTTGAAGGCATATTTTTCCTTTCATTCTTCCATTGAACTTGATACTTCTCTTCACGTTATATTTTGTGTTTTACAATAATATAACTAAAGAGTCATTATGAGTCTCAATCAAAAACAGTACTCTGAAATGAGTTATGTCTTACGTATTATCCCGAAACAGATAGACGATGTTGGTAAAATCTTGATTGACAGCTATAAAGTAGGCAAGGACATTGAAAATGAATTATCTAAGTTAAGTTACTGGAAAGAAGATTTACTATCGATACAAGCTTCCAGCACCGCTTACACTACCAAGCTACATAGTTAACCAGTCATCTTTATCATAGGGGCAGCCGCATAGCAGATCGCAATCTAATGTGGACTGCAATAGATCCCTGTTACCGCTACCGTCGTATTGGTAGTCAACGGTGTGCTGGGCCTGAAGGGCGATGCTTTGTAGGAGTAAATACCAAATCGCTGTTGTTGATATAAACAGTTTATTTTTCATTTTAAGCTATATTAGTGATAAGAAGTTTTTTTTGAATAAGTATACTTTAGTATTTTACCCAATTAACCATACAGCACCATGTTCTGAAAAATAGAACAACAAATATGATGAAAAATTAAACAAAGCTAAATATTGATGCCATTTTAAGAGTTCGTTGTTATAAATATAACGAATAGTTATCCATACATAAAATACAGATAGTATAGTTGCAAATAAAGTATTTACAATTAGGAAAAGTTGAGCATGATCGAAGAATTCTGGAGCGTAGTTAGGAATGTTTCCTATTATAATTGGCTCACCTACTACAATATAGAATAATACACGATATATGATATAACAAACCATCGTTCCAAAAAGGTAAAGTGTTAATATGTTATAAACTTTCATTTACCTTATATTCCTAGCTTGTTGAAAGAGTATATCCCAATTCGTGACATTTTGACTTGAATAATATGCGCCACGCTCTATAAAATATTCAGCAGTTTTCCATCCATACCTATTACTAAGTTTACCAAGACCCATTATACTGAAATTCCAAGTAGATCGGCCTGGTTGTACATATCCACCTTAAGATCCAGACGGAATTTGTATCGATCTATACTAGGATTGTTTATATAATGACTCTCAGAAAGAAGCACTATGCAACTAAACATTATTATTGTAAAGACAAATAAATTTTTCATACTTTTTCCTTCTATAACTAATATCAATATATATAATGTTAATGACTTTGTCATGATTCATTAGAATTTGTTAATTTTACATAGCCATTAACTAGAGATCGCAATGAAAAGAAAACCCGTAAATTTATTTTTGACATTACTTTTAGTAGTCATCAGCAACCAACTTGTTTCACAGCCTACAGACGAATTACGAAAGCGTGAGTTCTGGGAGATACCCAAGTTTGAACAGTTACCTATGACACCCGACGGGCTAGTAGACATCGATACCGTTAAGGTAATAAACTTTGCTGACCCAGAAATGATACATGTCGATGTAAATATGTCCACCTTTATGCTATATAAGCGCACGAATAAATCTGAACTGCTGTATTATGCTTTATTAAAAGATTCTACGGGAGCGTATTACTCTGATAGAGCGAAGATACGGCATATTAGATTAGACAACTCATTAGATACAGTGCACACTTGGGACATGGCTCCTTTGAGTGTACCTCTTATTTTTCCAGATATTGATACTGTTCCCGGTAATTCTGATATCTTTTTGGACGGTTACTATCTTGACGGTCTATTTGGATATGATCACATCTTTCCTATTATTCCAAGTGATTTTAACATAATTTATAGCGGTAATCTTACTTATGATATTGGAATGAAGTTAAATAATAAAGACTGGTCAAGGGTTGAAGAATATGATATACTGCCAAAAAGCGGTCGAAGAAGAGGGGTAAGTTTTAGTGATTCCCGTAGTTATAGACTTTTACCCAATACGTTGCGTTTACTTAGCGCCCCTATTGCATCAATTCCAGTAAACGACTACCATTCCAGGCCATATTTTGGATTTACCCCTTATCGTGGCTGGAGTTGGTATAACTCTAGACCCGACTTCCTAAGGTCTTGGGAAAACCACAGGGTCAACACATTCATATCTGAATATGGATATGATATCTGGACTAATACATATAGATACACCCGATATAAGGAAATGGACACTATCGATACCCAAGGCCCTGTAGCACGTTCCCTCCACTACAACGGGCGGTATATGGCTTCTTCATCGGGGCATACAATAAATTGGCGTTGGATTAAACAATCCAACACCGTAATCGATACGGCCTATTTCTACGATTCCGAAGGTGCGTTTTATGAGGTTGACCGAGCTGACTATGACTCCGATGAATATTGGACGACCATGACCTACAGCAGTCAATTTTCTATAGGGAGTGAGGACAAAAATCTATATACATACCCTTTCAGGATCAGCAAAATGCTACCTGTCGTTCCCGACAAGTACTCCGCAGTGGAGATGTACATTTCTTATGAGCGAAAGGATATTCCCGAGAAGGGCAACGTACTAAGGACGGATTCGGACAATATGGGGCACGGTGCGGGCGTTGGTAAGTTTTTTGATGTGTTTGACAGATTCATTACTTGGGGAGGCTTCACGAGGTATGACTGGAACGACCCCCCACACTGGACATGGGAGTTCGACGGTGAGGGTAACGAACATGTCGCGGACATGGCTACCGATTCCTCGGGCAATGTCGCGGTACTCATCCACGAGGAAGGCTACGGCGATCTACCGTCTTCACAGCCTGACCTTTCAGGTGGCCGCAACAGGGGTGACGACCTCAGGCTTGTTCGGATAGACCGAAACGGAAGACTTCTCACATCTGTTAAGATAATGGACAATGTGGCCGGGGCGTGGACAGGTAAACGCGCCAGGCTTCAGTATCTGAACGATACGCTCTATGTGTTTGCGATAGCGCCCGACCTAAAACCCACTATGCTCGGTGGCAGAATGATAGGCGAAGGTGTCGATATGGCTACTTACGCAGTATTCACCGATGCCTATGTAAGATCCGAAGTGGAGACAAATCCTTTGGTTTGTTCTTGGGATGACATAAACGTAAAGGTCGATAGAACTACAACCTTTGAAAAGGAAGGTTATCATTCCTTCCAGGTATCTACCGACAGCCTTTTCGATAGGTTCGAGACAATTTACGAAGGGAAGGGAAAAGTACCCGAGGTTTTGCCGATCAAAGGTGCAATATCTCTGCCGCCCGGTGAATACTACCACAGGATTACAATGGACGGTCACATATCCGAGATATCGGACTCAACCTTCAGCTTGGGTAATATGCCATGGCTTAATATTAAAGAGCAGAATCTTGCTCTCTGTTCAGGTATTAAGGGGTATATCACAGTTGAGACAGCTGGCACCGATGGTACTATTGTTGACGGTAATGGGCTGGAGATCAACTCCTTAGGTAACGGTATATATGAAATAAGTGCAGATAATGATGGTAGTTATACAGTCTGGGCTCGTGCTAATAGTGGTGTATGCCAAGTTACAGATAGTATTATAGTAGAAGTAATGCAGGAGATACAAATTACCGCTCCCACAGAGATCGATATCTGTGGTACCGATATGCCGGCCACCCTTTACGGAGCTATGGATATATTCCCCGCAGGCGGCCGGTTCGAGATAATCTCCGGCTACGGGGTTGACTCGCTCGGCACGTTGAGCGACTCGATCAGTAACGAGGTGATGGTTTCCTACACAGTGGAATCCGGGGCGGGCTGTTCCGCATCCAAAACCATAACAGCTACAATCAATAAAGTCGATGAACCCGTTATAGAATATGATCGTGACAAACTTATAGCATCCAACTACCCCGATGCGGGTCAGCAACTGGAATGGCAGATAAGGCAGGCAGGCGTTTGGGAGACTCTTACCAAAGGCAGCTTCTACGTTCCCACCGCTATAGCTCTGTACAGATGTAGATTGACAGATGATGGAAAAGGTTGCGCCTCGCCATACTCTGAAGAGTATTATCTAGACAGTCTCTATAGAAATCCTGATACTAGTATAGAGATAAACCCTGAAAAAAGCATGATCTCCGCCCGTTACGATAGAGGCGCCCTAACCATACAAGCCCCTTCTACCATAGGTATCTATACAGTACACGATATGACGGGGAAAACTATGATATCAGGTCAGCTAGGTTCAATGAACGCTCAGGTATATGTAAATCTTCCAACAGGTACATACTTCCTGACATCGGAGGAATTAGGTTCGGTTATATTTAGGGTAAAGTAAGCGTAGTAACATAGAGGGGCAGCCGGAGCTAATGAAAGCGGATGCTTCGCACATCAGCCGAACATAAGACTATAACTAATATCCCTGAAATCTTCGTATCTTGCGGCTAATTAGCCATAGATGTGGCGCATTCAAGCTCAATATTCCCCCATCCCGCCTGAATGTGCCGAGACTCCGTCCCATGCTCGGCCTTTATGCTCCGCAATGCCGTTTGTAGAAGAATCTAATCTTCTAGATTACACATTCTTAACATAGCATCGTAAATATTTTGAATTGAAGTCTTTGAGATTTAGTGATAAATATGTAGCTTACTTAGTTAACTTGTCCACCATATTCCTATTTCTAAATCCTAAGTTATGAATTCCAAATCTCGGTATGGTACATTCAAAAAAGAAAGATAAAATCGACGCTGCACAGCTAGATAAGCTTAAACTTGGTTTTACAGCTCCATTGATTGCAAAAGCCTTTAAACTTGACAAACTTAACTCTTTGTATGAAAGGCATAAAGAGAAAGTGGGTATCGAGTTTATTGATGCGGTTTTCAATGACCTGAATATTAAGTATTCTATCTCAGAGCAAGACCTAAAGAATATTCCTAAGAATAATGCCTTCATCATCATAGCAAATCATCCTTATGGTTTTTTGGACAAGCTATTAATGACAAAGATTCTTATAGAACAACGACCAGATTTTCAAGTGGTGGGTAATAAATCGTTGAAAAAGATTCTTCCAATTGCTGACTATGTTTATCCAGCTCATAGCTTTGATATTCACAATAACAATAAGATAAGTAAAGCCGAAATAAATGTACTGTCAGAACATATAAAAAATGGATCTCCGATTGGTGTCTTTCCTGCCGGTGAAGTTTCTACTTATCAGGAAGATACCAAAAGTATTACTGATAAAAGATGGGAAATTTCAATAATAAAACTCATTAAAAAAGCTAAAGTTCCGATTATTCCAATGTATATTCATGGCTCTAATAGTTTTGCATTTCATTTACTGAGTAAAGTTCAACCCTTTTTACGTACTTCACAAATACCAGCTGAGTTACTGAATAAAAAAAACCAGAACATCCAAATACGAATTGGTTCACCTATTCCTGTAAAGGAAGTTGAGAGTTTTAATGATATCAATAAACTATACAGATATATACGTGCCAGGGTTGAAACAATGGGATCTTCAATCAAAAAAGTAAAGCGTTTCTATAAGCCCATATTTAAAAGGCGAAATATTCCAAAAGAAGTAATAGAACCAGTTAAATTATCATTGATAGAAGAGGAGATTGAAAAGCTTAATTTTGAAAACAGAATTCATAAAAAGCGTAAATACGTTGTTTATGCAGCAAAGTCGACTCAGATACCAAATATTTTACAGGAAATCGGCAGGCTTCGCGAGATAACATTCAGAGAAGTTGGCGAAGGAACAAACCGTAAAATTGATTTAGATGAATATGATTTATATTATTACCATCTTTTTGCATGGGATACAGTAGAGAAAAAGATTATCGGTGCTTACCGTCTCGGAATAGGAAAAGATATTATACGAAAATACGGAAAAGGTGGATTTTATATAAACAGTCTTTTCAAACTATCCGATGAAATGAACCCGTTACTCTCGCAATCTGTAGAAATGGGACGTTCGTTTATAACAAAAGATTATCAACAAAAACCACTACCACTATTTTTATTATGGCAAGGGATTTTAGGCTTTATGTTAAAGAATTCAGATCATAAGTATTTAATCGGACCCGTCAGTATAAGTAACAATTATTCCGTGCTTTCGAAAAGTTTTCTTATTGCTTTTATCAAACAATATCATTTTGATAACGAACTTGCAGCTTATGTCAAACCTCTGAAAGAATTTGAACCAAACTACAATAAAATCGATTATGAAATCATTATGGAACAATTTACCAGTGATGTCAATAAACTCGATCGATTAATTGAAGAGATTGAACCCTTGCGTTATCGTGTGCCTATTTTGTTAAAAAAATATATCAAACAGAATGCTAAAATCATCGGTTTTAATATTGATCCGAAGTTCAATAATGCTTTGGATGGGCTTATGTATTTGAATATAGATTTTATACCTGAAGACACCTTGAATAATTTAATGAAAGAATTGAAAGTAGAGGACTAAAATATTTTTAATAACGAAGATAGACCATGATTGTACAGCATATCACAATAATAGAGACACATTATCGGGATCGATCTACAATTGAAGAATATAATGCCAATAATCAATATTGATTTTTTCCATAGTGAAGTGCCCTATATATCCATACTTAATATTTTCCAACCATTCAGTCGTAATGCCCCTATCCCACATGAATCTACCCAGGTCCCTTCCCCCTCCACTAATTCATCCCCCAGAACCAACGATATAACCATAATACACAATATACGCCCGAAAATTCGTATCTTGCGAGGCCTTGCAAATTGTCCCGACAAGTTGTACTCATATTATAATTAACACCATGAATTTTCGATTATTCTTCATAGAGGACCTGGATGGTATATTCGGGTAACCACGAAATGGCATTGGACTTTTTAGAAGAAAACGTAAAAATGCGTACAGGGCAAATCATAAACTTTATGAATATACCACTACTTAAACCTCTGCACAAGTATAAACGATTTCAAGATCTAGTACAAACGGCTTTCAGGGAAGAGCTATTACCAACTGATCACGAAAGTAAAATGAGTAATGACCCTGCCAAAGCTTTAATGACAGTTGCTGAAATCGATAAGGTTTTAGAAGTTTTTGAAAAAGGGATGAAAGAAGAAAAGTGGTTCCTAAATCCATCATTGTCTTTACGAGTACTTACCGAGTACGTAGATATAAATAGCAACAAACTTTCTTGGCTTCTGAATGAGCGAATTGGGCACAACTTCAATGAATATATCAATAGTTTTCGTTTAGATTACTTTAAGGTAAATGTCCTCAATCCTGACAATAGCCACCTTACCCTATTAGCACTTGCATATGAAAGCGGCTTCAGTTCCAAGTCCGTATTCAATGCTTTCTTCAAAAAAGTTGAAGGTATGTCGCCAAAAGCTTGGCTGGATTCCAACCGAATATAGTACTCCTTAAAAGTCCAGAATTTCACAATTATGTCCTGTATTATATTTCGGGACGATTCACCTTCCTTTCATCTCCATATTTGCATTATAAATCTGATCAGAAGTAGATAAACATCAGATGCTTCCTTTTTCTGTGTCAAACAGATAAATAATAAAAGGAAGTTTTTTATTCAATACAAAAACATAAACAAAATGAAAAAAGCATAAATAATATTCGCTCTATGTAGATTAACTCTAATTGCCAAAGCTCAAAACGCTAGTGTAGAAAACTCAACATTCGGAGTCCAGACAAGAGTTTTAGGACTCTGGATATATAATGAAGCAAAACTATCTAACTCAATAGCACTGAGAACAGAGATCGGTTTCGATTTCGGTATATGGGAAACTACCTATTATGATGATTTCGACTCTCCATTTCTTCTTGCACCCGTTATAGTGCTTGAGCCAAGATATTATTACAATCTCCAGAACCGTGCGGACGACTCAAAGAGAATCGATGGTAATAGCGGCAATTTTATTGCTATAAAAGCAGGTTACCATCCAGATTTTGCTCTTTTCAATACCGATGATGCACCCGTCGTAAGTGATTTTTCCATAATACCTACTTGGGGAATCAGAAGAAATATCGGCAATTTTTTCAATTATGAATTAGGTATTGGTGCAGGGTTTAGTCATACATTTGCCGAAAGTGCTGGTTATGCAGAAGATAAAAGTGAATTGGAATTGAATATGCACTTGCGAATCGGGTATAAGTTTTAAAATAACGGAGATACATTTTAGAATTGATTCAGTACGCTTTTTAAGAATCACATAATGGCAAAGAATAACTTCTAAAAACTCATTGTTGGATATTTGAAGGTTCACATATTATACAAAGTCCCTTCCAAATGCATTAATCTATATTAAAAATGTGCCGAGATTCCGTCCCGTGCTCGGCACATTGTGTTTCTAAAACTATCGACCTGGAATAGAAAAATGAAATTCATGAAAGCAGTTGTTTGCCCACGATATGGTTCGCCAGATTTTTTGGAATTAAAAGAGATAGAAAAGCCTACGCCAAAGAAAAACGAGGTCTTAATTAAGATTCGTGCTACTTCCGTAACAGCAAGTGACGCACTTTTACGTGCATTGGATTCAACAGTTATCCAGAAGTTAATACTTCAGTTAATTTTCGGGTTCGGAAAGCCTCGAAACCCTGTCTTAGGTATGGTTCTGTAAGGAATAGTTGAAGAGGTTGGAGAAAAGGTTTCGAAATTTAAACCTGGTGACGAAGTATTTGCCTATGGGTCATTGTCATCTATAAAATTACGTTTCGGTACCTATGCAGAATATTTCTGCTTACCTGAAGATTGGAATATTGCTTTAAAACCGGTAAATCTGAATTTTGAAGAAGCAGCCGCTATTCCCTATGGGGGATTGTTAGCATCACACATGATAAAAAAGGCTAACGTGAAAGCTGAACAAAATGTGCTCATTTATGGTGCATCCGGAAGTATTGGAACAATGGCAATCCAGTTAGCCAAGAATAAAGGAGCAATAGTAACAAGTGTTTGCAGTAGTAAGAATTTAGAGTTTGTTAAATCCTTGGGTTCGGATAAAGTAATTGATTACACGCGAGACAATTCAGTATCCTTACTTGAAACCTATGATTTGGTGATAGATGCAGCAGGAAAAGATAAATCTTCACCTTTAAAAGAAAAGAGTAAAATATCTCTTTCTTCAGAGGGTAAATACATCTCAATAGATGATAGTATTCCTAGTACACCAAAAGAAAATTTTATAGAATTGAGGCAGTTCGCCGAGCAAGGTAAAATTAGACCTGTAATCGACCGGGTTTATACACTTGAACAGACAGCTGAAGCACATAGATATGTTGATAAGCGTCATAAACGAGGAAATGTAATAATTTCAATTAACTAAGTATTACTGATATTAGCTCAAGTAATACCCTCTATTAAACATCTTCTACCTATCAACAGGTGTCACATCATACTCAGAACATCCTAGCGTAATACTTAGATTCTTTTCCTAATATGATATGATATGATATATTACTATGTTTAGCGAATACTCAATACACTCGCCGAACAGATTGATTTTACCAATATCCACCCGAAAAATGGTATCCTACTTGAAGGTCGTGAAAACGAAAATAAAACCTATTTAGAGTAAACCTTTTTTCGGATGGACCTCTAAAAATATAGAGGATAAGTATCAAATTCCAGGCTTATAAATGCATGTATAATCATACCATACCATAAAAAAAAAGCTCCCGCTACAAACATAGCGAGAGCTTTTACTTTTATTGTAAGTCTTAAAGCCTGTTAGGCAACCGCCGGCTCCAGCACCCCTAGCACCTCTTCGAATCTTTCCATAGCCCAGTCTATTTCTTCTTTGGTAATCACAAGTGGCGGTGCTATGCGGATTACAGTATCATGTGTTTCCTTACAGAGAATGCCCATACCCATCAGCTTTTCGCAATAAGGGCGAGCGTGTTCTGTCATTTCCACTCCTATCCAAAGGCCTTTGCCTCGCACTTCTTTTATCTTGTCACTTTCAATAGCTGATAGCTTCTCCATAAAATACTGGCCCAGTTCGTAGGATCTCTCTATCAACCCTTCGTCTTCTATCACCTTTAGTGCGGCTGTTGCAACTGCGGCCCCCAGTGGATTACCGCCGAATGTTGATCCATGATCGCCAGGTTTGAATACCCCCAAAACCTCATCATCGGCAAGTACCGCCGATACAGGATAAAAACCGCCCGATAGCGCCTTACCTATTATCACCATATCAGGGCGTACGTCCTCATAATTATGTGCGAATAGCTTTCCGCTTCTACCAAGCCCGGACTGTATCTCGTCGCATATAAACAGTACGTTGTGCTCTTTACATATATCGGCACATTTTTTCAGATACCCATCATCAGGGATAACGATGCCCGCCTCGCCCTGTATAGGCTCCACCAGAAACCCAACAGTATTCGGAGTTATGGCTTTTTCAAGAGCTTCCGCGTCATTATATGGCACCACCTTAAAGCCCGGCGTCATCGGTCCGAAACCTTCTTTATACTGCTCCTCCGTTGAAAACGATACCACTGTAATAGTCCTGCCGTGGAAATTCCCGTCAACTACTATTATCTCGGCTTTGTTTGCTTCTACTCCCTTATGCGTGTAGCCCCATTTTCTCGCGGCCTTTACCGCGGTCTCTACCGCCTCAGCACCAGAGTTCATCGGCAGAGACATGCCATAACCAGTCATATCGTGCAATTGCTGATAAAGAGCTGGCAGCTGATCATTCCTGAAAGCACGAGAAGTAAGCGTTACCTTCTCTACCTGCCCCAGAAAAGCCTTCATTATAGAAGGGTTGCAATGCCCTTGGTTAACCGCTGAATAAGCCGCCAAGCAGTCCAAATACTTATTACCTTCTACATCATGCACCCATACACCCTTAGCTTCGTTTATTACAACATTAAGGGGATTATAGTTTTTCGCACCTAATTGCTCTTCAATTTCTATATAGTTCTTGCTGTTCATAACTACTATTTCCTTTCTATTCTCGTTATATTTATACAAACTTAACAATTACAAGTCCCACTTCCTTATCACTACCCATTAGAGATGGATACCCGATTCACATATCCCATACCCATGAAAACCCTACTAATTATAGCGTTTTGGATTTGTTGTTCTGGGTATGCCCAAAGCGATACCGTTTATTACAAAGGCGATTTAGATAACCTAAAAGTGCTTTACGAATCTATCGAACCAAACGAAAGGATGAGTCTAGGCTGGGATTTTGCCTCAAACAGATACGAAGAATTTGCAGGCGTAAAATACGAAACAGTGGAATCGCTGAACGACAACCCCGATACAGCTTACGTAAAAAGTATTGATATCAGCGGTTATGGTTTCGCATTTGAGCTTCCTATGCTATCATTTTCAAGATTATCCAAGCTTGATATATCTGATAATTATATTTACGGGGATTTGTATACGATTGACACCCCCTTTATCGATACCTTATCGGCAAATAACAATAGCTTCAGTTTTCTTATAGATAGCATATCAGCCTTGTTCGAGAGTGGTGGTATAGGTCCGCATTACTTAAATATATCTGAGAATAATATAGTAGGTGAATTTCAAGAAGTAAAGATAAACAGCAACCTAAAGCATATCGATGTATCTGGTAATCAGATACAAGGCCTCGTCACCCCCGATCAGCTTGATAGTTTAGAGTATATTGATATTAGCGGGAATGAGCTGCAGGCCTACTATCAACCTATATTACCCACTCATCGCTATATCGATATCTCAAATAATTCCATATATAATTTTTTCCCAGACATAGTAGATGCCGATAGCTTGGAGGTACTTGATATCTCCAATAACAGATTCTACTCTTTACCAGATATTACATCAAGCACACTTAGAAACTTGAATCTGAGATCTAACATATTTTCTGGAGTAATCCCATCAATAATTATCACATCAGATCAGCAAACAGATATCAGAATGTCCAATAATCAGTTTAGTTCCGGATACGGTAATATTAATATTAAAACTCTAGGTACATTGGATTTGAGCTTTAACAATATTGACTCATTAAATGAGGATATTATCTTCCCTAATGGTAGGGTATTTATGAGGAATAATTTTATCGAGACACTCGATCTTGATGAAATAAATATCGATTCTAGAGTTATATACCTATCCGATAATCTGATAGATACGATTATTTTATCAGATACAAATCAAAATCCGCCTATAATTCAGCTCCGAGGTAATAGATTGGATTTTGAGCAACTATCCAAACTGCCTTTGAGCAACTATGAGACTTTCGAGGGCGGGTACAGCCCGCAGGATTACACCCCAGAGATTATTTTCGACAAAGAATCAAATCTTCTTTTTACAACCTATAGAACAACAAACTCCAACAGAGTAGAATGGGCTTTTGGCAATGGAATAAAGGCTGAGGGAGATTCAGTACAATTGCTTGATCTCGGGGAAGTGATCTTGACTATAACTGATACCCGTTTTCCTGATCTTTCACTGAGAAACACCATTATTATTCCCGCCGAACCAATCAAGGCAGAGCTGGACCAGCTGAAAGAAATAGCATTAAATTTCAACTACCATAGCTGGCATAACAATCAAGGCTGGGCAGAAATAGTAAACGACCAGGATATCGATCTGGATAGTATTTATGGTGTCAGATTTACGAATAAACAGATATCAACTGGGCAAATATCATCTGTAATAAATTCAATAGATTTAAGCTGGAACAACCTTAATAATAGCAATACAGACGGATACAAAATTTCATTACCATATCTGGAAAAGCTTGATCTTTCCCATAACTCTATTGAATCGATAGACACCATTTTTGCGCCACTGGCAGATACTATCTTAATTAAAGACAATTCTTTAACCGATATGCCATCCATCTACGCTAATTGGGATGATACCGATCTATACATAGATTTATCGATAAATAGATTTTCTTTTGAGGAAGTTGAGAGGTTTGATGCAATTTATGGGGATAGCACCGCTACTGGAGATGTCAAATACAGCCCGCAATACCCGATAGTAGGGATAGAAAGAAACGGCAATATCCTTTCAGTAAAAGATACGGCTGAAAACGTTATGTACAACTGGTATCTGAACGATACCCTAGTAGGCAAAGGGCAACACTATGTGGCAGTAGAACAAGGTTACTACTACGCGGTAGTCAGCCATGAAGTATTTCCATGGACATATCGTACAGATAGATATTATTTTGGTTCAACTGGTATAGAATCACTACATTTGGTTAGCTATCCAGAAACCCAAATCAAAAACGTATTTACGCTCAGCGGCAGACAAATCCCATTCATGGAAGGAAAGACGATCCAAGAGCTAAATGAGATATTGCCCAATGGTTTCTATATAGCACTTACAAGCAATAATAAAACGATAAAAATCTCGATATCAAATTGAAAAAAGAAGTATTTGAAGCAGAATTTCTATTAACAGTATCCGAACCAGGTAAATTCCCAGAACATAAATATCCTGAGATATCATTTTCAGGCCGTTCCAATGTAGGTAAGTCATCACTTATAAACTCTATAGCTGCTCGCAGGAAACTTGCTTTTACATCATCCACACCAGGTAAGACCGAGACATTGAATTTCTTCCTTATCGATGGCTCATGGTGCCTCGTTGATATGCCCGGCTACGGATACGTTGCCAAAGGGAAGCACTACAGGGAGCAATGGGCAACCCTCAACACTTCATACCTGGCCGAGCGGGAGAATCTCTCACTTGCATGCCTGCTTATCGATAGCCGGCATGACCCTATGCCACTGGATATAGCAATGATAGAAATGCTTGAAAACGCTGGGAAGAATTATCTAATCCTTCTTACCAAATGCGACAAGATAAAAGAAGGGGCTATCAAAGCCCGAAAGAAACAACTGGAAGGATTGGTACAGAACTGCCAACACTACGTTGATATCCTGCCCTACTCCTCAGTTAATGAATTAGGCCGAAACGAGCTTATCGGTATTATAAAAAGATATGTAAGAGGCGGGGAAAAACCGCTGGAAAGAATCAACGTATAAAGTATCAAATTCTATCACTAATTTTAATTGTCGCTGTTATTGTTTATCTTAATTTATGAGTAGTTTGTAAATTGAAGCACGATATGCCAACAGATAATCAATCATCTTTCAATCCCGATCTTAGTATCTTTACTGAGATGGATACGGCTTTGAAGATCGTTATCAATAAAGATGGTAAAATCGCTTACATCAACGATAATGCGGAAAGCAGTTTATTTTCCGGAGCAAACCCCAAAGACCAATCATTTATGGGCCTCTTTCTTGATAAAGAAAGAGACAGGTTTGTCTCCTTTATTACTTCGGTAAGCCCTAATAATACTGAAGAAGATATGTTCTTGATTCTAAATGCCGATAGCAATCCAATCGGTATTAGAGTTATATGCTCAAAGCACGATGATCTGTATTATTTGATAATTTTTATTGTCAGCTCTAGCATGGCGGCCAAGTCAGCTTATGATCTTGTCAGTAAAACAATCCATATCGGCTCATGGTACTATTTACCTTCAAGAGATGAGTTATATCTATCTCGGGAGGCAAAAAAAATCTTCGGGTTCAGCCGTAGCCAAACCCCGTCTTTGAAAGATTTATCCTCAAAAGTCAAGTCCGACAGCAAAGATCTATTCAATACTCCTAGCGATCAGTTGTATAAGAATTCCGATGTAAAGGTTTCGATATTAAAGATAAATATTAGAGATAAAGATTTTTATATAAACGCAAAAACTGTTGCTTATCGATCCAATAATAAGATTCAGTTTATTTTTGGTATCTTCATCGATGTATCTGAGTACGAGAAAGTACTTATCGGGTTAAAAGAAGAATTATCACTTAGAAATCTTGCCCTTAAAGGTATAGAATCAAATCTTTTCTATCATGATCTGAAATCAGATAATTTACTCTACGGTGAGGATTTCAAGGCACTACTGGGGCTGCCTAGAAATGAACCACTTGAAGAAAAAGAATTCAGAAAAATGATTGTAGAGGAAGATCGAGAGGATGCATACCAAAGGCATATCGCGGAGATAAACAGTAGAGAAGAGCCTTACAGAAACCACTACCGCCTAAAGCTTTCTACAGGAGAAGTAAGACATTATAAGGTATATGGATGGAAGAGATTTGATGGAGATGGTAAAGCTGTTTTCATAGTAGGTAACCTGATTGATATTGAGGAAGAGGTTTCAGCAAAAAAAAGGAATGAAGAGCTTGTAGAGCTCCTTAAGGAGATCATTAACACAGCTTCTGTAAGTACTGTGCTCCTCGATACCGAAGGTAAGATTATTCAAGCCGATAAAGACACTCTTACTCATTCAAAAATAAAGTCGGGCAATCAGGCTGAATTGGGAGTAACTCAGTTTATCGATATCGTCCCCCATTATCTAAAATCTAAATTCAATCAAAATTTTGAATCAGCACTGAAAGGCCAATTAGTAGAAAGCATAAACGAAGGAATATCACATACCGGCGATAAAGAGTGGTTCCGAGTAGTATACAGGCCTATCCAAAAGAACGCATCTATCAGATATGTGCTTTTAAATGTATTTGATATCTCACCAATAGTCAAATCTGAACTCGCCGAGATCTCCGCCAAACAAGAGGCAAGCGAACTAAAACTCTTAAAGAATAATATTATTCAAAACGTAAAACACGAGATAAGAACACCGCTCAGCGGCATAAAAGGAGCTTTAGAACTTTTATCCAAATCCAATACTGACAGCGAGCAAGATGAATTGATCGAATTACTTAATCATTCTTCCCAAAGGCTGATGCTCACGCTCGACAATCTTATGCGCCTCAGCGAATATGACATCAAAAAAGATGCCCTCAAGTATGAAGTCACAAATATCAAATCAATCTGTGATAGATCTCTTGATAAATTAATACATTTCGCTATATCCAAAGAACTAGGTATAAAAAAAATCTACGATAATAAACAGTATAAAATCAATACTTGTATTGAAATAGTAGAAATAGCATTAGACAATATCTTACATAACGCTATTAAGTTTACCGACAACGGGTACGTAGAGATAAATGTGACTAAGTTGGATGATGGCGTATTGATAACCGTAAAAGATACCGGACCAGGCATCAAAAAGAAGGATTTAGTTAAGATTTTTAATGAATACACCCAGCTTTCAACAGGTATTTCTAGGCAGTTTGAGGGTTCAGGGCTCGGCCTTAACGTAAGCAGAAATTACGTGAGGCTTATCAAAGGGGATATAAAGGTAGAAAGCGAATACGGCAAAGGGGCGACTTTCAAATTATTTATTCCCGATTCTAAAGAATAATTAACTTTTTTAAGTAATAGCCCAATCAAACGGCTCAATCCCTTATCGCTGCCTCCATAGGGTCCTCATAGAATAGATCAACAGATTCTATTCCTTCCTGCTTATAAAGCTTTTCTGTTACATTATTTGGCTTAGAGTTGGACTTGGGAGAGAAGTTCAGAAACAGTTCCCCACCTTGGCTGCTGTTCCTGTAGCTTATGATATTGATATTACTCGCGTGCGGCTCCAGAAAAGATTCTATCTCAGCCGGATTGAAATCTCCTTTTACATGCAGCACATAAAACTTCTTAGAGAATTTATTGAAATTACCCCTTGATAAAATAAAAGCTACAGCTCCTATCGTAAGTGTCGCAGTACCCGCCAGTTTGTATAAGCCCGTACCGCTCGCCATACCTACTGCCAAAGCGAAGAATATAAAAACTATATCCTGCGTATCCCTAAGTGCAGTTCGGAAGCGGATAATAGACATCGCACCTACCAAACCGAAAGCCCTTGCCAGATTATCTCCGATAACCGTTATAACCAAAGCGGTAACCATAGTTAGCAGTACTATCGAATCCGCAAAAGGTGCTGAATACCCTGTCCCCTTGTAGCTCATCCTATAGATAAATGCCATTACAAGCCCGCAGGCCAGCGATATCATTAGAGAAGCGAAAAGCTGCTGAGGAGTTACAGAGAATATATCTATCGACTGAAGGTCTTCAAACATCAGTAGTCTCTTAGTGGTTTATGGCGAAGATATCTCATCATACCTGTCCGCCAGGGATGGGAATGCCTTATACAAATCGAATACTTTGAAGCCGGGCTCCTCTTCAATCCTAGCCTCGAAACAGAATCCTGTAACCATTGAGGATAGAAATCATTGAATTTCACCTCCAATATAAACTTACTGATATGTACCTGTTTTAAGTCTCTCTGGTTGAAGAGTTGGTCCAGATTGGGCATTGATAAATATCTCAGATTCATATCCATAGTAACCCTAAGGTTATTCTTGCTTTCAAGATGAGTCATAAAAGCCTCTCTATCGTAAACCACATTCACAGTAGGGAATAAACTATAGCGGATAATATGATATAAAAACATAGTCTCATCTGAGTTACCGGATATTCTACTTCCAGACTTAATAGACTCTACCGCTTTGGTATAATCTAAGAATTCTCTGTTTTTAATTCCGGCACCAGAGAATTTACGCTTTATCTCCATTACTACTTTACTATCGGATAAATGACCGTACCCCCTTAGCCTGATCTTCTTCCTTTCAGCATGGTTATACTCCTTTTGGTAGAAATATCTCAGGTTCTTGTCATCAAAATATATACTTCTTACTGTGTAAGCATTGTTCGGTAGATGCCGGGCGTGCTCATCATATTCCATATAAGGCTTAAGCTCATCCCGGAGCCGAGGCAACATCGATACTGGGACAATATATTTGAGTTCTTGTCTGATATAGTACTATCGTCTGGAATTCGAAGTGATATAATCGAGAAAATCAAGATCGCCCAGCCTCACTGTGGCCTTTGCCAGTGAACCGGCGGGCAAGTCATGGTCACCTATTAAAACTGAAGTTACCATAACAGAAGGTATGTTCTCGATAAGCTTGGCCTGTCGTCCGATCTGTACTATCTCGGCTTTAAGTTCTTCTTCAATACCAAACGGCTTCAGAGAGATTCTGTCACCCAACCCTATCTCAGCAAGTTTATCCTGCGTTACAGGAAACACATAAACCAGCGTATCGCAATCCTCAACACCAGCTACATAACCCTGATACTGGGACTGCTTGAACCTGCCATCGACAGGTGAAATGATTGAAAGTCTGGAAATAGTCGTTTCCAGAGTCTCAAGTTCCATCTGTATCCGGTTGATATTTGAGAGTGAAAGATTCACAAGCTCACCTTTCTGCCCGGTAGCGGTTTCGTCCATCCTTCTCCTCACAATCTCCAACGCACCTTCGGTATCTCTTAACTGCCTTTCGTATTGAGCTAACTCCAGTTGGGATAGAAAGCCTTTCTTTGCCAGTGGCACCACTCTTTCATGGTTTGCAACAGCGATCTTATGTCTTTTTTCAGCTAAAGTATATTCCTGAAGAACTCTTTCAATAGTCTCGGGCTTTTCTCCCGTGGATAGCACCGTTAGGTTAGCCTTTTCTACTTCCAACTGGCCCTTTAGCTGGCTGATTCTTTCGCTTTTCAGCGATGATGTAAACTGCAGTAGAGTATCGCCTACCGATACATTACTACCCTCGGAATGTCCGAAATAAACTGTACTCTGGATATCCCCTCTTTCAGGTTCCTGCTGATAGGAGAAATTCTCCTGGGGGTTCAGTCTATCGATATACTCTATCTTATAACTGCCACCGATATCCAGAACAGTAAGCTCCCTAATAGGGTAGATTATCCCAGAAGCCTCGTAATTGTTCTCGAAACTGATCGGCAGACCAATGGCCAGGATCGGTATTATAGTCAGTATCAGATATGAATAGTTTTTGCGCATCAACCTTTAATTATATCCGGATATACATACCCGTACCTTTAATGACACTTTAACATTACAAAAAGTCACACTCAGACGATAAATAATTTAATAAATCTTAATCAAATCTTAACATTCTAATATCTCTATGGTTATCACATTATATATATTGATACGTATGACAATATGTCATAAGCTGATGCTAACCCGAATAAATAATTACAGATGGTAAAAAACGATTCTAAACAGAGCTGGATATCCGAGATGGTAGTCATTTCGCTTGTCAGCCTTTGTTTGTCCTTATTATACAATTCCTGCTCCAACGATCCACTCCCATTTTATGAAGAAGAGAAAGCAGTTGTCGGTGACGATGAGCTCTTCGAACGTAAGCCGAGAGGTTATGACGAAATGTTTGACAAGGACAAAGGATTACAACCAGAGCGTACAATAAAGATTATTACTACTGAATCAAATTCTTCAATAAAAGATACCGTAAAAGTCTCAGTTGACCGAACTCCTTCAATTGAGCCAAAAGCAGAACTCACTACAGACGTTGCTCCAGTACCGCCTGCAAACCAGATAAACGATACACGTAAGCAACCCGAGCCAGAGCCTCAGGTAGAGATAGCTGTTTCCTCAAAAAGCTCCAAGCCTGATCTTGACATCAAGTCTGACATTGATTCAGATCTTGAACCGGAAATGCAATCCGAGTTCCAAGGTATTACAAAAACACAACTAAAAAAAGCAATCGGAGATGAGCGGTTTATGATAATCGATGCCAGGAACAAAGCCGCGTTTGATAAAGACCATATTCAAGGAGCTATTCATATCTTCCCACGCATGGATGATGAATCGGCTTACATGGAAAAAGTACTGACTCTGCCTCGTGACAAAAAATTCCTGTTGTACTGCAACGGCCCACTATGCGATCTGGCTGAGGAATTAGCCACTCGGATGAGTGAGTTCGGTTATGAAGATATTTATATTTACTTCGATGGCTGGGAAGGCTGGACTGATCAGGAGGCAGAATAATGGCTGAAATTACAGGCGGCAACCAAGCCATAGATACATACCTAGAGAAAAAATTCGGCCTGATAGGCGTTTCGCAGAGTATGAGGGAAGCTAAAGAAAAATTAGTCCAGGCAGCACCGACGGATCTCTCTGTTCTCATAACCGGAGAGACCGGTACCGGAAAAGAAGTCTTCGCAAAAGCGATTCACGGTTTATCCAAAAGGAAGAACCGGGCTTTTGTGAGCGTAAACTGCGGGGCGATACCGGAAACCCTGCTTGAAAGCGAGCTGTTCGGATACGAGAAAGGAGCTTTCACAGGAGCTGACGGTACTAGAAAAGGATTCTTCGAATCGGCACACGAAGGCACGATCTTTCTCGACGAAGTAGGCGAAATGCCTATCGATACTCAGGTAAAACTATTAAGGATACTTGAGAGCGGGGAGTTTTCAAGGCTCGGATCATCTAAAATCCACAAAGTAGATGTGCGGGTTGTAACAGCTACCAACCGCGATCTGAATCAGGAAGTATTCAATCAACGCTTCAGGCAGGATCTGTATTTCAGGCTGAAAAACGTTCATATAATCCTTCCACCGTTAAGGGAACACCCAGAAGATATAACGCTGCTTTTTGATTACTTCGCCAGCAGAAGCACAAGCAAAATGGGAATAGAGTATGAAGGTATCCACCCTGACGCGCTTCGAATGCTCGAAAATCAAACGTGGCCGGGGAATATAAGGGAACTCAAGAATCTTATCGATACCGTTATCTCTCTTGAGAATACCTCATATATAACACCTTCCATACTACGGAACCATATCACCCCAGCCCTGCCAGCTTACCATTATCAAGAAGTTCCTCAAGAAAAGAACATCGTTCCGATGGGCAACTATCAGAACAATATGGGCGGTTTCGGCGATGAGATGTCGCTCATATTCAAATCTCTTCTCAGGATGCAGAATGATGTAAGCGAAATCAAAAGGGAAGTCAATTATATATCCGAAAGAGTAGATTCAGTTGAAGAAAGCAGATCTACCGTACAGATGCCATCCTTTGATGAAGAGGATTTCGAGAAAAAGCTTGAAGAGTTCAACTTAGAGTCTATCGAGAAGAAAATGATTGAGCTTGCATTGGATAAATATAACGGTAACAGAAGGGTAGCGGCAGAAAACCTCGGTATTAGCCCCCGAACGCTTTACCGCAAGATATCCGACTACGGTTTGGAGTGATGTAATGGATAAACTGAATAACAAGCTCAGCAATCT
Source organism: uncultured Hyphomicrobiales bacterium (assembly GCA_964462685.1). Lineage (GTDB taxonomy): Bacteria > Bacteroidota > Ignavibacteria > Kapaibacteriales > UBA2268 > CAYWYR01. Next base: position 71,325 of record CAYWYR010000012.1, on the reverse strand, counting down.
TAAGAAAGCCTCTAATAGGCTATCCAAGGATTTATCGATCGCCGATACTAGAGATCATACGCTACTTGAAAAGCAGGGTATAATTCAAGGGTTTGAATATACATTTGAATTAGCTTGGAAAACTTTACGCATATTTCTTCTCGATAAAGGAGAAAAAACCTACGGAACAAAGGATATCCTGAGAAAAGCGGCAGAACACGAGATTATCACAGGCGATATATGGATAGAAATGTTAGAAAGCCGAAATAGTACATCATATACCTATGATGAAGAAATAGCTGAAGAGATTTACCATAAAATCAGATATGATTATTCTAATAGTTTCTTAGAGCTTGTAGAACATCTTACAAGGATAATAAAGTAATGGCTTTACTCCCTGATATAGGTATTGAATTACTTAATTTTGAAGTGAACGACTTACCGGTAAATGCTGATATATTATCCCATAGGACTCAGATCAGGCTGTTAAGTTACTTTAGTACTAAACACAATATCAATAAAGTATATCTTTTCGGATCAAGAGCCCGAGGGGATCACAGGCCCGGAAGTGATATCGATCTCATATTCGATTGCCAGAGCTGGGACTTGACTATCAGAAACAGTTTCGCATCGCAGATCGACGATCTAAACCTTGCCAACTATGTCGATATAGTTGGTTTAAGTAAAATTAAAAGAAGTCAATCGTGGCCATTGATTGAGAAAGAAATGATATTGATATACAAAAAGCCTATCTCATAATATCAAAATATCCTCATAAATATTTATAAAGTAGAATAAGAAAAAAACCACCTATACATATACTATACAGGTGGTTTTCAATCGATAACAAAAGCTTCTCAAAACTAATTATTTAGAATCGCTTTTTCCTTTATTGTCAAAATTCGGATCATCCTGCCAGTTAAGCGGCAGTATAGGCATAGCAGTACCATTGTTCTCGAATAGGAAATTAGCTTTAGCAACCTTCTCACTTATAGTTTTAGTATTGATCGGCAATAGCATAGGCACGAGATTCTTGAAGTCTATATCACCCCTCGGCGGATACTCGACTATAATTACATCGTCCTCGTTATCGGTTTCCATCAGCTCCTTAGCCCTGTCGATAGCCGCGCTTAGCCCACCGATCTTGTCAACCAGATTCAGGCCTAAAGCTCGGCGGCCAGTCCAGACCCTACCTTGTGCTACCTCTCTTACATCTTCCTCTTCCATATCCCTGCCCTCTGCTACATGCTCGATAAACTGATCATATAAATAGAGTATTTCTTCCTTACGCAGTTCTTCCTCAGCTTCGTTCAGATCCCTGATCGGGAGTCCTATTCCAATCAGCGGATCATTCCATGCGAAACCGAGATCAGCGAATCTACCTACCTGCACATGGTCTGTAGTAATACCCAGGGTATCCTGCAGCCCGTCGTCGTAAATCCAGCCTGATATAACACCTATCGATCCTGTGATGGTCATTGGAGTGGTATATATCTCATCCGCATCCATCGATAGCCAGTAGCCACCGGATGCAGCAAGCATACCCTGCGAAACTATGATCGGTTTTTTATCCTTGTTCTCACGTAATATCTTAGCGATATATTCCGAAGCCAAAGCATCGCCGCCCGGCGAGTCAACTCTTAATACTATTGCCCCCACATTCGGATTCTCTACCGCACGCTCAACATACTTCCATAATGTTCTAGCATTTATTCCACCTTCCATCGCACATACACCGTCAGCATATATCACCGCAAGAAGATCCTCTCCGAGACTCCACTGGTCATCAATCGGTTCGCTCGCTTTATAAAGTATTTCCTCTGGTACAGTAGCATCGTAATCCCCTACCGCAAGCTCCTCAGCCATATCATCGAGCATGTTCCACCTTCCGAGAGCATCAATCAATCCAGCGTCCTTCAGCTCCTCTGCCCTTTGCTGTATCTGGTTATTGATGATGCCTTCAAAGTCCTCATCGCTGATATCTCTTGCGGCCAATACATCTTCCTTGAAGATATCGTACCAGTCATTGATATAGGCCTCGCGTTGTTCCTTATCCCCTTCGGAAAAGCCAGTCCTGGAAAAGCTTTCAAGCGCTGATTTATATTTTAGGAATCTCAGTTCCGTAAAGCCGATTCCGATTTTATCAAACATATTCTCATAGTATGATCTGCCGGCCATAAAACCGTTCAGGGCTGCACTGCCCATCTCGTCCATAACTATTCTATCGGCTACAGTAGCGAAGTGATAATCTGGTATCCCAACCCTTTCAATGAAAATGACGACACCTTTACCGTACTCTTCCTTAAATTCTTTCAGCTTCTCGCGGATTTCCCATTTCATAGCATAACTGCCGCCCATATTCACAGCATTGATAAACAGTCCGCTTACCTCATCGTCCTTGGCCGCACGGTCGATAGTCCTAAGAATATCCATTAATGAATTTCTGCTGTCAAAAAGCTGGAACGGCCGGTAAGTGATCGCTCCGGAAAGATCCAGCTTAACATAATTATCCATAAATGATATAAGATCAACCGGGCTCCTATCCCAAGCACCAAGCCTAAAATGAGTAGTGTTGCTCGAAAAGTCATCACCGAATTCAGGAGAGAAGAACTGCTGGCCGAACCCCAACCCATTGAATATCGATGCTTCCAGACCTATCATGGTCATATCCATCGCATCTATTTCGCTGTCTATATATCTACCGTTAAATCTTACGCCGGGCAGGAAAGGAAACTCCAATGAAGCGCCAGCAGACCATGTACCCAGAGAATTACGTCCACCTAAAGCCGCTACGTCGCCCCAGTCCTCCCCTACTGTCGCATAAGAATAATCAGCATATAAAGTCATTGGCCAGTCGCCTACAGGCCTTACGGCAATATCTACAACAGACTCATTAAAAGAAGATTCAAGTGCGTCCGTATAAACAACCCCGATGGATAACTCTTCAAACGGCCTGTACAAAACACCGAGATTATACATATTACTGAAACCCGCTTCTGCTTTGTTCTCTCCGCTGAATCCATACCCAAATCCCCAGCTCAGTTCTTTTGTACCAGCAGTCGTCGATAGCCTGTATTCTGTAACCCAGCTGCCGTCCGCCGTTCGGCTGGTGAATGCACCTACACCTGTATTACCTATATTGGAGAAAATACCCCAGTTATTGACTTCCGCCGCCCCGCTCATAAAAGCAACATCATTATTGGTATTCACCGATACCTGCATATCAAATGGCGCCGTCACATATTCCAGCATAGCTGGATTACTAAAGCCGTACAGCCCGAATTTGAAGGCTCCGGGGGATGCCATCTGCATACTTGTCAGATTTCTGTATGTATTGAATGTTTTAGGTTGGGATAATGCACCAACAAACGAAAACGCTATCATAAGCGTTATCAGGCAAGCTTTTTTCCTCATATACTACCCTTTATTATATTAGCATGACTTTTGTTACGTCAATATAAGGTATTAATTAAATAGAAAAAGAAACAGCCGATAGCTATATTGCATTTTAGGAAATGCGGTAATTCAAAAAACCGATACAGATAATTAATATCTGTTAATGAAAGCCAACTTTTCATTCATTATTGCGTATTTGAGTGATATTATTTTGGTTTTCTTACAGTGCTTTGTTTTTCTAACAATTGACATACTAAAGCGATATGGAAGACAATAAGAGCAAACCACTCAGATCAACGGTCAATAAAATGAAAGGTATCTACGATACTTACATGAAAAACCAAGACGGTACCACTAAAATGCCGGATATAGAAGAGGAAACGATGAGAGATCAAACAGAACAACAGCCCGAGACCCTGGAAGAAGAAATACTTACTGAAGAAGAGATTTCAAAAAAACTCGATGAAAAACTCACACAGGAAGATCATTCTTCTGAGGATGTATCCGATGAACAGCAAGAGGATGAAGGTTCTGAAATCGGTAAACTCAGAGAGCAGCTTCTGAGGAAAACCGCTGAAATGGAAAACATGAAAAGGCGTATGAACAAAGAAAAACAAGAAATAAGAGAAAAAGGCGCTGAAGATCTACTTCAGAGATTTCTGGAACTTCCCGATGATATGGATAACGCACTTACCGCCGCTAAACAAGCAGGCGAACAAGGTATGCTAGTGAACGGCGTTAAGCTTATCAACAAAAAAATAGAAAAGTTGCTCTCAGAAAGCGGTGTTACCAAAATGGACATCAACCCGGGTGATGAGTTCGATGTGGAATATCACGAAGCTTTGATGACAGCACCTCATAAAGATATTGCTGAAGGTAAAATAGTACAGGTCGTTCAGAACGGATATGTACTCAAAGGTAAAGTGCTACGCCACGCAAAAGTTATCACATCACTAGGCAGTGATAACTAAAACCAACTAAACACATTTTTACATAAAGGCAGAAACTATTTCACTTTAAGAATATTCTTAAAGAGATAAAGGAGGCAAGACAGTGTTTAATGCCTCCTTTTATTTATTAAACTCAATAGGCTTAAGTTTGTAAGTCTATATCCAGCAAATAAACTAAATATATCTTTTATAATGTCCAAAAGAGACTACTACGAAGTACTAGGCGTATCCAAAACCGCTTCGTCAGCAGAAATAAAATCCGCGTACAGAAAACTTGCTATAAAATTCCACCCAGATAAAAACCCTGGGGATAACGAAGCCGAAAACAGCTTCAAGGAAGCTTCCGAAGCATACGAGGTACTCAGCGACGAAACTAAGAAAGCACAATACGATCGATTCGGGCATGCTGGCGTGCGAGGGGCAGCGGGAGGCGGCGGTGCTGGTTTCTCTAATGTGGAAGATATATTCTCAGCATTCGGTGATATATTCGGGGGCGGTGGCAGCGGAGGCCGCGGTGGAAGCATATTCGATGAGTTCTTCGGTGGGGGTGGTCAGCGAAGCCGTGGTGGACGCCGCACCACAGGCGAACCCGGTGGCGATCTTAAAATCAGACTTCCGCTCACACTTGAAGAAGTATCTACAGGCGTTACGAAAAAGCTCAATCTCAAAAAATGGAATACATGCGGAATCTGTAGCGGCTCAGGTGCCGAGGAAGGATCCGTGCCCACTACATGCCCTACCTGCCAGGGCCAAGGTCAGGTCCGCCAGGTTCAACGCTCTATGCTGGGCCAGTTCGTAAACATCGCAGCATGCCCGGAATGCCGTGGAGCCGGAACAGTTATCAAAGCTAAATGCACCAACTGCCAGGGCGAAGGTAGGGTTCAGGGCGACGAAGAAGTACAGGTAGAAATCCCGGCTGGAGTGGAAGAGGGCAACTACCTACCGCTTGAAGGCCGCGGTAACGCAGGGCGCAGAGGCGGCCCAGCAGGAGATCTTATCGTCGTAATGCAGGTAAAAGACCATGATACATTCACCAGAAACGGGAACAACGTTCTATACCGCGCTACCGTATCGGTAAGTGACGCTGTACTCGGTACCGAGCTCGATATACCTACCCTGTACGGTAACGAAACCCTGAAAGTAGAGGGCGGCACTCAACCCGGCGAGACTATCCGCATGAAAGGCAAGGGAATACCATCTCTGGATACAGGTAGCAAGGGAGATCAAGTAGTATTTGTCGATGTGTATATACCTAAGAAAGTAAACGCCGCCGAAAAGCAAAAACTAAAAGAACTTGCGAAAAGCGATAACTTCGTTCCCCGAAAGGAAAAGAAAGACAGCAAACAAGGTTTTTTCGACAGGGTAAAAGACATATTCTGAACTCCTGTATCATATAACTTTTTATCTGGCTCGCTCAACATCAACCGGCGAGCCATTTTTATTTCCAGCCTTTTATATATTTAGATATGGCAGTAACCAAACATCAGCTAAAAAACGTAACGCTCATATCATTACCGATTATAGCTGGGCAGCTAAGCCACATGCTCGCGTCGTTCTCCGATAGGGTCATGCTCGGCCAGTATTCTACCCTATCGTTAGCATCCTTCGGTCTGGTAAACAATATCCATGCACCTATACTGATGGTATTTATAGGTGTGGCAATGGGTATCACCCCGATTGTCGGCCGCATGAACGGCGAAGGCAAAACCGGCGAACTCCCTATGGTATTCAAAACAGGCCTGAAAGTCACCGTTACTACAGCTGCTTACTGCATAGCCCTTATGCTCGCAATATATTTTTTCCTGGATGAAATAGCCAATGGGCTAGACTATGATATCAACGTAATAAATGAATCACGTAATTACTTCCTCTTCGTCATAGCCTCATTCATACCTTATATATACTTTCTCGTCACAAAGCAGTTTCAGGAAGGCCTCGGCATTGTACGCCCTATGATGTACGGCTCTATAGCCGGCAACGCAGTAAACATAATACTCAATTATATATTTATCTACGGCAAGATCGGCTTCCCCGAAATGGGTACAGACGGAGCTGGGCTAGCTACATTCCTCGGTAGGCTTACCATGATGGTCGTGGCCATCTATACAATCAAATCCTACGCCGCCGACCGCGGCGGCCTAAAAGGTGTGTGGGATTCACGCCCCGTGCGCGAGGGCAAGGCCTATTTCAAGAAAATCCTCAGCATCGGCGGGCCTATCGGTTTTCAGTTCGCTATGGAAGCCGGGGCATTCGCCGCTGGGGCGTTCATAATATTCAATCTCGGCGCAGTACCGCTCGCCGCACACGAGATAGCTATCGGGCTGGCGGCATTCACATTCATGACCGCCTCAGGCATCGGTCAGGGTGCCACCGTTATCGTATCTAATATGATCGGAAGGAAGGACTTCTCCAAGATGCGAAACGCAGGTGATTCCTCCTTCGTGATAGCAATAGGGTTTATGACAGTCACAGCAGCCTTCTTCATAATAGCTCGGGATTGGCTGCCGCTTATATTCAATACTGACCCCGCCGTGATAGCGCTGTCATCCCAGCTTCTACTAATAGCCGGCTTTTTCCAGATAGTTGACGGCCTGCAGCTAAACGCAATGGGCGTATTGCGCGGCATGGAGGACGTAAAGTTCCCTTCCTACATAACAATACTCGGCTATTGGGTGCTTGCCATACCGCTCGGCTATATGATGACTCTGGAATGGGGGGTTGGCCCCGCTGGCGTATGGTACGGCTACCTTATCGGCCTTACCGTAGTCGGTAGCATACTCTACTTCCGCTATAGGAAAATGGCAAGCAGGATCATTGGCTGATCTACCCGACTTAAGTAGCATGGGAATAAATACCTATCTGAAATAAAGCTATCGGTAAGCTGACGAATTGCTGTCTGATCTTTTTTATCCCCCCACACCCTGACGCACACAGTTACATCTATTGTTAGTAAAACTACCGCCTCTTGTGTTAAGATATAGTTAAATATTGTAGTTTGCTTTGATATAATGTAATTATTGTATAATATATAAAGGTAATTAACATTTCCAAAAAAACTTTTAGGAGTTATGATATGAGATACTTAAAGAAATCTCTCTCTCTCTCTCTCTCTCTCTCTGCATGGTATTTGCCATGACTGGTACCGCACAGCTTGGGGCGCAGGATAATAATGTACCGGGAATCTTACCCGATCAACAGGGTAAAGTAGGTATTGGAACAAATCCAGCTTTGTTTCCAGATCAAGCTCTTCATATTCTTGCCCGCAATTTCAGTAGTCCAATCGATCAAGCCTTTATAAGATTCGGCTTTATAGATGGTGAAATTGTCGGTAATGAAGACTACGTAGGACATATTGGGATCTTTTCCCCCCTTAGTGGAATCCCCCTATATACACAAATGGATATGATGTACATCAACCCTGGGGATATGATAATACATGCTTCCGAAACAGCCGAAGATATTATCTTAACCACTCGGAATGACCAGGGTAATATAAGGTTTGCAACTACAAGTCCTGGTTCATCGGTAGATAAACAAAGAATGGTTATTAATCCTGAAGGAAATGTAGGGATCAATACAAATAACGTTAAGGGGCTTTTCGAGATGAATTTTGCCAATTGGGGAAATATCACAAATGGCTCAATGAGTGAGGCCCCTTTTCCAAGAATACTTTTTTCTTCAAATTCTAAAATACCGGCAAATAGCTCTTTACCTGGTTTTGAATCTCCTTCTTTATGGTTTATTCAGGCTACGGGCACAATTGAAGACTTTAACCAACCTATTAGTTATCCTGGAAACCGCCATAGAATTTACGCTTTTCAAATTGATACAAGGACAAACAACGGCTACAATGATTACGGTGTTTTAAATATAAATACTAATCGGAGTCCAATGCTTTATGATATAGAACAAGAACCCGATATTTCCGAACTGACTACTACTTACTCCTTTACCCGCGACGGTAAAATGTCCATCAACCATGATAATCCTGAAGCCAACCTACATGTACTGGGAAACGCAAGATTCAACGACCCGACAACCAATGAAGATATGACTGGCACACATAGCGACTATAGAGTACTAGTAGAAGGTAAACTAGTAGCTAAAGAGATTATAGTCACTTTAAGCGACTGGGCCGACCACGTATTTGACCCCAACCGCCCACTGCAGGATCTAGCTAGCCTAGAACAAGATATACAAAAGCTCGGCCACCTGCCAGGTGTACCCTCCGAACAGGAAGTACTGGAGAACGGCGTTAACATGGGCGATATGCAGGTAATAATGCTCGAAAAAATAGAAGAGCTGACCTTGCACATGATACAGCTAAAGAAAGAGAATGATAAACTAAAATCTGAAATCAAAGCTATTAAAGGAACCAAATAATGAAAAACCTAATTTTAACTTGCTTACTTGCTATAGCAATGTTTGGATGCGATAATCCTTTTATATCAAGTAAAAACGATTGCAGGGAAGGTCTAATGAGAGATTCAATTTTGACCTATGATTCTATTATTCCAGTTAATAGTATCGCTGTTATTGAATTCGATGGCCATTATCCATCAGCTTATATAATAAACACAAGACACGAAGTAAAAACAGATTCAATACTACTTTATAACAGTTATAAGGACTGTAGAGACCTAAATGCCTATAATCCGTTGGATATGATGTCTGAGCCGATAGTTTACAATATAAAACTGACCAATATTGGCTTTTATCAGATTTTTGTCAATGATACTCTACAAAAGGATAAAACTATTAAGGTGATATTATGAAAATACTATTAATCCTATTTATCTTGACGTGCACAGTAAAATCTTTAACCCAGACAAAATCGTATTCAGATAATGAATTTATTATAGCATTTAAGCAAGGTGTTTTAAATTCGGAATTTCTTAACAGTCAAAATAGGTTGTTTGAAATATCAGAAATATTTAATGAAGTATCAGATGATACTAAATATTTTGAAGATGTAACATTACTCAAATCTACGATAGGTGGAAAAACAAAAGTAAGAAAATTGATGAGAAAAAAAATAATAAAAGACATGATATCAGTTTCACGATATGGAGATACTATCAATTTTGAACATCTATTGGATATTACTGTTATAATATTAGATGAACCGAATAACAATCTGCCTAGACTAATAAATAGTCTCAATACTTTGAATATTATTAAGTATTGTGAACCATCGTATTTTTATAGTCAATGTATAACACCATCAAATGATCCTGAATTTTTCAGGCAGAGAGGATTTGAGCAGTTAAATGATTCTGATATTGATTTAGAGAGAGCTTGGGATTTTAACGTAGGTAAGCCTAATATAAAAGTTGCAATTGTTGATAATGGAATCGATTATAATAACTTTGATCTAGGAAATGGTGCTTTCGGAACATCAGGTGCAAAAATCAGGGGTGGATGGGATTACTATGATAATGATTCGGATCCTATTTCAGATGCACCTACAGACAATCACGCAACCCCTATAGCAGGTATAATAGGTGGTTTAAGAAACAACAGCCAAGGGATATCAGGAATAGCAGGAGGAGATGGAACCATCAGTTCTGGCTGTCAATTATTTGCACTTAAAATTAGCGATAAAGGTGAAAATTGGTCAGGCAGCTTGATTAATGAAGCTATTATCGATGCTTCACTTTCTTCAGGATATGGGTGCCATATTTTAAACTTAAGCTTTGGTAAATATAGCTTTAGCAACTCAATGCTTGATGCAGTATACACTGCGGTTTCTAATAATGTAGTAGTAGTTGCTGGTAAAGGAAATGATGGAGTTGATACACCCTTTTACCCTGCGGATATGCATGAAAATTGGGTTTTGGCGACCGGAGCTTCAGATCAAAATGACAACAGAGCAATTTTTACTCAATTTGAATCATCAAACTTTGGCGTAAATATAGATTTTGTAGCACCAGGGGCTCTTCAAAATATTTTTACTACCGATAGGGTAGGTATTGCAGGCAGGGATTTGGGTGACTATACAACCTTTAATGGTACTTCTGCTGCAGCTCCTGTAGTAGCTGGAGTCGCAGCCTTGATTTTATCTGAAGCACATGACCAAAATAGAATTTTGCACCATAACGATGTTGAATGGCTTTTGAAAGTTTCTGCAGACGACGTTAATTCTAATACTTTGCCAGGTTATGATGACCAATTAGGTCATGGTAGAATAAACGCAGGTAGAGCTTTGGAAATGATGAACGATCCTTGGGTTATGACTCATCATACAGCTACTGGGGGGAATATAGTCTCAAGCTCTCCAAGCCAAGGTTTATGTTATAGAGGTTCAGGTCCATTGGCTACACACTGTCATTATTATGGTAAAATACATGAAGTACAAACAACAATTACTTTACCTGATTATTTAAGCGATAGTTTTATATGGGCAAGGACAACAAATGCTTCATTAGGGTGGTCGCAAGCAAATGTTAATCATCAGACTGGCTATTGTGAAGTTGTTTCTAGGAGCGGAAATCAAGTTACATTAAAGACTTTTGTTCATGAGATATCCTCATATAATATTGGATATGAACCTGCCACTCCTCAAAGTGTAGTTTTTGCCTACACCACTCTAGGCATACCATGTGCTTCTAACCTTACTATCGACGAACCTATATATCTTAATGTTGACGCTGATGTTGTAGATTACAATGCTAGCAACAACATTACCGCTGAAGCACTGATCGATCAGGATGCTGAAGTCGGCTTTTATGCCGGGAACGAGATAAGGTTAACTGATGGTTTCCATATCACAGAAGGTTCATATCTAGAAGCTCAGATACAATCATGTACAACCACCACTTACAAGGAAGGATCATTTACAGTAGATAATACTCCAAACGTAAACACTAAACCTTCTAATGGCAACCCCATCACAATCTCACCGAACCCTGCCAGCCAGAGTATCGAAGTAACATTTGGCGGGCTTGTAGAGGATGCGGAAGTCACAGCATACATCGTCGACATAATGGGCCGAAGGTTAGCGGACATATATAACGGCTTACAATCCAGATCAACCACACTATCACAGCAGGTCGATATATCAAGATACCCGGCTGGTACCTACTCCATCGTACTGCAAACCGGCAAACACACATACTCCGAACAGTTCGTAAAACTCGATTAACGCAACCTAATCAAGACCAGCCAGGGTTTAATAACCTCGGCTATCTTTACAATAAGAAACATGCAGGTAATAATGCTCGAAAAAATAGAAGAGCTGACCTTGCACATGATACAGCTAAAGAAAGAGAATGATAAACTAAAATCTGAAATCAAAGATATAAAAGGAATCAAATAATGAAAAATCTAATTTTAACATGCTTACTTGCTATGGCAATGTTTGGTTGTGACAATCCTTTTACTGCAAGTAAAAAGCAATGTACTGAAGGTTATACTAAAAATGACTCGATTATTCATTTTGACACATCGACAAAAGTTAATGATAAGGTTCTAATAAAAATTATAAGGAATGGTAGTATCGAGCACACTTATACCATCAGCCACAGTATTGATGGAAATGATATTCGTTTGTATAATCGTTTTAAAATGTGTCCTACAGATGATTATAGTATTACATCTCCTTGGTGGGACACTATTTCTTATAATTTTATTATCGACAAGATAGGGCTATATGATGTTTATTTAAACGATTCATTGCTAAAAGATATACAGGTGGAGGTAAAGCCATGAAACTAATAATAACTTTCGTAATTGCTATGGCATTGTTATCTTGCGAAGATAATACTACTAATACAGCATCTATATACGATTCTTTTGATTATAATATAATAGATTCGATAGTTGTCAGCTCTGAAAACAATAAACCTTTTTACAACTTAACTAAAGTATATATTAAAAAGGATTTAATCGATTATCAATTAACTTCTCCTGACTATGACACAACAGATATTAGAAAAACTAATCAACTATCTAAATCTGAGTATGATAGTATTGTTGATATAGTAAAAATGAATAATTTCATGCTCTTCGATGATAGATATCAATCGAATGACATTGCAGATGGTGGGTTCTACAAATATTCCGCATATTATTCAGATACTGTCAAAACAGTGCATATCGACCTGCTATCAGATGATTCTAAGGCTCTTAAATTTCTAAATGAGATTAATGACAAGTGGAGGAGTTATGTCAAAGATTAAATGCTTTATGTGTTTAGTATTGCTTATATTTCCTGCATACATTTCTTTTGGTGATTTTATAGTCAAATCCGATAAAATAGTATTTGACTTCACTCAACAAGATTCTTCATACTTAGCAGATAAAATATATTACCCCATTAATATTGGAGAATATAATGAAGACCAATTGTTGACTGTAGAATTAAATGATTCTGTTCTGTCAAAAGGCTATATACATTACACAGAAAGTGGTTTCGATTTTGTTGGAGACAACAAAACTAGCGGTAAGTTTTATAAACGAAATGATATTTTATATGGAATCTTAGAGTTTGGAGATGATAAATATTCAATAAATATAATGAGTTCGAATTACTTTGCAGTTAAGGTTGATTCAGTTGATTTTAAATGTGGAGTTGTCGATACAGAAAACTTTGATACTGATCTTACATCTAGAATCAATACTACGGCTACAAATGTATTATCGGGTGAATGCAAGGTAAGAATTTTAGCTGCTTACACACCACAAGCCATATCAGATTTTAATGGTAAAGACAATTTAATTCACGCAATAAAGAGAGCAATCGAAACAATAAATAGCGGTTTTGAGAACAGCAATGTAGATATTGAATTTCAATTAGCTAAAACCTACGAAACCCAATATGTCAGTAGCCAAGATAGTGCATTAGATTTAAATAGACTCGCTAATTCAGATGGAATAATGGACGATGTATTGCAAGAAAGAATAAATACTAATGCTGATTTAGTAATGCTTTTTGAAGAAATTACATCGGTTTGCGGAATCGCATATTTAAATTCGAGCTATGTTGAAGGCTTTTCGATTGTATCAACCCATTACACTTGGTCTTGTTTATTATCTTCTTATGCAGCAACCCATGAAATAGGTCATAATTATGGATGTCAACATGACAAGCAATCCAATCAAAACCAACATTACTCATATGGTCATGGGTATTGCGGTGATCCAATAACTTTAAAACGATCAGTAATGGCTTATAGGAATCACTGTAACTATAGAAGAATAAATACCTTTTCAAATCCTGATTTATTTATAAACAATTCACCATTTGGTACTTATCTTGTAGAGGATAATGCAAGAGTTTTGGAAGAGAGAAATAATACGATAAATAGTTTCGATGATATTAAAGGTTGGGAAATCGTTAATAGTATCGATGTAGGTAATCTTGATTATATTGATATATCTGCCTATGGTGTAGTTGAAACTAACAGTCAAAACAGCGTAATAAGTCCAGCTCATTCTGAAGTAGACTTTAGGGCATATGATGAAATAAGACTAAAGGATGGTTTTCACGCAGAAGAAGCAACCGAATTTCATGCCAAGATTGAGGCGTTACACTGTAATTCTTCTAACAAACTTGGTTTATATGAAGATTATATTAACCCATCTATTGTCCACCCCATCACAATCTCACCGAACCCTGCCAGCCAGAGTATCGAAGTAACATTTGGCGGGCTTATAGAGGGCGCGGAAGTCACAGCATACATCGTCGATATAATGGGCCGAAGGTTAGCGGACATATATAACGGCTTACAATCCCGAACCAACACACTATCACAGCAGGTCGATATATCAGGTTACCCGGCTGGTACCTACTCCATCGTACTGCAAACCGGCAAACAGACATACTCAGAACAGTTCGTAAAACTCGATTGACACAACCTATCAAAGACCAGCCGGGGCACACAAACCCTGGCTTTTTTTTAGCATATTGTAACTTTCACTCATCATATGTTACTATCTTCTAACCCCTCAAATCAAAACACAGCTAATATAAAAGGAACCAAATAATGAAAAACCTAATTTTAACTTGCTTACTAGCTATAGCACTTCTATCATGCGAAGACACAGCCTCTACACAAACTGGCAATACTACCACAAACATAACACCTACTTATGCAGAAATACTAGCTGATACTAATTGGGTGGAATATGAGGATTATAAAGAGGACTCCGTATGGACACCTGGTGCCGCACATAGGTTTTGGATGAGGGATAGTAATTATAAAAAATACAGACATCCACCTTATAGTACAATTCTTGTCAAATCAAATAATACTATTGATTCATTGGATAATATATTCAACCTTGAAAGGAAAATAGAGTTAGACTCCAACCAATACTTACTGATATTTGATGGCAGTGAGGATATGAGAGTAAGCTCCTATAAAATGTACATAAATCTAACAAGTGGTTCAATTGCTTTTGTAAATATAATTACACCCTTACCTATAGGTGTACCAGTATATACGTTTTATGCGTCATATTGGGTAAATTTAGTTATCGAACTTCCGAAAAATTATAATGGTGTATTTCATATTATCAAAAGTGGAGAATCGAACATATGAAATATTACACTTTCTTTCTAATATTACTCATCTTTTGTTCAAATCAACTCTTCTGTACAATAATTCCTTTTAGTTTTTCAAATGACTCATTACTAAAACCTATCAATGATTTGAAGCCTAAAAAACTATCTTTAGAAAGTCGTATTGATAGTATCCGTAGTCTTCAAATCGAGGTTAATACTGATATAAATTTTGAAGGCTATAATATACCTCTCTATAAGAATGAAATTGTTTCTATAAAAGATACTGTAGGAGATAAGCATATTATAAGGTATAAAATAGAATTAAAAGACTACAATAGTTGTGGTTTTATAATATCATTTGAATCATTTGATAAAGATGACATTATATCATTTTATGATAATAATGAACAACTTATACATAATTCCCTAGGCTATAAAAGCATAAGATGGAATAAGAAATTACTTGTTCCAGTATCAAATAATAAAAACGTTATAATAGAATACTGTAGGGATATTAATGCTAGCCTAAATGAAATGTCCATAGATAAAATAATCATTAACCCATATGATAATAGCAATGCTTTAGAAAACAATCTAAAAACAAGTTATGGAGCTTCAAATAATTGCAATATAGATGTGAATTGTATTCAGGGCAATTCATTATGCAAAGAGAAAAACTCTATAGTAAAGATTAGTGTAGACGCAGGTTCTTTAACTTATAGTTGTTCGGGTAGTTTAGTCAATAATACGCGTCAAGATTTTACACCATATATCCTCTCTGCCTTTCACTGTTTTGATACACATGGCAGTACAGATTATAACCTTTCTTCACAAGAGAAGCTTTATATGCAGTTCTATACTACTTTTGAGTTCTTTTATTGGAATAATAATTGTGGCAGCAATCAAACCCAAAGTACAGAGTTATATAATGGTGCACAGTTTAAAAGTGGATGGCATGACTATACATACGGAACAGATTTTGTGTTAATGGAACTCCTTGACCCAATCAAATTTGGCAATCAAAGTATTGAAAAGGCATATTTTAGTGGATGGGACAGAGCATTAGATAATATGAATACAACTAATTTTTTACACCATCCTAGGGGTGATGTTATGAAGATTACAGGTAGTACTTCACTGCCGTCAGTATTCAACGACTATCAGTATGTTATAGATCCTAACAGTGGTATTATTGAAACGGGTTCTTCTGGTAGTCCATTATATAATAGTCAAAATCTTGTAATAGGTATTCAATCCTCTTCTTCTCCATACGTAGGTGCTTGCTCTAACCAAGATAGAGTGCATGTCGGCAGAATATCCAGAGCTTGGGATGGAAATGGAAGCTTGGAAACCAGGCTTAAAGACTATTTGGATCCTATCAATAGCGGTGTAATGTCATTAACTGGAATTTATAAAGATGAACATCTAGAGTTTGGATTGACTGCTAGCTCTGGACAAAACTGGCATAAAAAAGCTTATAGTAATTACACTGTTGGCGGTGATCAAATAGGGCCTTATAGGGTAGAAAATGGTGCCGAACTAAAATTACAAGGTGGGAAAGAAGTTCGTATTCTACCTTGTACTCATATCAAGAATGGTTCTGAGTTTAGAGCATTTATTGAAAAGCCGGATTGTGACGATATCGTATTACTAAGTGATAACTGGAGTGAACATAATGCTAATGTTTGTGCAGGCTATCCAAAACTCGGTATAAATATCGAGGATAATATACAACCAGTACAGCCAAACCCCATCACAATCTCACCGAACCCTGCCAGCCAGAGTATCGAAGTAACGTTTGGCGGGCTTATAGAGGGCGCGGAAGTCACCGCATACATCGTCGACATAATGGGCCGAAGGTTAGCGGACATATATAACGGCTTACAATCCAGATCAACCACACTATCACAGCAGGTCGATATATCAAGATACCCGGCTGGTACCTACTCCATCGTACTGCAAACCGGCAAACACACATACTCCGAACAGTTCGTGAAACTCGATTGACACAACCTATCAAAGATCAGCCGGGGTTTAATAACCTCGGCTATCTTTACAATAAGCAACATGCAGGTAATTATGCTCGAAAAGATAGAAGAGCTGACCCTGCACATGATAGAACTGAAAAAAGAAAACGATAAACTAAAATCTGAAATCAAAAATATTAAGGAAGGTGTGAAATGAAAGCAAATATAATTGTTCTAATAATAGCGATTACTATTATTACGATTGGATGCGAGGATACGAAGACAATTGTAACAACCGATTATCATGAAGAATTAAATAATTGCGATACATTAATATATCCCAAAATAGCCCCAGACGATTATGATATTTCCTTTAACAACGAGAATTCACTAGTAGACATAAGTTTAACATACTATTACAATAGCATAAGAAATCATAGTTATGCTATTGATTCCCTTAAAATAGATAATGGTTCTTTAAACGTCATCCTTAAATTTTATTACCGAAATTGTCTTTACCGCCAAGATAGAGTTCTTGATACCATCACATTAATCGAGGAAATTTTTGTACCAAAAGACTCTTTTGACGTGTATGTAAACAGCTACTACCTAAAAACGATCAGGAGGGAGAGATGAAACTAACCTATCTAACGCTTATTTTCATAATTGTCTCTACATCATCAATTAGTCAACAGAAAGTTGTACTTAAACTAAAATCAAATGTTGTAGAATACAATTCAGATTTTAAATCTAACAAGAAGTTGGAAAAACTATCGAATTCATTTGAAATCATTAATGATAATTCTCTGAGCATTGATTCTCTATTAAGTATGATAGATCGACCAGAAAATAAATTCAGTTATACTAGAATTAGGAAGAAACTATGGAACGATACTATTTATGAAAGTAGTTTTGGAAAAGTCCTTAACTTTAGTACATTTAAAAAAATAGGGATTGGCATTTATACATTTACAGATAGCACAGAGAGACTCGCCTTAATCTTTACCTCTCACCCTTTCCTCTTCTGCAGTAGCATATACGATTGTATCCCGTAAAGCCCTGCCCTCAAAAAGCCTATAAGGCCGGCTATCTTTATTATATGCGGGCCTATAGTGTCATTCGGCATATATTGGGAATATGCATAATGTACTATAAAAGCGCCGCCCAGTATCAGCGTGATATTTATAAAAAGCAGCGGCAAGATCGATCTGCTTACCCCTCTTGCTACCCTGTTGAACGCCCAGGTAACAGAAAAATGCGGCACCACCACCGCTATCGATATCGTAGCCAGTACCAGCCCGACTATAGCCGTCACTTTCCCCATAGCAATAAGCAAGTATGATATTGCTATCATAAGCGGGGCATATATCGATACCATCAAAGGGTAACCGAGGAGCCTGCGCCAAGATTTTGATTTACGTTCCTGCATACCGCAATTTAACTACAGCAGATGTAACATTAGCCAATCCCAACTTGTTTCATATAAAAAAGAGGAGAGTGATATGACAGCCGAAAAGACAATTACCGAAGAAGTGAACCCAGAAATTAACCACAAAAAAAATCCCCACCTATCAATAAGCGGGGATTTCAGAATAAAGTCTATCTTGCAAAACTATTAGTTAGCACCAACTATCTCTTTAAGTTTATGCGTCGGCAGTGATTTCGGTCTTGTGATCGGCAAGCCGTATCCGCGTTGCATAATCGCTTGTGCCGATATTCCCAAAGCCCTTGATACGGAGAAAAGAACAGTATAGTATTCGAATTCCTTAAGCCCGTAGTGGTATAGAAGCGAGCCAGAAGCCGCATCTACGTTTGGCCATGGATTCGAGATTTTCTCTATTTGCTTAAGTACCGATGGAACTACCTCAAATAGATCAGATACTGTTTTGAAAACAGGATCCTCTGGGAAGTGTTCAGCACCGAAAGCATGGAATGCCGTAAAGCGTGGATCGGTAACGCGAAGAACTGCGTGGCCGTATCCTGGCACTACCCTACCAGAATTAAGAGTATCCCAAGTGTATTTCTCAAGATCTTCCTTGCTTGGGTTACCGCCGAATTTATCCATAGTCTCAAGTACCCATTTCAGGCACTCTTGATTTGCTAGGCCGTGCAATGGGCCCGCAAGGCCGTTCAGCCCACCAGAAAGTGAATAATAAAGGTCAGAAAGAGCGGAGTTGATCGTGCGAGCAGAGAAAGCTGATACATTACCGCCTTCGTGATCGCTGTGTAGAGTCATATAAAGCTGCATTAGCTTTTTGAAATCACCGTCTTTGTCATCTATGCCTAACATGTGGCCAAAGTTAGCGCCCCAGTCAAGATCGTTGTTGGCATCTACACGATTACCGTCACGGTATTTCTTGCGGTAGATATATGCCGCTATCGCAGGTATTCTAGCTATAATATTTAGAGAATCCTCTAGAGTGGCTTCCCAATACTCAGATTTCGGCATTCCTTCAGCGTATCGCTTAGCAAAAACCGATTCGCGTTGCATAATCAGGATACCAGTATTGAACATGGCCATCGGGTGGGAATCTTCCGGCATTGTGTCCAATACGCTCCATACATACTCCGGAACGGCCTGGCGAGAAACTATATCTTGTTGAAGGTCTTTCAGCTCTTCCTCGTTTGGCAGATCACCAGTAAGTAATAGCCAGAAAATCTCTTCAGGTAACCTGTCCTTGATATCGCCCAGCTCATACCCACGGATAATAAGACCCTTATCAGGGGGTACCTCAGATGTATCACATACGAGGCCTTTTACACCTCTCATACCTCCGTAAACCTGCTTTAGGGTTACTTCTGATACTACGTTTTCACCGTACTCTTTAGTAAAGTTCTTGATTGACTCTGCCTGACCAGGGAACTTGGCGGCAAGCTTATCTTTCAGTAATGACATTAAACCAGTCCGAGATTAATATTATTAAAAGTGATTTGATTTTTTTTATTCTCCGATCGCCTTAGCTAACGAATATAAGAACTCTAAAGTTTATATATCGGTAACAAAATCAACAGTTTATCTAACTAACGGTTTGCAGTAAAAATATACCGATTAAATATAAATGTATTAGTTTTGGACTGTTGCATATTACAACAGTCTATATACTTATATTTCACATTATTAAGAGAACATCAAATGCGTTACCTGTTGGTTGCGGTCCTTACTGCCGGCATCACTAGCCTATCATATTCACAGAACACCAATACGGGTACCGCTCCCGACTCTGTTGCCGTTGATTCATCTTGGACCCATCAGGCCTCCTTGGGTATAAACCTGAACCAGGCCTCCTTTTCAGATAACTGGCAGGGTGGTGGTACCAATAATATCGCTTTCGGTATCATCGCTAAAGCTATGGCTAACTATTCTGAAGGCAAACATACATGGGATAATCAGGCATTACTCGAATTCGGGCAGCAGAAAAGTACACAAGGTGGTGATACCTGGCGTAAAACAGTCGATCAGATATTCCTGGACAGCAAATATGGATATGTGATAAGTGGCGACTGGAACGCTTTCGGCTCCTTCAACTTCCGATCACAGTTCGCACCTGGCTACCAGTTCGGCGAAGACGATAACGGAGACCCGACTCAGATTCTTATATCTAATTTTATGGCGCCTGGCTTTCTTACAGAAGCTGTAGGTGTGGAATACAAACCAAATCAGAATTTCTTTGCCAGATTCGGTACCGGTACGTTGCGTCAAACTTTAGTTGCTGATCAAGAACTTTATGATGTTAAGCCAGAGCCAGCCGATGGCTCTCCCAAAAAGCTCTTCGGGGTAGAAGAAGGGGAGTATATCAGGAATGAACTAGCATTTCAGTTAGACATGGGATATACTCGCAAGCTTATGGAAAATATAAGCTTACAATCCAGATATCTTATGTTCGCCAACTATGAGACAATCACCGAAGTCAATACCATCGATCACAGACTGGATGCGATTATAACTCTTCAAGTTAATGATTTTGTGAACGTCACACTATCTGGTACCTTCCTATATGACGAAGATCAAATCGCAAAAAGACAGTGGAGCCAGGCAAGCAATATCGGCTTCTTGATATCATATTAATTGATTGTAAAAACGTCACACGGACTCAAACAGGCACTCTATATGGGATCATACAGCAATATCATAAAAGAACATATCAATGCTTCTATAACTACCAAGCAAGAACTACTATCCGATCCCTATTTAACAGAGATTGAAAGAATAGGCAGGCTGATGGCATCCGCTATTGCAGAAGGTAATAAGATAATGTTCTGTGGTAACGGCGGCTCAGCAGCCGATAGCCAGCATTTAGCGGCCGAGCTTGTCATTCGCCTGAGAGGTAGTTATGAAAGGCCAGCAATACCAGCACTCGCCCTGACGGTTGATGCTTCGATTATGACGGCCGGTGGCAATGATATCGGCTTCGAGAACGTATTTGCGAGGTGCGTTCAGGCTTATGGCAAAAAAGGAGATATTTTAGTCGGGATAAGTACAAGCGGTAATTCACCCAATGTACTCAGAGCATTCGATACCGCAAAAGAAATGAAAATTGATTGTGTTGCTATGCTCGGTAAGGACGGTGGCAACATGAATCATATCAATAATAAGATCATCGTACCTTCAGATAATACCGCACATATCCAAGAGTCTCATATTATGATAGGTCATCTGTGGTGCCAGATGATAGAAGAGATAGTCTATCCCAAATAGAAAAGCCTAAATAAAAAAGCCCGCTTAATATAAAGCAGGCTTTAGCATTGATATCTGATCGTAATAATTATTTGTCTAGATCAACCGAAACCGAATTCGACCAGCCCGATTTGTTTCGTCCTTGTACGGCTCTCACTCTGTAATAAAGTCTATCATTGCCTTCATACATCACAGGTGCCTGGTCTAAATTCCCAAAATCTATCTCATCATATTCAGCCAGTACATTCTTGAAATCAGGATCAGTGGCTACCGAAATAACATAGTTAGCCTCCACAGGCAGCTGTTTCCACTTTGCCATAAAGTATCCGTCCTCCATATTCCACTCCGTTGGGTCAACCGCTATCGGTGGTGGCATCATCGGAAACTTTTTTCTGATATTGTTGCTAGCCGGCTCAACATTAAAATTAGCCGCTGCTCCTTCGCCGTTATAGCCTATCACGGCAAAAGTATATTCATTGTATTCGGGAACCGGTATCTCAATTACACTCGGTGAACTATATTCACCCGCGTATACTATATAGGAGTTTTCAGCGAGTTTTGCACCCCTCTCATTATAACCGGCCTTAAAATTCCTGTCAGACAGTATTTTTCTGATCGCAGCGAAATCAGTTCTCTGCAACTGTTCTTGTGATAAGCTGTTCTGCGATACGATAATAAGAGCATTTTCAGCATCCTTATTGTTCAGCCCAACTGCTATCTTTTCCATGAACTGACCGGCAAATACTATAGAACCAGCAGGCTCTTTAGGTTTCATTGCGAGGGTTGAAATTTTTTCTGTATCAACCAGCACTCCGTCAACATACTGATCCAGAAAATACATCGTCTGGGGTTGGAGATCGTTAAAGCTTCCAGCACCTATATTATATTTGTAACCTTCCGGAAGCGAAGCCTGATCTTCTACTTTCTCTATTACTTTGGAGCTTTCCGGCCGTAATACAAAAGACTGTTTATTGTTATCCGATACTACTTCAATAGTATTAGATGTTGAAGAAACGTTGAACTCAATAGCTTCGGCTTCTTCGCAACCATAAGTAAAGGTTACGAACAGCATAGCTAAAGACAGTTGTTTTAAGGAATTGATCATACTTTCTGAACTTATTCTCATTATTGTTACTATTCGATGTTTGAAACGGTATATTAATATATATTGTTACCATTGGAGAATCTCTCAAAACTAATATTATTACTCGACAAACTTACCCTATAATGCATGGAAAAAATCTATCAGACAGAAGGTAAATGCCAGATTATCATTATCACCGGATACCTGGGTTCTGGAAAGACAACATTTATCAATGAACTTTTGTCAAAAAATAAGTTAAAAGGCAAAACCGCCGTACTGGAAAATGAATTCGGCAGCGTAGGGATTGACGGCAAAATAATCAACAAGAAAGGAATCGAACTCAGGGAAGTATCCGGCGGCTGCGTATGCTGCACAGAACAAGGTAGATTAGTACAAGAGCTGACCGTACTAAGTGAAATGGGTATGGATAATATCATTATAGAAGCTACAGGCGTAGCCGATCCCAACTCAATAGCGGCAGAACTTTTCGAGCCGGCATTATTCGGTAAAGTACGCCGCGGAACTGGGATTTGCATCGTAGATTCAATCAACTATAACGACTATAAAAACGATGACATTGCCATAACACAGCTATCCTTTGCTGATGTGTTTTACCTTTCTAAAACCGACAACAACGATTCAGAAGATACTCTCGATACTATAACAGAATCACTATCTATCGTTAATTCAGATGCTTCTATATCCAAAGAAATAAATGGAAATTTCATAGAACTTCTAAATTCTAACCATGAACGGAAAACATTTTTAAAGAATCAGAAAAGCGGTGCAAACCATGGGTTTTCTACATTTACATTCACTTCGGAAGCATCATTTGATATAGAACTATTTAGATACACTATCAATAGACTGCTTAAAACAGATAAGTTCTACAGGATCAAAGGTGTGGTTAAGTGTAATGATAATCAGTCATTATTCTTTGAATCAGTTAGGTATTACGGTGAAGAAAAACCACTTACAGTACTTGGATATGATAGTCATTATCAACCAGAATCTTCCCAACTAGTGTTTATAGGAAAAGATGTGGATAAAATTACCGTGATAGAAGAACTTTATGAAGCTATTGTTTAACAGCTATCCCATTTTATCGTAAGCCTATATAAATCAATAGTTTAACACTGCCTTAACAATTATCTGAAATTGATTTTCTAAATATTTTGGTGTTTACAATCTTTGATGTATATTGCAACAAAGAACATTGGCATAATTATTACTAGCAGACTTGTACCTAATAGAAGACATATTAGTTGATCCTAAAATACCCAACAGCAATTTCCTTTGCGATCTTGATAAATGTAAAGGTGCATGCTGTACCGTTGCCGGTGATTCGGGTGCCCCGCTTGCCGATAACGAAGTAGAGCTACTGGAAAAATCTTTCCCAGCTGCTAAAAAATACCTCTCTAAAAAACATCTAGAGTATATCGCGGAAAACGGTATATGGGAAAGAGACGCTGACGGCGAACTTGCCACAGTATGCATCGATAACCGTGACTGCGTTTTTGTTTACTATGATGGTGATATAGCGAAATGCTCTCTAGAGAAAGCCTACAATGAAGGCCAGTCTGATTTTCAAAAACCGATATCTTGCCACCTCTTCCCTATTAGAGTCGGAGATTACGGTGGCCCATATCTTTATTATGAAAAGTTTGATGTATGCAAACCTGCAATTAAGAACGGTAATCAGAAAAAAGTAAAAATGATCGATATGCTTGAAGAAGCGATCACAAGGGCTTATGGGGAAGAAAAATATCTTCTCTTAAGGCAGTTTGTTGAAGACTTAGAAAATGGCAATGCTTGTTTGAGTAATGAATCAAGGGATATCAGTCCCAGTTCTAATAATTAATCAACCTTATCAGGTTTTATCAGGGGGAAATATGAAGCTAGGTATAGGGATGAAGACGGCTCTCAGCCAGAGTCTTACTCCACAGCAGATACAGTATCTTAAGCTTTTGCAGCTTCCTATGGCGCAGCTTGAACAGCAGGTTCTTCAAGAAATTGAGATGAACCCCATGCTTGAGGACGGCGATGATGACGACTATGAAAAGCTCGATCTGAAACCGCTGGAGGATGACGCGTACCCCGAACAAGAAAAAAACAATAACTCTGGAAATGATAACGTATTAGATACAAACGACTACGAGCAGCAAAAAGAGATGATTGACGATGTTGCCGATCCCTTCGAGTTCCAGAATCTCATGTGGGAAGGTAGCGACCCCGATCTGCCGCAGCCAAAAAATTCCCGAAATGAAGACGACGATGATTTTGAGCCGTTCCAGATAAAGGACACAGGCGACTTCATGAAGGATATGAAGCAGCAGCTCAACCTGCAAGGTATTACACCAGAAGAAGAAGTCCTGTCCGAGGTTATAATGGGCAATCTTGATACCGACGGCTACCTGAGACGCGAAATGAAAGAGATAGTTGATGAAACAAACGAAACTATCGCCGAGATAAATTTTGACCGTTCAACCGCCGTTATCAGAAAGCCGGGCTACAGCTCATCATCAAACGCGATACACCACCAAAATACCAATGGCAGTTCCAATGGTAGCAATAGTACTATGAAGCTTAGCGGAAGCTATGCCGAGATGTTTGGTACAATGGCTCCTAAAGCTAATGACGGGCCAAAAGTCGGCCATAAAAACTTTGATAAAGAGTCAGCAAACTCTGGGATGAATGCACCCAAACAAGACGTTTCTAATCCGGCACTTCTATTTGCCCTGTCTAGCTCTAGTAGATCTTTACTCGCAGATACCGTAACTGAAACAGCTCCGCATTCCTCTCAAACCTCTACATATCAAAAAGGTTCAGTTTTAGTAAATGGCAATGGTATCAATAACGGTAAAGGCAACGGTAACGGATATTCCAACGGTAACGGTAATGGCAGCATTAGCGGCATCAATACCAATCCCCCTGATTATGAGTTTAAACCCAAAAAAGACGCCGACGAACCTGAACTTCTCAAAGAAGTAGATCTTGAAGCTGCAGAAAAAGTCCTAAAAAGAATACAGAGGCTGGATCCCCCAGGGCTGGGTTCAAGAACAGTAAAAGAATGTCTAACAGTTCAACTTGAAGCAAACCACGAAAGAAACCCTTATCAAGATTTAGCACTAGAGATACTCGATAAATCATACGAAGCGTTCGCCAAAAAACATTATCCAGTGATAATGAAGAACCACAAGATTGATGAGGAAAAACTGAGATGGGCACTCGAAGAAATAAGAAGCTTGAACCCCAAACCGGGTGGGCTCGATTATCAGTCGGAAATGAATACTGTTATACCAGACTTTCTTATCGAAACCGATGATGAGATAAGAGAGCTGCTTATCGGTATCAATGATAGCCGCATGCCTCAACTAAAGCTTTCCCAAGCCTACGAGGCCATGAGAAAAGAGGCCAAGAGCCGCAACATCAACAAAGAAACCAAAGACTGGCTGCGCGGTAAACGAGAAGATGCTAAGTTTCTTATCCAAGCTCTCAAACAAAGAAAGAACACTATGCTCAAAGTGATGACTTCCATAGCTCACTTTCAGAAAGAATTTTTCTTCGAAGGCCCAGACGGGCTGAGACCCCTTATCTATAAAGATGTTGCGGAGCAAACCGGTCTGGATATATCAACGGTATGCAGAATAGTAAACGGTAAATACGTCCTTACCCCTTTCGGCACCTTTGAACTGAAGTTTTTCTTCAGTGAGTCACTTCCTTCGGATGAAGGCGAGGAAGTATCAACCCGTATAATCAAAAACAAGTTAAAAGATATCGTTGATCGTGAAAGTAAAAGCAAACCTTTCAGTGATGAGAAACTGGCTAAACTACTCAAAGAAGAAGGGTTCTTAGTAGCCAGGAGAACCGTAGCCAAATACCGCGAACAACTTAATATCCCTGTAGCAAGGCTCAGAAAAGAGCTTTGATTAGCCCGCAACCGTGATCAGATTCTGATAACTGAGCTCTGATAGCTAATTTTGTAGATAGTCAAATCGAATATAAATGAATTATCCGAATAAAATGCAGAGTATTGAAGAGTTTTTAGACGATTTTGATTTTATAGAGGACTGGGAAGACAAGTATATCTATATCATCGAGCAGGGCAGAAATGTTCCTGACCTACCTGAACAATTCAAAGTCCCAGCCAACATTGTGGAAGGCTGCCAGAGCAGGGTGTGGGTTATGGCAGTGCCAGAAGGCGAAAAGCTGACCTTCCAAGCGGACTCGGACTCCCAGATAGTAAAAGGGCTCGTGGCGGTAGTATTGATGTTTTACAGCGGGAAAACCCCAACTGAGATCACACAATTGGATATAAGATCCGTTTTTGAAAGGATGGATCTCGAAAGACATCTCAGCGGAAATCGCTCCAACGGGCTGAAATCAATGGTCGAGAAAATAAAAAAGATAGCCACATCCTATATTAACAGCTGATCGTTAGGGATTATGAACCACAACATAGATATTCCTGAAGATCTTATCAAACAAATCGCAAAGGCCAAATCGATAGCCGTGCTTACAGGCGCGGGAGTCTCCGCTGAAAGCGGTATAGCTACCTTTAGAGACCCCGATGGATTATGGTCAAAATTCAATCCAGCAGAGCTAGCCTCGGCAAAAGGTTTTATTTCCAATCCAGAGTTGGTTTGGGAATGGTATAATTACAGAAGAGACATAGTCTTTTCTTCCAAGCCCAACCCCGGCCATATCGCAATCGTAGAGTTAGAAAAACTTTTCGATGATTTCACTCTGATAACACAGAATGTTGACGGCCTTCATCAAACTGCAGGCTCAGAGAATGTGTATGAACTCCACGGGTCAATTGTAAAAAACCACTGCTTCGATTGCAGTAAGCCATTTAACGAAGAAATAGACCTTTCATCCACAACACCTCCAAAATGCCAGAGCTGCTCAGGCCAAATAAGGCCCTCCGTAGTTTGGTTTGGAGAGATGCTCCCCCAAAAAGCACTCAATGAATCCGAAAAGGCTGCCGAAAGAGCAGACGTGTTTTTTTCTATAGGTACTAGCGGCGAAGTGTACCCGGCCGCTGGCTTGCCTTCAATTGCCAAGCAATCAGGGGGTACGGTAGTTGAGATAAATCCAACAGCCACTCCCTTATCCAGTTCGGCAGATTATTATCTGCCATACCCATCAGGCTTAGCTATGCCCGCCATAATCTCATTATTAGAAAATCAAAGGAGAAGTAATTGAAAAAACTTCTCGTAGTTGCGTATTACTTTCCGCCCAGTGGTGGCCCCGGGGTACAGCGCGTACTCAAACATATCAGATTCTTAAAAGAGTTTGGCTGGGAGCCGACCGTACTCACCGTAGCGGATGCTGATTACCCAGCTATAGATGAATCACTGATCAATGAAGTTCCACAGGATATCAAAGTATATAAAACAAAGATCTTCGAACCCTATAAAGCTTATCGCAAGTTAATGGGCATACCCGAAGGCGGTGCGGTTGACGTAAATAATATAAAGCCGGATGACGCAAAGCTCTCCCTAAAGGAAAAAATAGTCGAGTTTATCAGAGCTACTTTTTTCATACCTGACGCGCGATCCTTTTGGCGCTACACCGCAAAAAAAGAGATAGCCGAGATACTGAAAAATGAAAGTTTTGATGCCGTTTATTCATCCAGCCCACCATATACATGCTCCTTGATAGCCAAAGCGATCAAAAAAAAGACGGGTCTGCCGTGGGTAGCGGGTTTCCGCGATCCCTGGACAGGATTTATCTCTTCCCCAAAACGATGGTTCTTGCCCGCATATATTGACCGCCGAATGGAAAGAACCGTATTTGAACAGGCAGATGCTGTCGAGGCCGCTTGGCAGGGTATAATAAAAGATGCGATCGGTAAGTACCCACACTTGAATAATTCTAAGTTTTATCACGTACCCAATGGATACGATCCCGCTGATTACCCACAAAAAGAACAAACCCGCCCTAATCAGAGATTTACCCTTACATACACCGGATCATTATACGGAAGGAGAAATCCCGAGTCACTGTTCAAAGCTATACAAAAACTCATAGATGAAAAGAAGATAAACCCAGAAAAGTTTTTACTGAGATTCGTCGGAAGGTTCGGCGGGGAGATTCATCAGATGTTCGATAAAGTATCATTCAATAATTCACTTGAAATAATCGGCTATCTGCCGCATCATGAATCTACTAAACATCTAATGTCTTCAGATATGCTGCTTTTGATTGTAGATGAATCAAAGGAAAGCAAAGAAATAGTACCAGGTAAGGTTTATGAATATATCGGGACAAAAAAACCGGTTTTCGCTATCGCACCAAAGCAATCAGCCATTGAAGAACTTATCGGGGAAACCGAATCCGGATCAGTAGAAAGGCACGAGAATATAAATGGCTTAGCTTATAATTTCTTAAGGTACTATACGGATTTCCATAGCGGAAAGGCAATATATTACCCAAAGGACAAAAAAATCGAAAAGTACACAAGAAGAAACGCTACTAAAAGGTTAGCACAGCTGTTGGATAAGTTGAATGATAAAGAAAGTAAAAAGATATCTGATATATAATTTAATTAAAATGTTCAGGTTTATTCTTCTTCGGAACTCGCCATATTGTTATAACTAGTATAACCGTCCAAATCCCTGGGGACTGGAATCTCATTATTCTCTATAATGATTCTTTTGTTTATCTCTATCTTGCTGATATCGTATTCTGATTGAGCGATTTTAATATCTACCCTGTCAAAAATATTAAAGAACAAGTCAGAACTATCATCTTGCATAAATGATAGGGATATGAAAATCTCTTTTCCAGCTTTGCTCTTTTTCGCATCCAAACAAATCACATCAATCATAGTAGGCAAAGTATTGCCATGGGTAATAATTGCCCCAACTGGTCTGTATAGATTAGTATCCACACCTCTCTCTTCCAGATAGGAAACAAAGTTCCCGTAATCTTTCAGATCCGCCCTGATGTTTCCACCATACCTTGTTCTCTTTTCCATACTAAAACCTAGTTCATTAATCTCTATTCATATTTTATCAATAGCAATATACTATATTTATGGTTA
The DNA here is from genome assembly GCA_964462685.1 of uncultured Hyphomicrobiales bacterium. Taxonomy (GTDB): domain Bacteria; phylum Bacteroidota; class Ignavibacteria; order Kapaibacteriales; family UBA2268; genus CAYWYR01. The sequence continues at coordinate 41,716 of CAYWYR010000012.1, read as the reverse complement.
ATAGCAATACATACATTATAAAATAAAATTAACATAGGTTGTTCCTATATGTGTTTTGATTATTCTACAATGACAAGAACTGTTAGCGAATATAAAGATACTTTTAAAGAAGAACATCAAAAGTTCATATCAGAAACACTTGAGAGCACTTTAAAAGATACTGGAATAGAGATATATCATACGAACGGTTTTCAGCACCGTAGTCTCCCGATAGCTGTATGGGATCAGGGCTTTGATTCCCCGATATTTACAAATGCTCACTGGGGTCTTATACCTCAGTGGGCCAAAGATACCGATACCGCCAAAAGTATCAGAACAAAAACGATTAATGCCAGAGGAGAAACGATATTCGATAAACCCTCTTTTAGGATGTCGGCTGTTTCCGGAAGGGCAGTTATACCTATGGACGGCTTTTATGAACATCACCATTCAAGCGATGTGATTATTCCATATTATATATATGACACCAAACCTATCTATTGTGCGGGCTTATATTCTGAATGGACCGACAAAACCAGCGGGGAGATAGTGCCTACCTTTTCAATGGTAACCTGCCGTGGAAATGGGCTTATGACACAGCTTCACAACAACCCAAAAGCCTCAGGCCCGAGAATGCCTTTTATCCTGGACTCCCAAAATGATATCTATAAATGGTTATCCCCGCATACACTCAGAGATGACATACAGAATATGATACAACCTCTGAGGAGAAACCTCGAGTTTTACCCAGTACAAAAAATAAGGGGGAAATACTCTTTAGGTAATTCCCCCCGAACTCGAGAAAGATTTGAATATGACAGCGAACCTATCTTCAGGCTTTGAGATATTACTTATTTCTTACCGGGTACGATACTTAGCTTTACTTTTTTGCCGTCCCTCATCACCTCTAAGTTGTAAGTCTCATCGGGTTTCAGGTCACTTAATATATTGGTGTAGTCATAGATATTCTTTACTTCCCTATCCGCCAAAGATACAAGTATATCATTACCTTTGATGCCTGCTTTAGCCGCAGGGCCTCCAGGTTTAGTTCCGGATATCTTAACACCTTCAACACTTGCTACATAATCCGGAATAGTACCAAGGTACACAGAAAAACCTCGTGCAGCTTTAGGTGCAGTCATCTTTACTTTTTCAAAAGGAAGCTCTCCTTCCCTTTTCATCAGTTCCTTGGTAATCCCGGCCGCAAACTTACCAATGCGTTCGATGCCCTTATAGTTCAAAGTATTTGCGTCATCTGTAGGCCGGTGGTAGTCGTCCGTTAGGCCAGTGAAGAAAGCAGCTACAGGTACATCAGCTTTATAAAAACTCATTGCATCGGTAGGCAGGTAAGGGTCATCGGACATAGCAAGATTGAACCCAGACATTATATTCTTTTTCTCCAGTATCTTCCGCCATTCGGGGGAAGAACCCAGACCCTGCATCGATAGACCATTATCCTTTAAGTTACCGACCATGTCAAAGTTAAGATATGCCTCTACCTTATCCATCGGTACAGGAGGGTTCTCCACGAAACTCTGGCTTCCGAGAAGCCCCATTTCCTCACCGCTCCACAAAGCAAATACTATATTACGAGTAAACAGCTCTGGCTTTTTAATCTTCAAATCTGATAGATATTCCGCAAGCTCTACCACAACTGCAGTACCGGAGGCATTATCGTCCGCACCGTTATGGATCATTCCCTCTTCTTCCGATGTAGCTCTAGAACCGATAACGCCATGCCCCAAATGATCATAATGAGCACCTATTACTATATACCTATCAGAGCCGTTTGTCGCACTTATAAGCCCCACCACATTATTATCCTTATCCCTTACTCTTTCTATTTCCGACTTGATAGAAATTTTACCAGGTAACACGAATTTTGATTCAAAATGAGGGTTTTCCACTTTCATCTTCTCAGCGAACTCCGCTACAGTCATATCCTTGCTCGAAAGAAGTTTATCGGCCGCATCGTAGGTAATTAGTGCTACGGCCATACCCGAGAAAACCGAACTGCTTCGCGCGCTAGGCGTAGGAAGTTTGTTCCTATCAACAACATAGATAAAGCCCTCGGCTCCCATTTCCCTCGCTACCATCAGCTTATACATCATGTCCGCTTCTCGGTAGAGTTTTCTTTTGCTCGAACTGTCAACATATCCTGGCAGTCCTTGCATCACTACTACCGTTTTGCCCTTTACATCAATACCATCATAAGAATTAATCTCAACAGGGGCGTCGTCTCTTGTTTTAACGCCATAATTCACAAAAACAACTTCCGATTCAGTATCTGTGGTAACAGAGCTTCCGTGAGGCACAAATTCATCATACAGCTTAAAGGCATTACCTTCATAAGCCAGCCTGTTGTTCTCAGGCTTAAGGTTGATCTCCGAAGTATATTCGAATCCGTTCTCATAACTGCCTTTCAGCGGCTCAATTCCGTTTTCCCTGAATATATTCTTGATATAATCAGCGGCTAATCTTATTCCTTCGCTTCCGGTTAACCTGCCCTCCAGCTCATCAGAAGCTAAATATTCGACCTTAGCCTTTAGCTCTTCTTTTTCGATTTCAGGTGTAAACTGTAAATTTCCCGTACTGCCTCTCATTGGTGCTTCGTTTAAAGCCATTATAGCAGCATCATGATTCCAGTCGCTTATAAATAGCTGTGCATCCCCGCCACTGGTTCGGCTGGATGTCCAGATGAGTTTGTCGCCTTGTGGTGAGAAAACCGGCAAACCGTCGAACTTATCTGTGTATGTAATCCTTACCGGCTCCTTAGTACCTTCCTTATCAACTATGTAAAGCTCAAAATTCGAATACCCCAGTTTGTTGCTAGCAAAAATCACGTAATCCATAGTCGGATGATAATAAGGCGCCCAAGACATAGCGTTAAAGTCCGTAAGTTGCTTTACATCGCTACCGTCAAGCTTCATCGAATAAACATCAGCCTTATGCCCGTCGGCTGTAAACCTTCTCCATATAATCCTTTCCCCGTCAGGAGAAAAGAAAGGCCCGCCGTCATAACCATTATGATTTGTCAGCCTTTTTAAGTCCGATCCGTCAGCTTTCATGATATATATCTCAGCAAAATAGCTTGGGTCAACCTCAAGCTGTTTTTTCTCCTTTTCGGAAAGCTCCTTTTCATAGGCTATCCTATTGGATGCAAAAGCGATATACTCGCCGTTAGGGGAATACGAACCTTCCGCGTCATAGCCTAAAGCATTGGTAAGGTTTACGATATCCGAGCCATCCTGCTTGGCAGAATAGATTTCCATTTCTTTCTCATAATCCCAGCTGTATCTGCGTTTTTTGCCTGATGCGCGGAAGTCCAGCTCGTCCTGCATTTTCTGTTTGGCTAAAGGATCTTCATGAGATGAAGCATATAAAAGCCTGTCGCCACCGCCCCATTCAAAGTAAGCACATGTCGTCTTACCTATGCCAGGGGATACACGAACGACATCCCCCTCTTCCAGATCCAATGTATATATCTGATAAAAAGGGTTTTCATCCATTCTCTCCGATTGGAAAATCAGATGCTTGCCGTCTTCGGAAAAGTAGCCTTCTCCTGAACGTTTTCCATCATAAATAAGCTGACGGGAGTTAGGCATAAATTCGGCTTCTTTCTCAGGAGAAAAATCAGTAGCCGAGATGCTTCCAAAACATATAATAGATGCTATTGTTAAAAATAGAGAATTGCGTATCATTTATAATTCTGTGAATTGGTAATCAATAGAACTATAAATTACGTTTGGGGAAGGCAAATGATAGACTTAAAGCTTTTGCAGTAACCATGTGTGTGCTAAACAAAGAGTTGAAAATGATTGCTCTGAACTTATACCACCTCGGAAATATTATTTTGATATCATTAATAATAAAGATCACACACCACTTAACCTTTCAAATTCGAACCCAACATTCATAATACCCATACCAGTCTGGCAGATAGGGTTCGTATTTTTTGCCAGTACCAGGCCCGATACCGGGCTGTAAATAGTTTTTTTTATTTCACCGAATATATTCTTTATCTCAGCCATAATCTCCCCTTCCTTTATTTCATCCATTATCTGATGCCGAGTGATTAAAATACCGCCCTCATTACTCCTATACCATCTGGACTTGCGACAAAAAACAGTGGGATAAATACTGCAAAGGTGGCTTCCTTCAATCATATCCTGATCAATCATCACATTCCGGATCCCTACAACTGCGTCCTCAATCACTTCCATCTGGAATTTCATAGGGTCTTTAAGTTCAAGCGTGAGGCTTTTGATTCCTATAGAGCTACAGTATCCCCTAAGCGAGGACTCCCCTGGTTCATTATCGATTATTACCTCAGGGTTCTGGAGTCTGGCCATCCTAGCTGTAACCGGGTCGCTCATATCGGCTCTTATATGCCAGCAATTAACCTTGTTTCTACCAGTTGTGTGTAGATCAATAAGTATATCGAACCGATTGATTACCCTTTCTATAAGCCTGTAAATATATACACGGCTCGGCGTTCCAGCCTCACTGCCAGGCGCTTGGCGGTTCAGATCGAAATTATCGTTGAACCTTCTCTGGCCAAGTAACACCCCTGGAACATTTGCCGCCAGAACCCCAACTACCGTACCGTTCAGTTTCTTTACGTCCATATCCCGGAACAGCTTCTGTATTACATTGATACCGTTTAGCTCATTACCGTGCAAAGCCGCGTTGAGGCCCAGTACAGGTCCATCACCCGAACCTCTAGCTACCAGCACAGGTACTTTGACAGGTTCACCGATACCATTGTCAATTACGTGAAGCCAAAACTTGGTAATTGATTCGGGTTTGAGAGAATCAAGATCAAGCGATTTTATAGTTATTGCATCGACCATCTTATCGTTACCTACCTACGTTGATTTGTTATCAGCAATATAACCCCAAAAATTTACTCTTCATTATAAATTGAAGGTAACACGCCGATTCCTTATTTTTGCAAATGAGTTTACTAAATACAGAAAAATGGCTGAGCAAGCCACGCATTATCGCTGGTGTGATGACCGGCACTTCATTAGATGCAATCGACGTGGCTATAGTCCGGTTTTATCAAAAAAACGGAAGACTAAAGTTAAGCCTTGTTGCTAGTGGAGAATACTCAATCGACCAAAAAATGCGTAACCAGATCCTCAAAATGATAAAGAACGGAGGGAGTGCCAAGGATTTTTCGCAGCTGGCCTACGCCCTACCTGAAATATATGCCACATGTATCGGCAGAACCCTAAAAAGCAAAAGACTGACTTATGATGAAGTAGATGCAATAGGTATCCACGGACAGACTATTTGGCATCAACCAAACTATGATGAGTTCGGAGGGCAGCATCTGAGAAGTACCTTCCAGATCGGCAACGGTTCTGTATTAGCAGTTCATACAGGTAAACCAGTCGTATCCGATTTCAGGGCCGCAGATGTCGCCGCAGGTGGGCAGGGCGCTCCCTTAGTCCCGATATTCGACAGCGAATTCCTATCAGATCCCGATAAAGATGTCATCGCCTTGAATATCGGCGGTATCTCAAACATCACATATTTACCAAAAGGCGCCGGCAAAAGCAAGATCGTAGCATTTGACACAGGCCCAGGCAATATGCTTATCGATATAGCTATGCAGAAGTTCTTCTCATTACAATATGATAAGGACGGATCAACCGCCCAACGCGGCTGGAACATCCAACTGCTTTATGACTACCTGATGGGTGATGAATATATCAGATCCAAACCGCCCAAAAGTACAGGTAGAGAAAAATACGGCGTGCTATTGAAAGAAATATTCGCCAGCGAGATGTTTAAAAAACTCAACAGCAAACCCGAAGACCTGATTCGAACACTTACGGATTTCACAGTTGGTTCCATAGTTGAAAATATAAAGCTATATGCAAACCCAGAAGCACGCATTATAGTATCAGGTGGCGGTACTAACAACAAATTTATGATGATGCAGCTCCAGCGGTCACTACCTGATGCTGAGCTTATCACATCCGATAAAGCCGGGATACCTAGCTCCCAGAAAGAAGCGATTTGCTTCGCATACTTAGCCTACAGAACCCTCGGCGGAATGACTTCGAACATACCACGGAGTACAGGCGCCAAAAGAGATCAGATACTCGGGTCCATAAGCCTGCCCTAATACCAATCATATAAATTAAACGAATAAATTAAACGAGATAGACATGAAATTTGAAATAGAGATCAGCATGTATCCGCTTACCGAGGATTACATACCACATATCAAAGGCTTTATCGAAGCACTGAAAAACCATAATAGCCTGGAAGTAACAACTTCTGATATGAGTACCAGAATTTCAGGTGATAGCATAAAAGTAATGGAAGCTCTACGCTTAGCTATGGAAGGAGTCTTGGAAGAAATGAGATCAGCATTCATTATCAAAGTGATAAAGGGTAAATAAAAAAAACCGCCCTCTGTTGAGAAAAGCGGTTTTATCTAAAACATCTATCTCGATGTTATAGAAGTCTTGATATGATAGTATCAGCCTGCGATGGCAAACATAAGGTCGCGGGCCTTATCAAAACCAGCACCCTCCCTTATGATTTCAAACTCATCGGAAGTCATGTCTATAACCGTACTCTCACCAACAAAATCATATTGATCGAACTTAATGCACAGATCTACCTGCTTGCAATAATGTTCCGCAGCCGCCTCGGTATCGTAAGGTGTCTCGCCTTCATCCCCATCAAATCTCGCTGATATGCTGATTATCGGTTCGCCGACCGCTGCTATCAGCATCTTGGTCAGGATATTATCAGGCACTCTTATTCCCGCCGTCTGCCTCTTCGGATTCTGGGCGAATTTCGGCACCTGCTTGCTCGCCGGCAGAATAAAAGTATATGAGCCCGGTATAAGAGCCTTTATCGTCCTGTACGCTACATTCGATACCTTTGCGAATTCGGCTATATTAGATAGAGATTCACAAAGGAATGTAAGAGACTTATCTTGCTTGATACCCCTGATCTGTCGTAATCTGTTAATCGATTCTTTGTTTGATAATTGACACCCTAAAGCAAAACCTGTATCGGTGGGGTACAAAACAACCGCACCGCTCTTTATTGCTTTAGCAGCTTTTTCAATTTTCAGAGTTTCCGGCGTTTGCCAGTGTATAGTCATCATTTCCGCAGCCATTGGCACTCCGTTTTTAGATTATCATTTTTCCTTACCGAGAATATCTTTTATTCAATCGGCTTTCCTGAATATACATAATTGCGGCGAATATCAAATGTATTAATTGCTTTAGAAAACTTTTTTTATCTATAACTATTAAGCGTACCTATATTTTAGAAAGCGTTTTTAGGATAGGTGACCTTTCTTTTCTCCCCTGTACCCACGGATAAACTGACTTACCATAGTCGGCTTTTTACCTTCAAGTTGTATTTCCAGCAGCTCTATTACTCCATCCTCACCCGTGCCTACTATAAATCTATTATCCTCTATTAAATACTCTCCCTCGCTCAGATTTACACCTATTGCTTTTGCATCGTCATTATCATCTTTACTTGTAACAAGGCTGCTTTTAAGTACTTTCATACTTTTGCTGTCCATCGTAGTCCATGCAGAGGGATAAGGAGATAGACCGCGAATATGATTATGGATATCTACAGCGTTTTTAGAAAAATCTATTTCCATATCCTCCCTGAAAATCTTTGGGGCCGGTGATGCAAGTGACTCATCCTGCAGTAGCGGTTTATAATCACCAGAATATAATTTATCGATGGTAGATATCGCGATATCCCCAGCTAAAATCATTAATTTATCGTGCAGTTCACCCGCAGTCATATCCTGGGTAATCTGAACTTCCAGAGTATCGATCATATCGCCTGTATCTACTTTCTTTTTAAGAATAAAAGTAGTTAGCCCGGTTTTACTATCACCCGCCATTACAGCTCGGTTAATAGGTGCTGCACCCCTATAGCGCGGCAATAAGGATCCATGGATATTGAATGATGCGATCTTTGGTAGCGTAAACACTTTATCTGGCAATATCCTAAAAGCCACTACACAGAATATATCGGCTTCCATTTTACTCAAAGCAATCTCGAAATCATCATCCTTGAGGCTATCAGGCTGAAGGATATTTATTCCTTCTTCAAAACCAAGTTCGATAGCCTTCTGTTTTACGGCGGAGAAAGTGACTTTTTGCCCACGGCCCCGTTTCCTGTCGGGTACAGTAACTATACCAACTACACCTTTATCGATTGATCCATACTTATCAACCAATGATTCCAATACCGGAACAGCAAAATCAGGCGTTCCCATAAATACTATTCTCACTATCGACTCCAACTTTAAGTAATCGTATTTTCTCGTAACCTTCATTCCAAAGATAAATATAGACTACTCTATATTCATAAAATTTATCCTTTCGCATATTATATATTAATTTGCTGCTCGCCAAGAAAATACTTCGACGATAACTTTTTATATAACGATTCCCTAATTTCATGTTAAAATCTCTTCAGGTCATACTCCTTCTTTCGATCTCCATTAATAGTTTATTCTCCGCTGATCCCCCGGACAAAATTAACCCTATCTTATCCAAAGAATTATTAGAAAAATACCGCCCTGTAGCTGATAAGATTTACAAGCACGTAATGAAAGACAGCAGCTCCTGGGATAGGCTTGCAGAACTTTGTGATGGTTTTGGCCATAGACTTAGCGGTAGTAAAGCTCTCGAAGATGCAATCGATTGGTGCATGGCAGAGATGCAGAAAGACGGCCTATCGAACGTGCGGAAAGAAGAAGTGATGGTTCCAAACTGGAAGCGTGGCCAAGAATCAGCAAAAATGACTTTCCCCTATCATAAACACCTCGAGATGCTAGCACTCGGCGGTAGCGAGGCAACACCGAAAGAAGGCATTTCAGCCGAAGTATATGTTGTCAGCAGTTTAGATGAACTAAACGAAAACCCAGAACCTGCCAAAGGAAGAATAGTACTTTTCAACATGGATTGGGAAGGTTACGGGCCAACCGTACAGTATAGATTCTACGGCCCGCAATGGGCGGTTAGATACGGCGCCGTTGCATCCATGATACGTTCCGTATCCCCGATCGGGATGAACAACCCTCATACGGGAATGATGTGGGATTATCCGGATTCAATCAAAGCCATACCCCATGCTGCTATCACTGCAGAAGATGCCGCATTACTTGCAAGATTGCAACAAAGAGGCATAACACCTAAAGTGTCCCTTAAAATGGAATCCCACTTCGAAGATGACGCGCTCAGCCACAACCTTATGGGTGAGATAAAAGGAACCCAGATACCTGATGAGATAGTTGCTATCGGAGGCCACATCGATAGTTGGGATGTGGGCACTGGGGCGCAAGATGATGCCGCAGGCTGTGTCGCCACATGGAATGCGGTAAAAGTGCTTAAGGAGCTTGGCTTGAGGCCGAAAAGGACAATCCGCGCAGTACTTTGGACAAACGAAGAAAACGGCCAGATGGGCGGTAAGAAATACGCCGAGTATCACAAAGATGAACCTCATGCCCTTATGTTTGAATCCGATTCCGGAATTTGGGAACCTGAGACACTTGGTTTTAGCGGGCCAGATAGCCTTTACACATTCTGGAAGGCGATGCAGCCACTTGTCCAGACAGTTTTCCCTAACACTATCATGGTTAAAGGCGGCGGAGGCGTTGATATCGCCCCGATGATGGAACTTGGCATTCCAGGCTCCTCTATCAATACCGATGATAAAGGCACATACTTTTGGTATCACCACACAAATTCCGATACCGTGGATAAAGTTGATCCTCACGATCTTAACCTTTGTATAGCTACAATAGCCTTAGCAATGTATGTATATGCCGATAAGTAACTAAACCTTAGTAATCAGCAATGCAATAGAAAAGCTTAAATTGAGTTATACATTAATCTCTCTGAGAATACTTTCAATAAGTTAAGTAAACAGGTAAGCAGAACACGATGAAAAACGAAATAGCAAAGCAGATACTCGATGTAGCACATCTCCGTGGCAAGTTCAAACTTCGGTCGGGTATAGAATCCAATGAGTATTTCGATAAATACCAATTTGAAGCAAGGCCTGATCTGCTTAATGATATAACGGTTCTACTTACTAAGGTACTACCTAAGGAATATGATCTATACGCTGCACTGGAAATGGGTGGTATCCCTATAGCTACGGCAATTGCCCTAAAAACCGGCAAGCCTATGGTATTCGTAAGGAAAAAAGCTAAGGAATACGGAACCGCAAAACTCGCAGAAGGAGTCGATATCAAAGGTAAGAAGCTACTGGTCGTAGAAGATGTAGTTACAAGCGGCGGGCAGATAATCAACAGCGTGGAATCACTCAGAGATCTAGGTGCGGATATATTCCATGCAGTCTGTGTTATCGACCGCGAACAAGGCGGTCGGGAAGCTTTGGCCAAAGAAGGTATCCAGCTGATATCACTCTTTACAGCATCAGAGCTTAAACAGGCAAGCGTAAGTAACGAAGGTAACGATGAATAATTCTACTTCCCAGTAATAATAATCTCTGTTCTTCTGTTCGCCGCTCGGCCAAATTCTGTTTTGTTGGATACTAAAGGTCTTCTCTCGCCATAGCCTACAGTAGATATTCTTTTACCGTCAATACTATTTCGAACAAGATAATCTTTTACCCCTTCGGCTCTTTCTTTGGAAAGCTTATCATTGATCCAGTTCGGCCCCATGCTATCGGTATGCCCCTCTATCTGGATAGTTACATTGGGCTTATTTTTCATAAACTGTGTTAATACCTCCAGTTCCTTAACCGTATCCGGCAAGGTGGATTTACCAGTCTGATAAAGCAGGTTTTTGATAATCAGTTTACGGCCTAACTCCACAATCGGAATTGTCTTTTCCGTCAGTTTCTGCTTCTTCTCATTAATTAGTGCGATATTTATCGAATCAGGTATCGCAGGTTTTAGCGTTCTGTATTCCAGGGCGTATAGATTTGTAAGCTGATCCGAGAAGCTATTGAGTATATTCTTAAAGGGGAAATTCATATCATAAGTAGTACCGCGGGTCTCAGATGACATAAGCTCATACTTTCTTAGCTTCGAAGGCACAATACCAAATACCCTCATCTCGTTTTCTATCATCCGCCTGGTCAGTTCATCAGCCGTAAGATTCGTAAACGGATTTCTACGCTCCATTGCATCGTGGAAAGGCGCGTCGGTAATAAGAACGGCAACACGGTTGGCTGAGGGGCGGTAATTGATATCGTCATTTGCCCTTTCCAGGGCTCCCAAAGCGTTTTCTGGTATATCTCCACCACCTACTGTTCTAATACGCCTAAGCCATCCTATAAACTCTGTAACGTCGTCTGTTAGCTGATGTAAGCCTTCACTATAATCACTGAAAAGTACCAGACCTAGCTGATAGTCGATACCGCGCTTGCCTAGCTCATTGGTAAAAGTACGGACTTTCTGCTCCAAGGCTTTGATATATGTTTCCATCGAAGCAGTTATATCTACCACGAATACAAAGTCGATAGGCACCCTTTCGGAGGGTGATATTTTATTAACAGATAGAACCTTCTTCTCTACACCGTTTTCAAGTACCGTAAGATTATCAGCATAAAGTGTATCAAGCGGCTCACCTCGCATATTGAAAGCTTCAACTATCACTTTTACATTTGGGTAGCTACTGATATCAAAATTGCGGATCGTCAGCTTTATCTCTTTTTGATCTGAAGTCACCCTACTTGATTTTAGCATGTTCTTTGCCATGCGGATCGAATCAAGTTTCTTTTGTGCAATGGAATCAAGATCGAAATAAGATGGATCGTTCTCTTTGATACTTGAGGTAGTATCAGGGCTCTGCGCTATGCATAAATAAGATAATGAAATAAAAAACAAAGCAAGAAAAAAAGCTTTGCTTAGCGATGTGTGACCAATGGTCATAGCATGAAAAATGTTTTTCGGTTTTATCAAAACAACCCCCCCGCAAATATAACGCTTTTACGGAGGGGCTTGTTATTTTCAGAATATTTGATGTTGATTATCTTTTAGATAGTTATTCTGATTACAGGTGATATCATAAAGAAATTATCAAACTCATAATATCTTGCATCTCTTAAAGGAGTAGCGTACTTAGCCTGCAATAGGAACCAGTTACCGAACAGCGGCAGATAACCGTCAACAGTTAATATACTGTTTGAAAGCTGAGTAGATATTTCGAAAGGATTAACTGACTGGTTTCTGTATGTAGCTTTTAAGAAAAGCATGTCCAGAGCGTCAGCGTGGGTATAGTTGGTTAAACCTATCGCGTTTTCTGAGTCAATTAACTCAACACTCTTACCATCTTCAAAAGAAGCAACTGCAAGATATTCTTGCACCTCTGTATAGCTCAAACCGGCCTCAAATCGGAAGAAGTTTTCTGCTACGTTCTCATTAACCCATAGATTATAGAATACAGTAACTTGTCCGGTTCCTCTCAATATTGGGGCAACACCTAAAGTAGAATCTCCTACGCCTGTGAAGAATTGACGTGGAGTATTCCCGCCGTTTCTAAGTCTCGGATCAGCTACATTGTAAATAACAAAGTCTGCATCATCTATTTGTGTACCTGTTGCATCTTGATAAGGTAATTCAAGGTTCAAACTGATACCCAGTTTATCCTCGAAAGGCATGTGTATATCAAAACCACCGATAATCTTACCATTAGGCTCAGAGTTTAGGTTTCTTTGTGGCAAGAAATCAAACGTACTAGACTCTCCGTCATCGTCTTGCCCTATAGTTGTTCTATAAACGCCACCGATATGATAGCTGATCAGGTCCCAGAACCTTCTTTCGCCGTCCGCTGTCTCATTATAAAGTGGGCGTGATAGTATAATCTTGTTTTCGCCAGCTGTCCACCATGGATATCCAACTCGGTCATTACCGATTTTAGACTCCAACCAAAAGCCGGTTTTACCGATTTTCAAAGATTGTGCGAAAAGTGATGCAGTGATTGCCTGTTCTTCGTTTTCAGGGCGCAACCAGTCTTGAATAGCTTCAGCTTCTGACGGTCTCGGTGGTCTCTCAGCTGGGATTTCGACAAAGCAATATGCTCTCTCGTCATCGATAGCCTCACCACTTACCGGGCGCTCATAAACTTTTTCTCTTCCGGAAAGTATTCGGGAGATTGTCCTGATCTGAGATTCTATTACCTGGGCGTTCATAGTAGCATCGCCGCAAGTGATAAGTAGTATCTCGTAAAATCTATCTCTTCTACCCTTTGGTGCCGCTAATACCTCAATATTCTGTAGATCCAGCTTTGCAGGATCGTATTTCAGTATTTTAAAAGCTTGATAGATCTGATATTGAAGATCGGGTTCACACACTTTCCAGCGTGGGAATTTAGTTCTTAGTTCTGCGTTGATAGTTAGTAACGAATCAACAACAGCTTCTTCATTGAACTGGGGCTGTGCCATAGCCGCTATCGGCAAGGCAAACACTAGTGCTAATAGAGTAATAATTCTGTTTTTCATATTATACTTGCTTTAGTCTCTGCAGTTGTTGATTAAAAAGTGTATATAGCGCGTACTGTAGGCATGAACATATTGTCAAGCTCCCATTCGTAAGCATCTCTGAATAAGTTGGAATATCCCATTAGGAGTGCTTTGAATGCAAGCCTTTGATCAATTACATTGAACTGCATCCATGCTTCGTAACCTATCTGCTTATCAAAATACTGAACGCTACCACCATAAGGATTCGTATCGTCCTGTGCCAAAAATTCTAAACGACCTGTTATGCCGCCTATAGTCTCATTGCCGTTTTCGTTGTTTACATAATTAAATGGCGCGATCGGCATCTGAGGGGATACTTCTCCCTGCTGGAAGCCCCACTCTTCAACAGTATATACTGTTCCACCCATTCCGAATCTGAGTAAGTAGTCGTTATCTATTGCTATGGCAAAAGTATAAAGCAATTGAGCGTTCAAACGCATTGCGTAATCCGCTCCATATTCAGTGGCTAATTGCGGCCCGCCAAAAGGTGAGCTGAAATCAGGTTGATCTCTGAATACAGCAGGATCAGCATCACCGAAGTTATAACCAAACGACGCGTTGAAAATACCGCTGTTCTGGATGATCGGGAACGGGAAATCGATTTCTCCATTGATACCGAATCCAGCAGTAGTAAGTTCTCTTTTCTGATCATACACGTCTTCGCTCATACCGGCCCAGCCAGTTGTAGGAAGTATAACACCGATCTTCATATTATCCCAGATAGCGTTGAACGCTAATCTATTGGACCATAGTGAGTAATAGTTAACATCATCGATACCATATTTAAGCTCAAAACCAAGTGATGGTAGGTTATCATTAGATGAATATCTAGTATCTAGTACTGGTAAGCCAGTTACTGTATCTATTACTACTTCCCCACGGCGGCTTCTTCTTACGTTCTGATCATACATTTTCCAAGAGATCAGATCAGGAGATGCCGTTACCTCGTACCTGCCGGTAAAGTCCATAGCTTCACCGTTCGATATGCGCTTGAAAGCCTGAATGTCTCTTTCAGTCGGATTGGTAGGATTATCTATTACAGATGTCGAAACCCCTAGATCGCCACCTTCTATAAGCTGGATCTCCGCTGGGTCGCCAATATTACGAGCAGCCATTGTGCGGCTTGTAGTATTACCCTGCTGGAACTGCGCATCTAGTAATTGATACATATTATTATATATCGGGAAGCGCGATTGAATATACTTTGCTTCCGGAGTTTGATCATCTAAAAGGCGTTTGTAGGAGAAAACATTTTTCATCTCCTGCTGCCCTTTTAGGTTCTCTTCGATATTATCAGTCATATCTACGAAAGGAGCAGAATAAACCACAGCACCGTAAATCTTTTCAGGATTTGCAGTGATTTTTCCTTCAGGCTCGCTTGTAACGATATAAACCTTGTATTCTTTTTCTACAGTAGTGTTGTTGGCAGCTATAGTCATAGCCGTTGCTGCTTCATCAAACAAAGCTCTATCATAAGGCAACCCTCTCGAATCAAGCTCTCTGATGATGACAATTGGAGGTGATCCTTCTTTAATAGCTTTATCTGTGTATTCAAAAGCCTCTGGATAATCAGCTTTGAATTGAGTAATTGAAGCGTCATCACCACCGCCGGCTACCGGGCCAGCTAATGTTTCAAACATTTCTTTGAACACACCTGTACTTGTTACCTCATATATCCAAACAGATCCGTATCTGTAGTTTTTGAAGGTAGAAAGTACCTTGGCAACATCGTCGTTCCCGTATCTGCCTATGGTCGGGTCTTGTGCGTTTATAGCACTGAGCCCGATCGCCAAAAGGCATATTACTGATAATAATTTTTTCATATAGTAATCTCTAAAAACCTATTGATTAATATTCTTGGTAATAGTCATCTGTTTCCATTTTCACATTTATCGGAACATCTACCGATACAGGTGTGTCACCTATGGAAACAGCTCCGTTTACACTATTGGTTGAAACAGCTGTAATACTTACTTTAGCATTACCTTTTACTTTTCCGTCATCATTTGGCCCAGTACCTGCTAAGGTAAACGTTATCGTCATTTCTCCATCTGCTTCCTTGTAGTTTAAGTTACGAACCTGATATGGGCCGGCACCTTTTACAGAAGCTTCAGATGTTACATTGTAAGACACATTAGCGAAACTGTCCTCACCTTTCACACCGTTTTTAGATTTAAATACATTAACCCCCGTGATAAGGACATTAATGTTTTCACCGTTGATTGAAGTCTGAACGCTCGCTCTATTACCGCTCACAAACGTAGGATATTGTTTTACATCTACTGTTTTTTCAGGGAATATAAACGCTTTATCTCCAGTGATCGGATCAGTCCAGAACATAGATAGAGTAGCCTGCTTTGCTTCCGCAGGGAAGAAGAAATCATCACCCCTGGCTATAGCCGTTCCCTCTATCTCTTTGGCCTGTGCCATATTATCGGTTTTGAACTGAATCGTAAACTCATCTGGTTTTACTTTATTGCCAGAAGGTGGCTCGAAATTGTTCAGAACCATCGTCTCACCATAGTAAGCATAGTTTGCTATCGCGTTTTCGATAGCCTTATTGTTTTCCTCGGCAACCGTTGGGTAAACAAACATAGGTGTAATAGCTTCATCGGTTTTACTGCCAGCTTGGTGGATAACCTTCACAAGGTATTTTTTAGGGCCGCCGTTAGGGCTTGCCTCAAGCTTGCGGCTCACTTTACCTGTAACACGGAAATTCTTAGTACCGTCATTTTGAATCTCATTCCAAGTCACCTGCGCAACCGGGCTAGAGTTTTCTCCATCAATCGCATCATACACAAAACCTTGGATGCGGCTGTTGTTTTTGTTGTAATTCGCTATAGATGCTCTAACCGATGGCTGAAGAGCGTCAAACCTATTGAACTCATTAGGCAGAGTTACACCTGGTGGAGCTATCTCCGGTTTAGGAGTATTCACACGTATATCAAATTCAATTGCACCTTTGTTCTGCTCAAAGTTTATAGACTGGCCAGGGGTGATAAGCTTTGTGATATATCCATAAAGCTGAATACTGTTCTTACCCTTTGGGTCGCCTTCTTCTAAAGCTTTGTTTTTGGCTTCGGCTAGCATTCTGTCATACTCATCAACATTCTCTTTAAGAGTCTCGACTTTAGGCAAACCATACCTATCGATTTCTTTAGCAAGTTGTTTTTGTACTTTTGCCAGATCTTTTACCTTTAACTGCACAGTACCGATATTAACGGTAGCATCGTCATCAACTGCAAAATCACCTTCTCCCTCAGGCTTTTTGATACCGAGGATACGGTTAGTTCTTGCGTCAAAGCGAAGCTTGTACCAGCCGTCTTTTCCAGATGGAGGCAAAAAGTTTACAACAAACGCTCTTTTATCCACACCAGATGTGATCTTTCCGTAGCCGGAAGTATCTACTGTTTCCATCTTACCTTTAACTGTCTCATAAGGATCATAGTAAATGACCTTGTTATCCGGAACATCATCAGGCTTCATAATAGCACCTTCCCAAACCGGATCCATATACACTGGGTGCATAGGGTCGTATATAGCTTGATCTTTATCCACTCTTTCATAAGTAGCATCAAGATCTAAGTTTAGGGTAGCAGTTGACATAAGCTCCCATACCTCTCCGCTTTGGGTTACCACCCTAGCACCAGGATCAGCCGTATTGATATTCTCTTTTTTCAGTTCTTCTTCTGAAGGGAAATCAGGGGCAACCCCTATTTCCTCTGATGGGTTGTAGAATATCTGATATTGAAGCTCCGCTACATTTGATATCTCTACAAGCTTCTCGATTCGCTCAAGATATTCCTTTCCGCCAAGCTCTTCACCTTCTTTTGGTTTTGCGTCCTGGCTTACATCGGCCACACCTACTTCGATCACATAGCGTCTGCTTGATTTGATCTCAGTACCTATAGCCTCTTTGATCTCAGCTGCCGACATGCCGGCAGGTGTCATTGTTATTTCGTCCTGAGGGCGCGTGTTGACGCCTTCCGTACCCGAGCCAGATTGAAGCTGGCTTAGGATGGACTGAACGATTTTCATCGTTTCTTTCTGTTTTGCATGCAGGTGCTCCTCGGCCTCATCTCTCTCTACGATGATGATGAGAAGCTCCAATACTACCGCAAGGTATAATACGAAATATACCTTACCTGCTCCACCTTTTGACATAAATTACCCTTCCTTTAATTTTTATTTCTTTACTCAGTATGTAGGGTTTTGTAACCGATCTCAGCAATGGTGTGTTAATCTATTATACATTAGCCAGAAACGGTTATAACCGGGCATGTATAATGAATTGTAACGTAGTGATATAATAGGGATAGGAGTCAGGGGGCGATGATCGCCGCAACCTATAGCATTATATATACCACACCAGCCTCCACTAAAATACAGAAAACGCTATACGGCATTTACTTATAGAAGTGAATATTATTTGCCTCTATTTATTAGGCAGATATTTTAAGCTAAGAACAGTAGTATAAAAAGCTCTATAGGGACTCGTATTTGGTTTGGATAAGAGATTTTGGGACACAAACAGCAATCTACATCGCCTTTGTTTGAGTTCCGAACTGTTAATTTAACAAAACTTTAACATTATATGCAAGTTTAGAAAACATTTTTATTAAGTGTTTCGTATGGATCGGACTTTATTATTATCCACAGTCAGTGTTAATAACCCTAGCCCGAAACTCTTCAGTCTATATAAAAGCAATGCTAAGTGAGAGTATGTTAGCTCTGCATTCCGTTAGAACGCAAGCAGATAATAGGTCGTTTACTTTCCGAGTAGCCATGCAAATACCAACGGAGCTACAATAGTGGCATCGGACTCGATAATAAATTTTGGGGTATCAGCATCTAGCTTGCCCCAAGTAATCTTTTCATTCGGTACAGCCCCCGAATAAGAGCCGTAACTAGTAGTACTGTCGCTGATCTGGCAGAAGTAAGCCCAAAAAGGCACATCCTCCCACTCTAGATCCTGATACATCATAGGTACCACGCAGATGGGGAAATCACCGGCTATACCGCCACCAATCTGGAAGAACCCTACACCTCCCTCTTGGCTGTTATTTCTGTACCAATCTGCAAGGTACACCATATATTCTATACCCGATTTAACGGTAAAAGGTTTCAATTGACCCTTAATACAGTAAGATGCGAAGATATTTCCCATAGTGGAATCTTCCCAGCCCGGGCATATAATAGGCAGGTTCTTCTCCGCAGCCGCCAGCATCCAGCTATTGGCAGGGTCGATTTCATAGTACTGCTCTAGATTCCCGCTGAGCAGCATTTTGTACATATACTCATGCGGCAGGTAACGCTCGCCAGCCTCCTCGGCTTCCTTCCATATTCTATAGATATGCTTTTGCAGGCGGCGAAAAGCCTCCTCCTCCGGGATACAGGTATCTGTTACGCGGTTCATACCAGCATCCAACAGTTCCCTTTCCTGCTCCGGCGTAAGGTCTCTGTATTCCGGGATTCGCTTATAACTGTTATGCGCCACAAGATTCATGATATCCTCTTCAAGATTGGCGCCCGTACAGGATATGATCTGCACCTTATCCTGCCGTATCATTTCAGCCAGTGATATTCCGAGCTCAGCCGTACTCATCGCACCTGCCAGAGTGATCATCATCTTCCCGCCCTTCTCGAGATGAGCCTCATAACCCTTTGCCGCATCTACAAGAGCTGCCGAGTTAAAATGCAGATAGTTGTTTTCTATAAACTGGGATATAGGACCTTTGGAAGATGACATTAGATAATTAGCTTTATTATTACAGATAAGATTGAATGCAAATATAAGTATGATATTCGTATTACCAGATCACATCAACTTCGTATCCAGCAAGAGGCCGTTCACATATACTCCGCCATATCCTCTAAAGGCTTGTCAAAGTCCTCACTCATTTTGATCTCCAAATGCTTTAGTGAACCAGCCTTTCGGTACTTTTTTTTCTTATCGGCAGGCTTTAGATCATCATTAGGCTCAATCTCCAGAGCTTTTTTCAAAGTGATCTTTTCCTTATCCGACATACTCGGCAACATGGATAGTATTTCTGCTATTGACATAGGACCCTCCTCAACTGTAAGTACTGCTTATTGAATGGTGGAATAAGATGTATGTTATAATAATATAGAGTGGAGTACATATTTATTCCAAAAGATTACTCTATAACAGGTTTCATTATTATTGTATCGCGATTTGGCAAAATGAGTAGAGATTCATTCCAAGTACTTTCAAATTCATTTATCATATAAAACTTCTTCGTGGTACTATTGATACTATGGTATAAAAAATAATCAGCTACAATATCAACTCGTAAATCTGTACCATTTTTCATATCTATTGAAATATCATCAATAAGGTTAAAACCTCTCATTGCCAATGTCATATATGCTGTACTTAGATTGATATCTATTATTAATGTGGAATCCTTATCAGATATGAATAAATCTTTATCTATTATGGTAGAGTCTTGATCATATTGCCATATAAATAATATGGCGGATTTATCGATTGTATCATTTACGTGAGTATAATTTAGAGTCATCTTACTATAGTTATTATTATCGCTCATGCTATGGCTTATATTTACCTATGGCTTATATTTACGAGGCCTTTTATACTATCAGGTATATCTGGGAAAATGAGACTAATGGTGTCATTGGAAATCAAATACCTACCAGCACCATCTTCTTCCATTAAACATCCATTAGATTTATAGTAGAAAGTAGAATCAATATTTAATATTACTTCTTCATGTAACATATCATTCTCGTAATAAATAATTTTTGGGGAACAACCTGAGTGTAAGAAAGCTACAATAAAGAATATCAATGAATGTGGTTTGTAAGTTGTAATCATGTATATTTCAGCACAGTTATCAATTCTAGAGTAGTGGCTAAATTTATCTCTTTAGCTTAAACATCATCCGTGTAATTACGCAAATCATTTCATATCTGAACAAACAAACTAACAATATGGCTGGTATTATAGCTACTATTACCTAACGGATGCATAAATCCTAGCTGATAATTATAGGATAACCCAACACCTTGATATGATTACCTAGTTCCCAAACTTAGCCCCAAGTCAACTGGATTATTCGGAGACTGAGGTGCTTCCGCATCGCTGGCAAGATTGTTGCTAATAAACAACACAGGCGCTACATAACCACCACCGAAAAAAAGAATTTGATTAGCCCCTGATAAAATGCGTGGCTTATAAACCAAATGCAAAGGCACTTGTAAAGAACCATAAGTATCTTGAGATTCAAGCGTTTCAATTTCGATCCCTTCTGAGTCGGTTCTAACGAACTCCCCGAGATCAACGCCCTTATTAACATAGAATAGTCCAGATTCTATTGCAAAACTATTCGAATAGCCATTTCCTAAATTATACTGAGCAGTAGCTCCAGCATTCCAATCCACAACTGGCCCTAACTGATCTTCGAAAATTCTATTATCTTCAGTCAGAATTACTGATGACACTGCCGCACCAACCTGTACAGTATATTCCCACTTTATCGGAGGACTTGGAGCGAGACAAGAGCCATTATCTAGTTGCCCAAATAAGCTAGTACAAGTAAATAGTATTACAATTAAAAAAGTCTTGATTGATCTTATCATAAATTCATTGGATTTGTGAAAGCAAATGAAGTAGAATATTCCGAATAACCCCCTTTTGATATTTCTATTATATAGATACGCTTGGTTTTCCTACGAAAGGAATTAATTGATGGTTATGAAAACCTTAATCTACCTCTTAGTACTACTCCCCGTCTTCAAGTTCGAATATGTCTTCAACTCTGCATTTGAACACGCCAGCTATCTTCAAAGCTATTACAGTAGAGGGTACAAACCGCCCACGCTCAATGGAATTGATCGTCTGCCGGGATACACCCACCATGTTCGCCAAATCCTCTTGAGAAATATTCTGCTTTGCCCGCTCTACTTTTATGTTATTCTTCACTATGAATTCCTAGTAAGGATATAGACAATAACGGAAATGACAAACAATGTTAGCAAAGCACCATTAAAAATCTTTCCCGTTTTAGAATTCATATTTTGCTTGAATGATCCTTCCTCATCATCATAATTGAATTCAGAGTCATTCTTGATATTATAATGAAAATAAATGTTCTGTATTAACAGACCTATGAATACTATGCCTATTATTCCATCTATTGTTACGTTCTCCACTTTGTACAACGCACTTGATAACGATGTACCCAATATCGGTATCATGATAAAGACATAAGCAATTTGCAGCGCCTTTGCTCTGATAATCTTAACCCTTTCATCCTCTACCTTTTCTTTTGACATAGATATAGAAACCAGCCCCATGGAAGATAACGAAAGCCCGATTATCAAAATTTGTGAGGGTTCATAAAAAGATAAAATACCGAAGTCAAAGATTAATATTAAAGCCGTTATCAGTATAAAAGCTAAAGTAAAGTAAAATGATATGATCTTACTTCTATGGCTCCCTAGTCTGTAAGCAGTAAATTTTGGATTATTCATTGTATAGCCTTTTTAAAATATTAAGTAGGATAAACCTGTAAGGCTTAATAGTATGATTATAAGAATTATAGTAGTTGCTTTACCCACATTTGTATTTAAGTTCTCTACAATTGTACCTTGTTCTCCAAAATTAAACTCATCGTCATTCCTGATATTATAGTTGAAGTATAAGTTATAAAACAAAAGTCCCATCAATAGAACTGGCCCCCAATCTAATAAAGGTTCATCTTGCATAGAATCAAACGACATTATCGATCCAATTAACCCTATTGTTATCATAGGTGTTATTATTAACCCAAGTGTCGCCTGCATAGATCTTGCCCTTATGATCGCTACCCTTTCATCCTCTACCTTCTCCTTGCTGAATGCCATAAAGTACATACCTAGGCACACAGCATATAGCCCTGTTCTAATTATACCCTCTCTCTGGTAACCCCAATCATTTTCTAATTGGAATATTAAAAAGAACGCAGTAGTCAATACCGCAAGCATAACTACATAAATACCTAACTTTTTCCCCCAGTGGCCATTTAGAGGGAATGGAATAAACTTACTTTGCATATCAGCTACCGTTTGATAATAAATCTTAACTGCAATGTACGGAATACTTTACACTTTGTCAAGCACGCTTTACATTTATTTCCATCCCCCCCTGTCATCTCGAGCCTGTCGAGAGATTCTTAAAAGTTTCTGGTGAGTTATTCTTCAATCCCCAGTTCCGTCATTCCGAGTGTACGCAGCACCGAGAAATCTCCATACAACTCTCACTCACTACTCGCCATATCCAGCCTGTCTTTAATCACTCCGCACTCAAAATCAAATATTAAAAGAATGCGATTGAGAGTAATACCCAACAATCACGCATACACCATTTTGATGTCGTATTTTGTATCTATATTACTATCAATTATCTTCACATTTCCAAATCAATTTATCGTATTACGTCTATGCCAGAAATATCCAGATTCTATGGAATAGTCATCAAGATGTTCTTTGATGATCACAACCCACCTCATTTTCATGCGTATTATAACGGAGAAGAGATAATGATAAATATCAATGATGGGAAAGTTAAAGGTCAGTTCCCTCGGCGAGCTCTAAAGCTTGTTTATAGTTGGTATGATCTACATAAGGATTAACTACTTAATAACTGGTATAGAATGAAGGATGGTGTTGAAATGAATACTATTGAACCATTGGATTAAATTATGTTTATACACGTAACAAAAGCAGTGTATATAGATGGGTATAGAATATATTTAGAGTTTAATAACGGTGAAAAGGGCATTGCTGATCTCGAACTTAAACTTGATAAACCAGTTTTTGAAAAACTGAAAAATATCGATTATTTTAAATCTTTTCAACTCGAACACCCAACTATACAATGGCCTAATAATACCGACCTAGCACCTGAATCACTTTTAGAGCTAATAAAAACAAGTGCCAAGCAAATATAGTCCCCCCCGTCATTCCGCATGCATAAACCCGAGGAATCTCCATCAAACTCTCACACAACCCTCGCCAGATCCAGCCTGTCTTCAATCACTCCGCACTCAAGATCAAATAATACAAAAAAAAAGCGACCGCTATTAATAGTGGCCGCTTTAATCAATCGTCTAAAGAAAGTGTTTACTTAGTTCTTTGGAACTCTACACGCCTGTTTGTTTGGCGGCTTTCAGCATCAGTGTTAGGCACCAATGGCTGGTCTGGGCCTTTACCTTCGGTTTCCAATCTTCCCGCATCTATACCCTGGCCTATCAGCCAGTTTTTAACTGCCTCAGCACGGTCACGAGATAGAATCATGTTATTATCTCTTTCCCCAACATCATCTGTGTGGCCAATGATAAGGAATTCTTTCTGCGGTGCCGCACGCATCGCCTTAAGTAATCCGTTCAGTATTCGCTCCGACCTGTCAGATATCTGTGCTTTACCAGTTTCAAACTCTAGGTTTCTAACGATGATATTAGATCCTACAGGTACACTTACGATATCGTCAGCATAATCAAGCGGATCAGCACCGTTTCTCACCTCTACTCCATCCGGGATACCGCCGCCGTCAGTATCGGCCTTTGTAGGATCAGTTTCATACTCATATACCTCTTCCCCGTCCAAAAGTCCGTCTCCGTCTGTATCTGGATTATTAGGGTCTGTTCCGAGCCTGGCTTCCTCTTCATCACTAAGGCCATCGCCATCGCTGTCTAATGCGAAATCTGCTATAGTGTACTGCACGCCTACCCTCACATTCCAGTTCGCATCTATTAGATCATCGTGCACAGGGTTGTAATCATCAGTTGTACCGTAGTTATAGCTTATGTTAGCGTCCAAACCTAAGTCATTGTTAAGCCAGTAAGTAATACCAGCACCGACAGGTATATGCGGAAGAGTACCCTCCGTTTCCGCCTCAGGCGTCTTGTTTTCTGGCACTTCATCTACTGTAAACATCGTAACACCAATACCGGTATAAACATAAGGCTCCCAGTAAGGGTTTGGAAGCGCGATCTCGTATCTTAATCTTAGCTCCGGTGCTATGTAGGTAGTCGAATATTCTGAGAAAGTTGCGTCGTCTGCCGTACCATTTGTATAATACGCAAAGTTTAACTCAGGGGATAAACCACGCATAATGCCGTTGTTCCAGATAAGCCCCGCGCCAGCAACGAAACCAAATACTCTTTCAGATGGTATAGACTCATTTAACCCGTAGGACGTTCCGATACCTACGTTGATATCCAAGTTGGACTGCGACTTTGCCGGCATGGATGAGAGCATAAATATCGCTATGATTGAGAGTGTTATATTTCTCATATTGTTTTTTAGAAGTGAATGTTTATTAATCATTCAAATATAAACTATTTATAGTTGCACTTCTCAGAATAACTACTTAAGATTTGATTAATGTATGATTAAGTTTCAATTCGAACCTATATGAAAATATCTTCATTAAAACTTTTTCTTTCGACCCTGTTAGCATTAGGTACAGCAGGGTTAGCAGTTGCTCAAGATAACCCCTTGGAACCCAAGTCGCCCCCGCCTGACTTTCTAATTTCGCATAATCCCGTAAGATTACTCAACTTCCCGAGTGTACTATTTCTCTATAGAACAGATGCTGGCAATGCTATAGGAGCAGAGATAAGGCGAGTAAGAAGCGGGGATGATCTGAGAGGCTGGGGAGCGGCCGCTACTTATCGCTGGTACCCCTGGGATTACGATCTTTCGGGTGGGTATATAGAACCTTTTTTTGCAGCTCACGCCATATCCGATGGCAATGAAGATGATATGCTATATTCCTTCGGTTTTGTCGGCGGTTACCAGTTAATTCTATGGGAATGGCTTGCAGCCGGAACAGGTTTCGGCATCGAATACTTTACATCCAACGCACTTATACAAGCCCAGCAGGGTGTACAGAACCAGAACGCTACAACGCTTAACCCTTATCTTCGTATAGATTTTGGAATCGTGTTTTGATTTACTATTTCATCTTCTAGCAAATAAAATTTACCCATATCGTATATTGGATAATGATTAATCCATCAATAATTATAATTTTACTCTTTTCATTTACATCTCTATGGGCTGTGGAATACAACGAGTTCCGTATTGATGATGATGAATTTTACGAGCTGGTTTCAGATCCCGCAGTTGAATACATTTTCAGGCTCTATAGTGCTGATATTATAAAAGGCTATATCACCGAGTTCACAAAAGATGATGAGAAAGGTGAAGGTATAAAAATAGTAACTTACGCTGGCGAGATAGAGCTTTATCATAACCAGATAATAGAAGTATCTCTTGCTACCGAGAAGAACAGGCACCGGCACAGAGAGTACCTGATGCCAACTGCCCGGCCGATAGAAGATGATCACTTCGTTGGTAACTGGCAGGTCGGGCTATTGTATGGGGGCATCGGGGTATCGGAATACCTATCAGTTACGGGCGGGGTAACTGTTGTTCCTGGAGTTGAAAGCCAAGTGTGGCTAATGAACCTGAAAGGAACTTTTCTAAATTATGAATTTGAAGATGAAAAGGGAGGCCTTGCTGTATCAGCAGGGTATAACCATACTAATATCGGAGGCGTAGATCTGGGGCATGCCTATGCTAACGCCAGTTTCTGGGGGGAGCGCACCAACTTTACCGCTATACTCTTCGGGCGGGTCACTCCTGTTGACGAGCCAGAAAGCTTTGTCCTGTTGGAAACAGTTTACCCTATCGATCTTGCTCAGGGTGCCATAGGTGTAGGGTTCGGTATGGATACAAGATTCAGTACCTGGACTGATCTGAGATTCGTGGGAGAACTTTGGAGTCCCGATCTCAGCCGTGCAACCCAGTCAGCAGTACTCGCAGGCCTTAGGCTTGATAACGAAACAGTTGCCTATGATTTCGGACTGATGTTTATAACCAGCCCGCTTCTGATTCCATACTTTGCCTTTAGCTGGACACCCTTTTAAGCCCCGTATCCGAAATGCCCAAAAACCCCGTCTGGTATATAGCGGATAAATTAAGCTCCGCAAGCGACAGTTCCCGAACCTATAGGATCTCCAGCAGGATCGCTGTTGTCTCTGTAGCCTTGGGTGTAATAGCTTTATCGGTTTCTCTCGCCATTCTCGAAGGGTTCGATCGTAAATTATATCAGGCAACAAGCCTTTTTTCAGGCGATATCAAAATTGCCTCCTTCAGCGGACAGGATAAACTGGGCAAATTGTCGGAAAAACTTAACATTATCAGCGATAGCTTAGATAAAACCGATAGCTACGAACCAACAGCCACTGTATCCGGCGGTATCATGATGCGTTCAGGCGACAATCTTGATGGTTATGTTCTGATAGGTATGGATACCGCAGATATCAAAAGACTTCGGCCCTTTTTGATTGATAAACATAATAAACAAACAGACCCAGTAAATGATTTAATAACACCCATTACAGAAGGTCAACTTCCTAAAGTACTTTTACCTGAAAAACTCTTATCAGCAAATAATATAAGTGTGTATGACACCGTAACGATATTCACTGTAACATCCCAGCCAAATAGCAATCCCTTTGCTATAAGCTACCTGCCACCTATTACCACTCGGCCAGCACTGGTTGCTGGTAGTTTCCGCTCGGGCATGGGTAAATTCGATGAAGGCATAATCATAACTTCTCTACCTATAGGCAGAAAATTCCTAGGCTTTACAGATGAAGAATACAGCTCGATAATACTCAGAAAGAAAAAGCAAATTACCCATGTCCAAGATCAGGCTCTGGTAGAAGCTATTAACGAAAAATTAGGATATCCGCATTGGGCCAACACAGCTAAAAGCCTGCATTATCAAGAGTTTCTCTGGATCGAGATACAGAAAAAGCCTATCCCAATAGTTCTTAGCCTTATATCGATTATCGCAGCGTTTACCATCATGACTACCATACTTATAGGTACAGTGGAGAAAACAAAACAGATCGGGCTGCTGAGAATGTTAGGGCTTGCCGATGCCAGCCTGTATAAAATGGTAATCTATCAGTCTCTTTTATTCTGCATCAAAGGAATAGTAATAGGCCTTTTGGTATCAGGGCTGTTCTTGACTCTTCAATACTTTTTCGAACCTATCAGGCTTGATCCCGATATCTATTTCGTGGATTCACTTCCCGTTGCGTTCGTGTGGTGGCATTATGCTACTATTGTAGCACTTGCTATACTTTTATCAATACTGGCATCTTTCCTGCCGATTCGCTACACATTAAAAGCTACGCCGCTTAAAGCTATTGATTTTCGGTAAACCCCATCAGTTTCTAATTATCAGGCCTGATAAAGATAACTCACCTCTCAGTTTTTCCGAAGCATCATAATACTTCTCCGCGAGTTCAGGATCTTTTTCCTCGATAAGCCTACCGATGTTAGCAAGTGTCATCAACTTTAACTCTGGCTGCAGCGTAAAGGCCAGCTTAGCGGCTTCTTGAAGTACTTCCTGAGCCTTGCCGTTATCGCCCTTTTCATCTAATATGATAGCTTCTGTATTCATTAGGAGGCACTTTACCTGCTCGTCGGGCGAATCGCCAGCCAGCTTTTTTGCTTTGTCAAGTACAGATTCAGCATTCTCCAGCTCCCTAAGGTCGATTAACGTTTTGGCTTGCATCACCAGCAACATAATCATCTCTCTTTTGGAATAAACCCTGTCACCGAATTTCAGATGGCGTTTAGTCTCCTGATAGGCTTCAGATAGTTTGCCTAAATTATGGAAAGTAGCTACTCTGTGTCTAAGCATATTGAACGGCAGTCCAATATCAATAGGCGCTTCAATAGAATTCAAAGCATCGCCTTCTCCGCCGATGCCGTTTACTTCCCCTGATGAAATACTCGTCTCAATTTCCTCCATAGCAGATAAGTCTATACTTAATCCAAGCTTCTGAGCTAAAGCATCGATATCTGCTCCCCCAAGTAATCCCGCCGATTCCGCAAGAACAGATTCAGCTATCTCTGGATTATCGGCTTCCTTGCTGTGGGCAGCTATATAACCTACTAACTGTGCCTTTTCATAAGGGGAGTCAGATTGTTCAAATTTTTTCTTTAGCTTCTCAGCTATCCGAGAGTGCAGCTCCACCTGCTCCTCATACTGGAGTTGCCCCTCAAAATAATTATGATAAAACTGCCTCGAAAAAGCATATACTGTCGTTTTCTCCCCGTACCTTCTTTGTAGGCCCAGCGGCTTTATCAGCCCCGTTTCGTTTTGGATCTTCCTTAATTTTCTAATCACTGAAACAGAAGATTCTGAAGTCAGCTCAGAAAGCATGAAAACAGTGAATTCATTCCCCTCCGCCGATGCCGTACAAAGAAAATCAGTATCATCTGAAGATAACTGCCCGCTCAACTCCTTTATCGCATCATAGATATTGGAAGGGAGAAATTTATCATAAAACTCCTTTCTAAATATACCTTCTTCAGATATTGGTGGATTCTTCTTAAAATAACGTAAATACTCATTTAGTATAGACTGATTTCCGGCAGTCCTGTCCATAACCCAGCGCTCAAACTCCGGGCCCTGTATATAACCATCCAAGTTACTGCTCAGCCATACCGATAACTGCTTTGCCGATAACGGCTTCAACTGGAAAAGTGTGGTACTGCTACTATTTAGCGTGGTATTGATCCAACTTGAAAAAGGTGAGGGATTATTGATAAGTACATCTGGATCATAACTTATTATCAACTGAATGTTTCTTGCATCGCTATCCTTGCCAGCCAGCTCCTGCAAAAGCTCCACTGATGCTGAATCAGCATTATGGGCATCGTCGATCATTATCAAAAGTGGATTCTTTTGCGATAGCTGAACAAGTGCCGCATAGAAATCTTCGATCTGGGAGCTCGAAAAAGCATTTTCATCCTTCATTTCCTTTTGATACTTTTCATAGTCTCGCCCTATTTCCTTAGCCGCATAGAATACATCACCTATCAGCGGTAGAGCCGTAAGCATGGTAATACCCACATTATAGGCAAATCGCTTTTTTGCCTTACCTGGGCGGAAATTCAGTAGTTTTTCAAGTGTCCCGGAAATTATTGCAAGCGGCTGGGTCTGGCTGATACTCGTATCACCGACTCCCCCTTCCCCAGATACGATTGATCTCGGCAGTTGGGGGAAATCCTCAGCAGCCGTATCATGCAAATGTTCCAGCAATGCGGACTTACCAGTACCCGAAACACCCGCTATTAGCATCAGGTCAGGGCTATCTAATCCACCCTGAAGCTTTTCAATTTTTTTCTGAAAAGCATCTTTGTATGAATCTATTCCTATAAGTTCTGGCATTGCATTTTTACCCTTTAGCCGTGCATGGTTTCTGTTTTGCAGTATTTTGCCATTAGGCTCGCCTCATAATCCAAAAATTCCTGCCATTTAGACTCTACGTCCATACCTGTAGGGGCATGTTTCTTAGCCAGATTTATAAAAAGGGCATAATGCTGAGCCTCGCTTTGCTCCAGATCATGATAAAATTCGCTGAGATCCTTGTCCGCTACAGTCCTGTGCAGCATCCTGAACCTTTCACAGCTTCTCGCCTCTATCATTGCCGAAAACAGAAGCTTATTTATCAGATGCACTTTCTTACCCGTGCCACCGGGGAAAAACTTACGGAGATCATTTACATAATGGTCTTTTCTTTCTTTGCCGAGTTTCCAACCCCTATCTAAGAGTTTCTGATGTACCTGCTTAAAATGATCCAACTCCTCTATAGCTACCTCGCTCATCTTGGCTACAATATCATCGTATTCAGGATAGTTTACGATTATTGAAATAGCTGAACTTGCAGCTTTCTGTTCACAGTAAGCATGATCCGTTAATAGTTCCTCAAGGTTTTCTTCCGCTAATTTGACCCACCTAGGGTCGGTCGGCATTTTTAATCTCAACATTATGACTTTAGAATATTTACAACGAATTTTTGATTCATACTATATATACAAAACCAATATATAGTTAGTTTCGTTAATGTGTGTGATTCAATTAACACAATATCATAAATCTAAATCTTTAAATCAGAAATTATCGCCCACCAAATTGGCATAAGGTATTATTTAGGGCTCTCTGAGTGATACGATCTGAGCGATATAAGAAGAGTAGAAGTAGCGGTGTAAGCGTAGAAAGTATGGATAAATCGAAAATCAATATACTCATCATAGATGATGAACCAAGACTCCGTAATCTTCTTAAGAGGATAGTTTCCCTTGAAGGATACAATGTCGATACCGCGGAAACTGCAACCGAGGGGCTAAAAAAATTCTTCAAATCCCCACCGCACCTACTATTGACAGATGTTATCCTACCCGATGGTAACGGTATCGATATTCTCCGAAGATGTAAACAGGAATACCCTGAAACTGAGATAATCGTACTCACAGCTTTCGGGAAAATCGAAGACGGCGTAAAAGCCATGAAAATCGGTGCTCATGATTATCTAAGTAAAGGTGATGAAAACGACAAAATAGTGCCGTTGCTCAATAATGCGGCTGCCAAAGCCTATGAACAGTGGAAGTCTATTGAAACCGCCGAAGAGGTGACAGTATCAGATAAATCGAGCGATCCTTTCAAAGCTATTATCGGTGAATCCGATAAAATAAAGACTATTGTCAAGCTTGCCAAAAAAGTAGCTAAAACCAATGCTACAGTATTGCTACTGGGGGAAACAGGAACAGGTAAAGAAGTTTTCGCTAAAGCGATACACGAAGATTCCAAAAGAAAGGACAAACCTTTTTTCGCTATCAACTGTGCCGCCCTTAACGCACAGTTACTTGAAAGCGAATTGTTCGGGCATGTGGCCGGGGCTTTCACTGATGCAAAAAAGGATAAAGACGGCTTATTTACCGCCGCCGATAACGGAACGGTATTCCTTGATGAAATGGGTGAAATGGATATTGAACTTCAGAGCAAGCTTCTCAGAGTACTGGAAAGCGGCACTTTTATGAAAGTCGGAGATACAAAAGAACAAAAAGTAAATGTCAGGATTATCGCAGCTACAAATAAAAACCTTGAAAAAGAATCCAATGACGGAAGGTTTAGGCTCGATTTATACTACCGATTATCAGTTTTTCAGCTCAAACTACCCCCGCTCCGCGATAGAGGGAACGATATTATCGTCCTTGCCAAACACTTCGTAAAAAGATTCTCTCAGGAAAATGAGATCGCAATGCTGAAAATGGATAAAAAGTTTGAAGACAGACTTCTACAGCACCAGTGGAACGGTAATGTGCGCGAACTTCGGAACATCATTGAAAGAGCTGTGATAATGACAGACGGAGATAGGCTGGAAATCGAATCACTACCATTCGATATGCAGGATGAAGATGGTGGTAGCGGCCTGGATCTATCCGCTATGGAAAAAAAACATATCGCAAAAGTCCTTGATCACTGCAAAGGCAACAAAACCAGAGCAGCCGAAATGCTCGGCATCGGCCTTACTACACTCTACCGTAAAATTCAGGAATATGAGATAGAAGTAAGCTAAACCGCCCGCTTACATACCTGGCTAAGAGGTGTTTTGCAAAACGCCCAATCTTAATCATCTAATCTCAATCATGTCATCTTTAGCTTGTCGAAAGATAGACATTACAACCCCCACCGCAATTTCATCTGTACCACGCTGGCGAGGTCATGTTCTTGTCTCAGACAAGGTTCTGGGTATGGTCTCCCCCACCACCAAATCCGAACCGATTTACCACCCTATCGCCATATATCGAAGGGAATATGATAAGTTTAAACTATCGTAAATTTGTATTATAAAAAAGAATACTAGCAGCACGTTGTTACAAAAAGAAAAGCCAATGAAATTCGAAGACTTAAATTTGATACCTGAAATCCTTAAAGCATTAAAAGATGAGAAATATACAGAACCCACTTCTATTCAGGCTAAATCAATCCCATTGGTTTTAAATAAAGAAGATGTTTTAGGCAGCGCCCAAACAGGTACTGGAAAAACAGCTGCGTTTGCTATCCCTATAATCCAGCATTTATTCAATGGCCAACCAAACCCCTCAGGCAAAAGAAAAATTTCATCACTAGTGATTACACCTACTCGTGAGCTAGCAATACAGATCGGAGAAAGCTTTACCACTTACGCCAAATACACAAATTTCCGCAATACCGTAATATTCGGAGGGGTCAAACAACAACCTCAGTCCGATGCCTTGAGAAAAGGCGTGGATGTTTTAGTGGCAACTCCTGGGCGTTTACTCGATTTAATGAATCAAGGCTATATATCTCTTTCGGCAGTTAAATATTTTGTTCTTGATGAAGCTGATCGCATGCTTGATATGGGCTTCATTAATGATATAAAAAAGATAATTGCAAAACTACCCACAAAAAGACAGTCCCTGTTTTTCTCTGCTACAATGCCAAATAATATTTTGGCCTTATCCCAGCAGATCCTCAATAATCCACAAAAAGTGACTGTCGATACGGTATCTTCTACAGCGGAAACGATACAGCAATACCTCTACACCACAAATAAAAATAAAAAGCATGATTTGCTTTTGCATATCCTCAACAACCCAGACCTCGGTCAAGTATTGCTTTTTTCAAGAACTAAACACGGGGCAGATCGAATTGTAAGGAATCTGCGAAAAAGTAATATCGAATGTGCAGCCATCCATGGAGATAAATCTCAAAACCAACGACAAAAAGCACTTAATGATTTTAAAATCGGAAAAATAAGACTATTAATAGCTACCGATATAGCAGCACGTGGGATCGATATAAACAAACTTCGATACGTTATCAATTATGATATACCTAATGAGCCTGAAACCTATGTACATAGAATCGGTCGGTGTGGCCGAGCAAAGGAGGAAGGCATTTCCATTTCAATATGTGAACCAGAAGAAAATGTATATATAAAAGATATCGAAAAGCTCATCGGGCAAAAAATCGAAATAGTAAAAGAAAATCCTTATCCCCAGACAGATAGACCAATGAACAAAGCAGAAAAGAAAGAAATGGAAAAAGTGAAGCAAAGGAGAAAACAAGAGTTCTTCGCCAACCGCAATAAAAATAAAGGTTCACAGAACCGAGGCTCGCAAAGAGGTAGTAGGTGATGAATTCAGAATACTTTCCGATATGGCAGGTTTTTAAGATATAGTTCAGCATTATTTATTAGCCATATCGCTATCAAATTAATCTCAATTTTACCTATTCACTAACTGCTTTCATAAGTTCAAAAACGGTATTATCAATTTCCTGCCTCTTTGGGTGAAAAGCGGAAACATTGGATAAAAGTATAATACCTGTATTACTTTCTTTATCTATCAGCATCATAGATGAATAACCTCCAGTACCGCCGTTATGCCAGTACAGTTTCCGCCCTGAAGAATTTCTTGATATATGCCACCCCATCCCTATGCTTAGATTCTCGTTTACTTTAAATGTCTCATTCATAGCCAAACTATAAAAACTTGTAGTGTCTGTCTCGAACTGCATTCTTATAAATTCAGACATGTTGGATACGTTGGATATAATCGCTCCCGCACCTTCCATACCAGCCATATCCCAATTCGAAGTAGTAGCACCTAATTGATCTAGTCCTCTCACCAAATTATCTCCAGTTTCTGAAATATCAATAGTTGTTTCTTGCATACTTAGAGGATTAAATATCAAGGAATCGAGTAATCTACCATAAGGTTTGTTATAGTTATTCTGGAAAGCGAGCGCTAATGCAGAAGGCCCAAGGTTTGAATATGCGTATTTTTTTTCTGGATTAAATGAAGGGTCCTTTCTCATAAGGTACTCGGTAAGTACTTTATAGCTATAATCCTTATAAGGGTCATTCATATCAGTCAAATATACAGCCAGATCATTTGGTACACGAGGCATTCCACTTGTATGATTACTAAGTTCTGTAAGCCGTATGTCTTTATAAACATCATTAAGATTCCCGCCATAAATATCTGATAAAATTGTTTGCTCATCATACCTACCCGAATTAATCCCTTCGGCCAAAAGCAATGCAGTAAACACCTTTGTTATGGATCCGATTTCAAATAGCGAGTCTTGATTATTTACTTCAACTATATTGTCGCTGGTCTTTACAAGCCC
>CAYWYR010000012.1:0-7076 GCA_964462685.1 uncultured Hyphomicrobiales bacterium | reverse complement strand
GAAATAGAGGTAGTGCCAGGCGGTATGATAACAGGCGAACGCATCGGCCCCATAGGTGAAGTCGCACCCTATATCGCATGGGCATATAAAGATGTAGAAAAAGCCACAGGTGTTGAGTTCGGAGAAAATTTTCTCGAAGGCACATTAAAGGAAGGAAGCGCTGTATTCACTTCAATACCGCTATCGAAAGCTCTCGCTTATATTATATCTAACTATCCAGATAAAGCTATGGAAGCTGCTGGCTTATCTCATAAAGCAGTTTATTTCGAAGGACTAAAGCCAATGGAGGACGAGCTATACATTTGGCTGGCCCAAAAGCTGGATATAGAAAGCGATGAACTTTTATCCGGAATGAAAACCGCAGATATATCAGCAAAAATGACTCAGGGTTTCGAAAAATCGAGCAGCCTCGGCGTATCAGGGTTTCCATCCCTTTTCCTTACCGATGGAGAACAGTATATCAAATTCGGTGAAGGTTTTATGCCATTAGACACCCTGGAAAGCCGCTATAAAGTAGCCCTCGATATGGTAAAAAAATAACTGATCAAAGTTCAACCACTACCTTGCCCGTATGGGTGGCAGCACCAAAATCAGCAACGGCTTGGTGTACTGATCCCAAGCCTTCATATTTATCGATATGAATACTATGTCCATTTAGCATATCAAGTATCTTATCTATACCTTTATTAGTCTTAACGGCAAGCACTTTGACTTTCTTATCCGAAAATCTAGAAACAATATTCTGATGAAGAGCGGCCTGAATTAATCTTGAAGGCTCACCACCTACCGTTACATAAACGCCGCCCGGATTCAATACTTTTATATACTTACTGGGCACTCGATTGGTTTTAGCATCCAATATCAAATCATACTTTTCATAGAGTTCTGTAAAATCAGTTTTCTTATAATCAATAACTTTATCATAGCCGATATTAGTCATATTCACAAGCTTAGCGCCAGTGTCCACACCAGTGGTATAACAATTCATCTGCTTACAGAAAAATAACGCGAACGATCCGACTCCCCCACCTGCTCCATTAACTAATACCTTCATCCCATCTTTAATATTTCCCAGATCATACAAACCTTGATAGGCTAAAGCAGCAGCATGAGGAATGCTCGCTCCTTCAACAAAATCAAATGATTCAGGTAACTTAGTCAGCGATTTTTCTTTTAATACAACTAGTTCTGCAAAACTACCTAGCCTATCATCGGAAGTATCAGAAATTACCCTATCACCTATCTGGAAGTTCTTTACCTGCTTTCCTTTCTTTTCTATAATACCACTCATCTCCATACCGAGTATAGGCTTTCTCGGTTTAGTAAACCCAAAGATAAGTCTATAGGAAGCGGGTTTACCCGTTACTATACACCAGTCATAATCATTCACAGCCGAAGCTTTAACTCTTATCAGAACCTCATCATCCTTAATTTCAGGAGTATTTTGTTCTGTTACTTTTATATCTGATGGAGTGCCGTACTTGTGTATAGTTGCTGCTTTCAATTTTGTATTCTGATAATTTTACTTTTTCTTAACTCTATTAAAGCTATTCCAATGACAATAAAGATTTCACCGATAATATATAACCATCCAATAACCGTAATGCTTCTAAAATCTATAATACACAAAATAAAAGATATGACACAGTAGATAATATTTAACATCGCAATAATCTTAAAGCTTATGTAATTCCTATAAAACATAGATAAAACAGCAAGAACATCATAGATGATAAATATTATAGGTATCAATGCTAATACAAATAGCGTTTCTTTTGGGATCCCAAATATATCGGTATTATTCATCAGCACTAAGCCAAGAAGAAATGAAGATAACCCCGCTCCCATAGCATCGATTATAAATAGTTTTCGGCTATCTAGCTTTGCCGCTATATCATTTATAACCTTATTCATATTATTGATCTATAAATTTGATACTATTTGATCTTATTACTTAATAGAAGCCCTAGCACCGCAAAGGAAGCAAAAGCGAAGAACCCAGTCTGCAGTTCGGACTCATTGGTAGTAAGCAGTTCAATCTTTGTACTGATATTCTCTAGCTGCCCCAATTGCTCACTCAATATACCTGAAAAACCGATATATGCCATAAAGATAGCAACTACCATAACATCTGCCATCGACCACTTGCCAGTTTTATGTATCAAAAAGTCAACTACTTTATTATTTTTCGCTTTTGTAGATAAAACTGCTATTAATGATGCAATTAACTTAGATAGTGGGAACAAAACCGAAAAAGCAAGAACCATAATACCCACTATCAAAACATCAGCCTGGCCCTGGCCCATCATAAGCGCTACCACCTGCAGAATACTTTTACTCTTATAGTATAATACCTGATCCTGGAATAGAATATTTTCACCTAATAAGCTGATATCTATTTCAGCTATTCTGGCATCTATTTCTATCATAGGCAGGCTAAGCCCAATCGCCAGAAAAATCAAACAAGATAATATTAGCAAAACCATATCTATCTTGCGGGGCTTTTTCAAAAAGAAAATAAATAATGCTGTGACACCGGCCAGTGCGAGTACAAGATATCTGCTGCCGACAGTAGTCCGCTCATATTCGTTCATCCTGTCATTTAAATAGTCTATAGTAGTGGCTCTATCAGGTTTGCCGTACTTTTCAATAATTGAATCATGAACGGAATAATCCATCTTTGCGAATGTCTCAGCAGCATACTCATCAAGTTTATCATCTAAAAAACCTTTCACAGCCTCGCGGTTATTAGGGTCATCGATAAATGACATAACCTGTTCCGTAAAAATAGGAACGTCCTCTTTCATCCTTCCGAAAATATCAGTTACATCAGCTACGGCGTTTTTGAAAAAGCCACTTACACCCTTGTTCTTTTCATGTGTACGCTTGTCAAAGTCATCGATAGCCTCATATAGGAAATCCGAGACCTTATGCCTCATCTCCTCCTTACTTTTAGGGTCTATTTCAAGCTCATCGATCTTTGTAGCTACGATACCCGCCAATATCTTCTGCCATTCATCCACATTGAACAAACCGTACTTAATATCGGATATTTCAACTAAATCTGATTTTATAGCTTGGCGGTCCTGTTCAGAATCATACAGATTATAAAACACTATTGATAATGATACAAATAAGATAGCCAGCAATATAGTAATTATTTTATGCAGAACGGTATTGGATTAAATCTGATTGATAATGGATAAAAGCTATTTTATTCCTCTCTTCCGCGCGTAAGAAATCTTGTAAAGCTTACAGCTAAACCTTCGATAGTATCCGTCATTCTATGATTATCATCCACTATTTCCATTTCCGCGTTATTTGATGCGGCGAACTGGTAGGAATTACTAATAGGAACAACAGTATCTCGCCAGCCATGCCTTACCGTTATAACTTTGGTCTTAGGTGTAAATTCTTGAACCGGATAATTATCCATATATAATGCCGGTGCTATTAGATAAAGTCCTCTTACTTTAGACTCATTTGCTTCGGCAGCGGCCATATAACCGCCCATACTTGAACCGGCAAGTATAATATCACCCTTTACATCAGATAATATTTCCGATAGCATCTTACTCCGCTCTTCAACAGGAGTATCCTGACCGTAATCCTTTGCTATATACTTGAAACCCTGTGCTGTTGATATATCAGCAAGAAGACGGGACTTCGATCCGTAAGGCGTGCCTTCCAACCCATGAGAAAATACAACTGTAATCTTTTCCATACCTTCCACCCCTTTAAATGTTTCCAAAAACAGACGATCAGAAAATAGAATGTTGCTTTTAGTCTTCTAAACTGAAAGATACGTTCTGCATAGTAACACTGCCTTCACCACTAGTGCTGTTAAGCTCAATGCTTGATATCGTACCTTTGAACACATCATTATCTAGTTCAGTGATATTTATTACCCCTCCCTCATTTTTATATGATTTGCCATCGTAGGTAAGCACTACACTGCTCGATAAGTTTGTAGCTAAATCGTACTCACCAACCACTGGCGACCGCAGGGTAATAACTACAAAATCCGTCCCATTGCGAGTAGTTGCCGTAACAATACCAGCAAAAGAAGAAAAGTCACCTTCAAAAACTACATCATCTTCTTCAATATCACCCCTGATATCCGTCATCAACTTGCCAGATTCAGCTTCAATGACACCAGAACTATACGCAGGGTTATTATCACTGTCTTCACATGAAAGCAATGACGAAACTAATATCAATACAATCAAAATTTTTTTTAAAAGTGTCATTTTCGCCCTTTCATTGTTTGATGATATCGCAATATAAATATCCAGCCATGAATATAAAGATTATTCATGGCTGTCTTACCTAATGATATCAAGTTGCCTCTAATTCTTTCTTCATATCTATCAGATCATTTATTGCAGTGCCGTATTGCTTGGGGATATAAATCTTGTTTAGGATACCGGCTATCGCGAATACAATAGCTAACGTCGCCAGCCCGATTACTATTATAGGTTCGTAACTAATAGCGCCCATATCATACTTCCCGCTTTCAAACAAAACTAACCATAGACCTAAAAGCATGGCAAGGGAGGTTACTACCCATACAAAACGCTTCAGGCTCTTAATAAACGATTTTACAATCTTGATTCTCAGATCCATAGACTTCATAATATCAAGTTCCTGTACTACATTCATCTGCGACCATAGTTTATAATAGGGTAACAACGATACTATCACAAGTGCCGATACACCCATCAACATAGGGTATAAAGTAGCGTTTTCGCGAGTAGTAATCAATACAACAGCTATCAGTGCGATAGTTAGTATAGTTTCAGTTAAGATTTTTCTTTTGAGCTTCTCCATGAGATCTCCTGATTTTTGGTTGATTATATTATTGATTTCTGGCCTGATTGACTTATTAAAGTAATTTGAATCACTATGGTCAGTGTTCCATATATCTTCTAGCTTTTCATAGTCCATAGTTTTTACTCTTCATTATTGTTTCTAACTTTGATTTTGCCCGGGATAGCTTTGCACCTACATTAGATACAGTGATACCTAATATATCTGCGATCTCCGAATACGAATTACCATCAAGTGCTAACAAAATTACCGCTCTATCTACCCGCTTAAGTTCATTGATAGATTCGTAAAGGATTTTCGCTTTCTCCTTCTCAAGTAATTCTTTCTCAATATCC
This sequence comes from uncultured Hyphomicrobiales bacterium, assembly GCA_964462685.1. Classification (GTDB taxonomy): domain Bacteria; phylum Bacteroidota; class Ignavibacteria; order Kapaibacteriales; family UBA2268; genus CAYWYR01. Next base: position 1,911 of record CAYWYR010000012.1, on the reverse strand, counting down.
GACTCGTCTTTAAAATCCTCTATTCTTTCATCCTCAATAAATCTACTGCTGTAAGTTCTCTTGGATTTATTATAGTTCAACGCGGTATTCAGGCATACCCTGTAAACCCATGTACTCACTTTGGATTCACCGTTGAATCTTCCGTAGGACTTCCACAACTGGATCATCATCTCTTGATATAGATCATCGAAATCATCTTGCTGCCCCGTATATGATCTCCCGATCTTATAGAGGATACCCTGATGCTCTGATATCAATAATGCGTATTCTTTTTGCAATTCCGTTTTCATTTGTTCTATTAGTACACGCAAAATCAGAATTATTACACTTTACACAAAAAAAAGCCCCGGCAGATCAACTGTCGGGGCTTTATGATTTCAAGCTCAGATTCTATCTGAATATCAAGTGCCTTCGTTATAAGCGCTCATGTATTTGATCTGCTCATCTGTCAGCTTGTCCATTTTCATACCCATGGACTCAAGCTTAGTCTTAGCAACATACTCGTCCTGTTCTTCTGATAAATCAAGTACTTTATTAGGTAACTTATTACCAGCTTTATGGGCTTTGACAAGCTCAACATGTGCTAGGAATTGGTTAGCAAATGACATATCCATTACCTCAGAAGGGTGACCTTCCGCCGCCGCCAGATTGATCAAGCGGCCCTGAGCCAGCAAATAGATTTTCTTGCCGTTTTTCAGAGTGTACTCTTCGCAATTAGGGCGGATAGTTCTCTTACTTTCAGATATCTCTTCAAGGTCAGGGATATTAATTTCACTATCGTAGTGCCCTGTATTACAAACAATCGCGCCTTCACGCATATTCAAGAAGTGCTCCTTAGTAATGATATCCTTAACACCAGTTGCGGTACAGAAAATATCACCCACTTTAGAAGCCTCTTCCATAGTCATTACCTCATGGCCGTTAAGCGTTGCCTTGATAGCAGCAGTAGCCTTCACCTCAGTGATGATAACATTAGAACCCATACCCTTAGCGCGCAGTGCAACACCGCTTCCGCAGTGGCCATGGCCACCGACAACGAAATTCTTACCTGCGAACATCACAGAAGTAGCACGCAGAATGCCGTCAAGTGTGGACTGGCCAGTACCGTAAACATTATCGAAATCCCACTTAGTCTCAGCATCATTAACTGCGAATACCGGATAATAAAGCTCGCCCGCCGCCTCGCGCGAACGCAGTCTGTGAACGCCGGTAGTAGTTTCCTCAGTACCGCCGATCACTTCGTTCTTAGCGTAATCCTTATATTTTTCGTGTACAGTATTGATAAGGTCACAGCCGTCATCAAGCGTAAGGTGCGGCTTAGGGTCAAGAGTACGCTCGATACACCAGTAGAAATCATCATGATTTCCATACCATGCGTACATACCGATACCTTCCTCGGCAAGCGCCGCGGCAACAGCATCATTGGTCGATAGCGGGTTGCAACCCGACCAGTAAACCTCTGCGCCAGCTTCTTGGAAAAGACGCACAAGAATTCCCGTTTCCTTAGTTACGTGCAGGCAGCCCGCGATCTTATAACCCTTGAACGGCTTCGTTTTAGAATACTCTTCTCTCAGCTTCTGAATTACGGGCATACGGCTCTCGGCCCAGTCCATAAGTTTACGTCCCTCGTCCGCTAGAGATATATCGCGTACGCAGTACTTCCCTTCCACATGGGAGAAATTACCTTTTTCGGTTTTTGGAGGCATTCCAGACATCTAGTCTTCCTATTTAACAGTGATGATCAATATAGATTATGCAAAATTAACGAATACAACCCAGCTTTCTTGATAAAAGGAAGTATTCAATACGCTAATACGAATGAAATTGCCTAAAGATAGGGGGGCGTCCTCCACAACCCCCGTCATTCAGAACCCGAGCACAGCGAGCGGTGAAGAATCTCTATTGCGTTTA